>CANHSF010000007.1 GCA_947463065.1 Flavobacteriales bacterium | reverse complement strand
TGCAAATGTAATATAAGTTTCGATAGTTGTGCGAAAACGCTCAATCTTCTTCTTGTCGATACTGCCTTTGGCGAATTCATAATGGCTCTCCACGCTCATAAAAAGCAGTTCCTCACGGTATGAACTCATGGGATATTCCTGCAAAAATCGATCGATGCGCGATACAGCCGCTTGGTACTGTCGGGTTTTGACATACTGCCTGCAAATATCTACGTCTTTGATTTCCAGTTTTTTGTTTAGGTTTAGGATCATTTTATTCGCCGAATCTCGGAGGCTGCTGGTGGGGTACTTGTCCAAGAAGAGTTGGTACTCGTCAATGGCGTTGCGGGTGTCGGTTTGGTCCAGCGAGCTTTCTGGACTTACTTTTTGGGAACAATAGGCCGCCAGGAATTGGCATTCTTCTGCTCGGGGACTCAGACTAAAGGTCTTGGTGAAGCTTTTGAAGTAGTAGTTGGCCAAATAAAAGTCCTCCACGGCCAAGTGGGTTTTGGCGTAATAGTAAAATACATCTTCTGCGCGGCCCGTACCCCGTGTTACTCCGATCAGCTCTTCGAGTATTGGCAGTGCTTTGTAGTATTCTTGATTGTTGTATGCTTTGACAGCATAATTGTACTTTTCTTCGATATTGGTGCTTTTCAGAATTTTGCTGTATTCACTGCATGAATGGAATAGGGCTGCCACAAAAAGCAAAGCAGCGACCATGTAAAGGCCGGAAAAGGATATGTTTCGTCGGATAATTGCGTTCAAACTAAAAAATCAATAAAGGTGCGAAGGTACAAAAGAAAATCCTTTGGTAGATGACCCGCCTTCGTCCCAATAGATGACGCACAGCTGTCACGGTTTACTACAATGGACTCTTGAAATCGAAGAATTTTCCTATGCGTGTAAACTCCCAATATCCAATATGCATGGCTGATAACTCGGTGGTTTAGACCACATTTTAATAGGGATTTTTGTATCTTTGCCTCCATTCGTATAACTTAAAAGTACAGATCCCTTGGATATTTTTGAACGCATCAAACAGAATCGCGGACCGCTTGGCCAACATTCTAAAGAATCTCACGGTTATTTTACTTTTCCAAAATTGGAAGGTGAATTGGGCCCGCATATGACTTTCCGTGGCAAACCTGTTTTGGTTTGGAGTCTCAACAATTACATTGGTTTGGCCAATCACCCCGATATCCGCAAGGTAGACGCTGAAGCTGCTGCTGCATGGGGTATGGCGTATCCTATGGGTGCGCGTATGATGAGCGGTCAAACCAAGTACCACGAACAACTCGAACAAGAATTGGCCTCGTTCATGCAAAAAGACGATGCGTTCTTGTTGAACTACGGTTATCAAGGTTGCCAAAGCGCCATCGAAGCGCTAGTGGGTCGTCACGATGTGATCGTCTACGACAGCGAATGCCACGCCTGCATGGTCGACGGTGTGCGCCTGCACCACGGCAAACGTTTTGTTTTCCAACACAACGATATGGCCAGCTTCGAAAAACAACTCAAACACGCCAAGGCCATCACCGATCAAACGGGTGGCGGTATTTTGGTGTTGACCGAAGGGGTATTCGGTATGGCAGGCGACCAAGGCAAATTGAAAGAAATTGTCTCCTACAAAAAAGAATACGGCTTCCGCTTGTTTGTCGACGATGCACACGGCTTCGGTAGCATCGGTGAAAACGGTCGCGGTGCGGGCGATGCCCAAGGTGTTCAAAAGGACATCGATGTGTATTTCGGTACCTTCGCCAAAGCCATGGCCACCGTTGGTGCTTTCGTAGCTTCCGACGAACATGTGATCGAATATTTGCGCTACAACATGCGCTCGCAAACCTTCGCCAAAGCTCTTCCGATGCCCATCGTGATCGGTGCATTGAAGCGTTTGGAAATGTTGCGCACACAACCCGAATTGCAAGAACGTTTGTGGTATATCGCCAAGCGTTTGCAAAACGGTTTGACCCAAGCCGGTTTCGATATCGGTCATACCAACTCGGTTGTGACTCCCGTTTTCCTCAAAGGTTCGTTGGGCGAAGCGACCAATGTGACCTTGGAATTGCGCGAGACCTACGGTTTGTTCTGCAGCATCGTAGTGTACCCCGTAGTGCCCAAAGATGTGATCATGTTGCGTTTGATTCCAACCGTGGTGCACAGCGAAAAAGACGTGGATTACACCATCGAATGTTTCGTCAAAGTGCGCGAAAAATTGGAAGCTGGCGCCTACAAAGCAGAGAAAATTGCGAGCTGGGCATAAGCGCTCCGCGATACGATAAATTAAAAAAGGCCGATCGATTGATCGGCCTTTTTTTATTGTACACGTTGTGTCATTTCTGGCCAAGTTTGTTGCGCACTTCCAAGGCCCGGTCGGGATAATCCGTGATGATTTCTTGAACACCAAGTTGCACCAATCGTTCGATATCGCTGGTTTCATTCACCGTCCAAGCAATCAACTGGATGCCGCGTGTTTGGCAATATTCCACCAATGCTGCATCGATCATCGGATAATACACACTGAATCCATGGGGCACAAAGCTGAGTTCGGACAACTTTGCTGCTGCTGTTTTGAGCGTGTCCTCGCTGAGAAAAACTAGCGGTATATCTGGCGCTTGTTGGTGCAATGCTTCCAATATGCGGGGATCAAAGCTCTGCAATACCACATGATCTTGAATGCGGAGCGATTTCATTTCGCGCAAAAAGATTTCCGCGTAACGCGAAGGTTGGGGGTGGTAAACGTCGTCGCCGAAAATCCAATGCCCTTGGCTGTCTTGCTCACAAACGGTTTTTAATTCGATGTTGTACAAGGGGTGTTGGCTGCCGCGCTGTGCAATGAAGGCGCTAACCGTGTCCACCACTTGGCGCAACAAGGGCTTGAACGTAGGGATGCTCACCTGCTCCAGAAATCGGGGATGGGTTTGTGTACCGCAGCGATAAGATTGGGCCTCAGCTGTGGTCATTGTGTAGATGTTCTCGCCGTTTGCAGCACCCTTGCTGGGATCGGGATTAGCCATGATCAATGGCAGCATGATGGGCTCATGCGAAACGAGCACTTGGCTATCTCCAGTAATCACAACATCCAATTCCAACGCATCGACACCCCACTCCATGGCATGAATAAATGCGGGTATGGTGTTTTCGGGCCGCAGTCCTCTGCAACCGCGGTGTCCGTGAATATGGAAAGTTGTATTGGGCACGGCAGGTGGTTGGCATTGTGCCAAAATGAAGATGAGACTTGTATAGAATAGGTTTTTCACCCCTTCACGTTTTGCGCCAGAAAGGTCTGTACTTCGCGAATACCTTTGGGTTTGAGTACAATCTTTTGATTGGCGTCGAGGAGATAGAAGGTCGGTGTTTTGCTTACTCTGTAATCTTTGGCAACCGGCGACTGGTATTCATTCATTCCACACACTTGTGGGAACGTGAAGCCGCGCTCCGCAATGGCATTGGTCCAAGCTTGTTTGTTTTTGTCAAGGCTTACGCCCACAATTTCAAATCCTTTGGACTTCCATTGATCATAGCAGGCCCGCACTTCGGGGGCTTCGCCTTTGCAGTGTTCGCACCAACTGCTCCAAAACATCACCAAGGTGTATTTGTGTGCTGCAGCGGTTTGATACAAATCGAATTTACCTCCCGTAGATGTTGTCATTTGGATGTTCGGTGGCGTATTGCCCACGCTCAAGTTTTTGATGCTGCTCGCAGTGGATTTGATCACATTCGACAAGTCCGAATCGCCGCACGATTCACCATTGATGTAGTTGTCGATGATGTACATGCAGATATTTTCCATGTTGCTTTCGTAGAAGCCCACCAGCATTTGGTTGAGGCTGAACTCCAATACGCGATCGTTGACCTTGGTTTTTTCAGCTACCGTAGAAATGCATTGGATAAAACCACTTTCTTCGCCCTTGCTGAACGAACGCATGAAGGTTTCGATGCGGTCCGACATGACTTTGGTGTGGATGATGCTCTCATCGGTAAAGTCGATATTGTCGAAGTATTTGGCCATATCCGTTTTGTTGGGCTCTTGTTTCCACGTCATGATTTTGGCCAAAAATGTCGCTGGATATTCTTGGATGATGGTGTGTTGCAAGGTGGCGAGTTCGGCCTCTTTCATGGCGGCTTGTTGATCGAATTGGCCTTTCATGCCTGGGTTTTTGTGCGCACCTACGCGTGCATCTTTGATGGCTTTGAGTAGGATAGGTTCTTGCGCCATGTACTTCACCCAACCTTGATTTTCGCGTGAACCGCTCGATGCCATATTGCCCTCGAGTTTGTTGGCTTTGAATTGCAAGTCGACGGTAGGTTCTGTTGTGCTGACGATGAATGCGGCCATGTTGTTGGTATTGTAACCAACCATGTAGATGCCACTTTCAAGTTCTTGACTCTTGAAATTGAATTGGCCGTTTTCGAGTGATGTACTATCGATGAGTTCAGTGACTTTGCCTGAGGTTTCCCACAAATACAATTTTCCTTTGGCGTTGCCAGCCACTGTCCCATTGATCGATACAGGGCCTTTGCGCAGTCCTTTGTTGGCGTCGGTGATGCCGTTGACGAATTGAATTTCTTTGACCGCTGCGGGTGCGGCGGTTGCAGTAGGAGAGGCCGATTCATTGCAGCCGACAAAGGCCAAGCCTAATGCGGCGATGATGGAATAAACGAACATGGAGATGTTTTTTGTCATGGTCAACAAAAGTAATACCAATAGCGACGGATTTTGGTTCAGAGGGTTGGAAAATTGCGGCGAACGGGAATGGGGTCAGTCTACGTCTAGCCAATGCAAGATTTTCTCTTGCAATACTTCAGGTCGGACCGGCTTGGCCAAGGTGTCGTCCATTCCTGCTTCGATACAACTTTGGTGCTCTTGCACTTCGTTTTCGGTGACCCCAAAAATCACGGGCGCGTTGTTTTTGTTAAAAGTCTTTTTCAGCTTGCGCGTGGTTTCTTTGCCACTGCCATTGCTTTGATCAACATCGACCAAGATAAGATCATAATGGGTAACCGCAGCTTTGTCCAGAGCGTCTTTGGTGTTTTGGGCGGCGTCGTATTTGTGTCCCAATAAGTCCAAGGTGCGGGTGGTCACTGCTCGCGTCAGTTCGTTGTCTTGTGCAATCAAAACTTTGATCTTGCTGTTGAGCGGCTTGATTTCGACATTGCCGCGACTCACATTTTCTTTGGCCTTTGCCAAGGGACTGATGCGCATGACGTCGATAATGGTGTCCAAAAGCTTGGCTTGTTTGACCGGCTTGGTGAGGTAGGCATTGTACATTTCGCTGCCATCGGTCATCAGGTGTTCACCCACAGAGGACAATACGATAAGCGGCAGTTGTTTTTCGCTGTAGCGTTCCCGTATTTTTTTGGAAAGCGCCTTTCCGTCCATTTCCGGCATTTGCATGTCCATGATCACAAAATCGAATTTGTGCAAATTGTTCATGATCTCGGCCACCAACTCTGGACTATTGAATGGCGTGGCTTGAATGCCCCAAGCAGAGAGTTGCTTCACCAAAATTTTCAGATTGGTTTTGTTGTCGTCCACGATAAGCGCGCGCATGCCTTGAAGCGCATCGATTTTGTGCTGTTGTGTGCTGCTGGTGCTTTCTGCTACGATGGTGAAGAAGAATGTGCTTCCTTGGCCGGGTTTGCTTTCTACCCAAATGCGACCGCCCATGGCTTGGATGAGATCTTTGCAGATGGACAACCCCAATCCCGAGCCGCCGTATTTTTTCGAAATGCTCGAGTCCACTTGGTAGAAGGATTGGAAAAGCTGATCGATTGCTTTTTCGTCGATTCCAATGCCCGTGTCTTTGATGCTGAATTTGAGTTGAACAAACTCCGATTCGCGATTCACCAATTCCACTTTTATCAAAACTTCGCCGTTGTCGGTGAATTTGATGCCGTTGTTGACCAAGTTCATGAGCACTTGGCGCAGACGGCGCTCGTCGTGGATGAGTTCGGTCGGAATGGCATTGTCGAGATCGCTCATCAATTCCAATCGCTTGTTCTGGGCTGTTGGCTTCATCAAATCGATGACCTGATCAATCACGTCGGATAGGTTGAAGCGTTCTTTATGGAGTTCCAATTTGCCCGATTGCAACTTGGAGTGGTCCAAAATATCATTGACCACATCCAGTAGGTTTTGCGCACTGCTGTGGATGTTGCGGGCGTAATTGCGCTGTTCCTCGTCCAGTTTGGTGCGCACCAACAGTTCTGACATGCCCAATACACCGTTGAGTGGAGTCCGCACTTCATGGCTCATGTTGGCCAAGAAGTCGGCTTTGGTCTGATGCGATTCCTCCAGATTTTTGTTGAGGTTTTCGATGGCGTCCGAGGTGATTTCGTGCAAGTGGCGCAATGGACGTATGATGCGGATGGCGAGCACAACAATGAGCAAAATGCTTATGCCGATAGCGATATAACTGTAGCTACTCACCATGCTGTTGTAAACTTTGGCCTCGCTCAAATAGCTGCCCACCACGGTGCTCATTTGATCGTTGTATTGCGCGATTGAAGCTTGAAGCACGTCGATATCGGCTTGGCTCACTTGGTGAAATGTTTTGGAATGGTCGTGCACCCAATCGCGGGTTTGCACAAAACTCGGGGAGGCCGATTGAAGCTGGGCTTCGATGGTCACGCTGTTGCGGTAGGAAGTGCCATATTGTTCACTGCCATTGAGCAATGCCTTTTGCGCATTCTCTAGTTTATCGGTGGTGAGCACAATATCCTTGACTTCTTGTTGGAAGTCGGTTTTGCTGCCCGATTTGGTATAAATGGTAAGTGCAAGGCGATTGATGTTTGCTGCCAGTTCTTTTTGACGAGCAGACAGGCTGATTTTTGAGGCGTAGGAGGATTGAATATCCGTATTGTAATAAATCATGGCCCCACAACTCATGAGTATGAGAAGTGCAATGGCGAGTAATATTTTTACCCGGATGCTGAGGTGTTTCGCATCGATCATGAGAGTGCCTTCAATTTGGTTGTTTCATGGCTACCATTTTCGGACGGTAGTTCATTCGGGGGCGCAGTATCTTGAGTGCCTCATCCCCTTAGGATACAAATATAGGTATAGTTTTTACCCCACCGAATCAATAACGAGCTGTTAAGGATTTAGCGCGGTGTCTTTGGCAGCTTGCACCCCGAGGTGGCCCTAGGACCAAAAGGCTCTGGAATTCAGCGCCGAAGATTCATGTGCTTGTGTTTCTATCGCAATGGTGTGCGGATTTAGAAAAATGCGGCAATGCGGCGATCAAATACACCTTATTATATAGTGTGTGTGAAAAAGGACTTTGCCAAGAGGTCAAAGTATGGATCAAGCGGCTGGTTTCTCCGCTGATTGTCCAGAGAAGTAGGTTCTCAGCATGGAGGAGACTTTATCCAACTCAAAGGGTTTGGGCATAAAATCGTTCATGCCGGCATCCGCACATTTGATTCGGTCCTCGGGATAGGCATTGGCGCTGATGGCGATGATGATGGGTTGCTGGGTGGCCAAATTGCGAATTGCGCGTGTAGCTTCGAGACCATCCATTTCGGGCATTTGCATGTCCATAAAGATCAAGTCGTAGGCTTTTTTGCGGTAGGCATCCACAGCCTCCAATCCGTTCTCTGCAAAATCGGCGTTGATGTTGAGGCGATCTAAAATGAATCTAAATACTTGGATGTTGATTCTGTTGTCCTCTGCAATGAGCACATTGAGGTTGGAATAGTCGGTGGTGGAGGTGTCGGCTTCGCTGATGTTGTTCTGAATGATCTTTTCATTGCACCAAATGCTGAACGAAAAACAGGTTCCTTTTCGAATTTCGCTGCAGACTTGGATTTCACCTCCCATCAACTCGACCAATTGTTTGCTGATGGTAAGGCCAAGACCTGAGCCGCCGTATTTGCGCGAAATACCGGCGTCCACTTGTGTGAACGATTGAAACAACATGGGCAATTTATCTTGGGCGATGCCAATTCCAGTGTCGGTGATTTTGAATGAAATCAAATGGCGATCTTTGATGGACTTCTCGATTCCGCAGTCGATCGTGACCTTGCCTTCCGAAGTGAATTTGATGGCATTGCCGGTAAGGTTGAGCAAAATTTGTTTGAGTCGGTGATCGTCGATGACCAGAGAGGAAGGCATGTTGTAATGCACGCGCACCTCGAGCTGAATGCCCTTTTGTTCGGCCGATGCACGCAACAAACCGGCAACATCGAGAATGGCCAATTGAATATTGCTTGGTCGAGGATCCAAAACGAGTTTGCCGTTTTCCATTTTGGAGAATTCCAAAATATCATTGATGAGCATGAGCAGGTTTTGACCACTCCTATATATAGTGTCGAGTTGATCGTTTTGCTCCGCATTGAGTTCGCTTTGCTTGAGCAAGCTTGAGGTGGCGATGACACCATTGAGGGGCGTTCTGATTTCGTGGCTCATGATGGCCAAAAAATTGCTTTTGGCTTTGGCGGCTTGTTCAGCTTTTTCTTTTGCCAACAAAAGTTCCTCTTGATACATTTTGAGATTGGAAATGTCTTGCACACGGTAGACGAGGAATTTTGTTTTTTGTGAATACAACTGAATGATGGCAATGCGCGCTGCAAATTCGGATCCATCCTTTTTGGTGAGCATGGTCTCTTGGGTCCAAAAATGTTCTTCATTGAGTTTCATAAAACCCTCTTCGATTTCCTCTGGCGTGAGCGGATCCTTGCGCAAGACTCTAAAATCAACGTCGAGCATTTCTTCTTTCGAAAATCCAAAGAGTTCGATAGCCCGCTGATTCAAGTCATAAATCAAACCGGTGGTGTCTGTGACAAACATGCCGTCTTCGCTTCGCGTGATGAGTGATTTGAGAATCCGTTGGTTCAACTTCATTTCGTGCATGAACTTGTTTTTGATTCGCGCCGTGAAATAGCTCAGTGCATTGCTGGTAAGAACGGTGGCCACATACACCCATTTTTCATTCATGCCGATATGGTTGTTTTCCCAAATGAGCAAGAGAGCACCAATGGTAAACACCAAAATAAAAATCAGGGACTCGTGGTTTTTGCGAAAAGCATACACACAAATCAACGTCACAAGAATATAGACGGGGAAGTATGCGCCGGTGAAGTCGTTGTGCCAGCACGCGATCAAGCTCTGTGCGGTGTAGAGGTAGAATCCGATGTACATGCACTTGGAATATGCACGATGATCAATTTTCTTTTTGAGGCCAAATAGGAAAACGACAATGCAATATGCCAAAACGAGCATTCGGTCGAATACCAATTCCTTGACGTTGTCCAGAAATGCATGAAACACCAGGGCGAAGAACAGCGACGTAACGACACCGCCTAAGGCCATGGCACGATAGAAGCGTATGTTGCCTCCGGTGTTGACTTGACTAATCAGTCCGTACATCGATAATGTTGATTCTTCGGGTTCTTGCTCTTATACTTGCACTATTGATAGATGGTTACATGGGGCAGACATATTTTTTGGATTCGTCATTCGATGTGGAGTCGAATGATCGTTCTTTTCTGCTTCGCATTATCCGTTGCACAGGTGTGTAGCGGACAAGCAGCAAAGGATTCAGCATGTTATGAATGCCGCAGAGCATCGGTCATTGGTGTGACCACGACAGCGGCATTGACCTCCTTTTATTTGTTGAATGATTTGTGGTATGCCGATTATCCGAGATCGCCCTTGCATTCGTTTGACGATCACGATGAATGGTTGCAGATGGATAAGATGGGACATTTTTTTTCGGCTTACACCTTGAGCGATCAGTACCATTATGTGTTGACGAAAAATGCAATGAGTGATCGCAAAGCCGCATGGTTGGCTGCATCTACGAGCATGATGTATTTGTCGGGCATCGAATTGCTCGATGGATATAGTGCGCAATGGGGATGGAGTTGGAGCGATATGTTGGCCAATACATGTGGATCAAGTTTGTTTTTGATGCAGCAATTGAAATGGCACGATCAACGCATTCAAATGAAATTTTCTTACTCGAATTCACCGTATGCGATGTTGAATTCTGAGCAATTGGGTCGCAATTTTCAACAACGATTGTTCAAGGACTACAATGCACAGACGTATTGGTTGAGTTGCAATATGTCGTCGTTTGTCGCGTCTGACAAGGCTTTCCCGCGTTGGTTGAATGTTGCAATCGGTTATGGAGCGACCAAAATGACCACTGCGAGAATCAACGATGTCGATGTTAATAATTTTAATCGCACGCGTGAATTTTATCTCTCATTTGATGCAGATTTGAATCGTCTTCGATGGAAGAGAAAATGGTTGAAGCAAACAGTGAAAATTTTAAGCTTCATAAAAATACCGGCACCGACATTTGAAATACGAAGTGATGGAAAAATAAAAATGCACGCGGTCTTTTTTTGAAGTTCAATTTCGTCGAAGAAACAAATTTGAGTTAAACGCGTTAGAACGCAGAATATAAAAAATAATGATGAACAATTTGTCCAACCTATTCCAGCATGACACCGCCGAGGCGAGGTCGGAAGAGGTGACTTATTTTTCATCGAACGAAACACTCGGCTTTGTGAACGTCTCAATGTACACGGGAGCAAGTGGAGTGAGTTTTTCTAATAACGTAAACAAATCAACCGTTACTAAAATGAAGACAACAAAGTCAAATGCTGCCCCAAAGGCAGTAAAGAAGGCTGCTGCTAAGAAGGCTGCGCCTAAGAAAGCTGCTGCTCCTAAGAAAGCTGCTGCTAAGAAAGCTGCTGCTCCTAAGAAAGCTGCTGCTAAGAAAGCTGCTCCTAAGAAGGCTGCTGCTAAAAAGGCTGCTCCTAAGAAAGCTGCTGCTAAGAAAGCTGCTGCTCCTAAGAAAGCTGCTGCTAAGAAAGCTGCTCCAAAGAAGGCTGCTGCTAAGAAGGCTGCTCCTAAGAAGGCTGGCAAATAATATTGCAGATCTTAATTGCATCTTAAAAACCCTGCTTCGGCAGGGTTTTTTGTTGCCCTGTGTTTTCGTAGATCATGACCTCCTCCAATATCGTACACGGGTGTGGTCAATTCTAGTGGCAACGATCGCTCATTTCAAGGAGAGCCCAGCCTTCCATTTCGTTGTGATTTTGTGATGCAGCGGAAAGCGATGCACCATGCAGGTGCATAAGCATTGACACAAAGCCGCCACGAGCACTGGTTTTCTGATTTGCAGCCCGCTCGTTATAGGAGTTTTTTTAGAATTGAATTTGCAGGTAGATCGCCAAATGATCCGAATAGCCGGCTTTGTAACTGTCGCCGACATATGTTCTATTGGGACGCGATTGCCCTTCTTTGTCCTTAAAAAGGACCAAGTCATTGTAAAAACGGTGTTGACTTCCTGCGGGTGCGCGCAATCCTTTGGCCGATTCTACCAATGACCACGAGGCCATAAATTGGTCGAGCGCGCCCCATTCGCCTTTGTAAAAATGTGTTCCTTCATTTTTCGAAGCGGCTTCGTGCATGTAGTTGTAAAGCGCTGACGGTTTGGTGCTGCCTGCTTGTAGAACGCTTTGAATGCTTTTGTCGCTGGGGTAATCGTTGAAGTCGCCCATGAGCAGAATCTTTGCATCGGGCTGGGTTGATGCGATGGATGCAATTTTGCGCTGCAATGCTTGAGCCACCTCAAGCCGGTTGATTTCGGTTTCGGCTTGTCCGCCGCCGCGACTGGGCCAGTGATTGACAAAAACGTGCAAATCCTCTCCTTGGATGCGCAGCACACAATAGAGTATGTCGCGGGTGTAGGGGTCGTTGGGGGTAGGCAATGCAACGGTGATGAATTCGGAGGATTGCACTTTTGCCAGGTCTTTTCGGTACAACAAGGCGACATCGATGCCGCGCTCGTCAGGACTGTCTTGGTGCACAATGCCGTATTGCCCCGATGCCAAAAGCGGTTGACGAATCAAATCTTCCAACACTGCGCGGTTTTCGATTTCGCATACGCCCATGGCAACAGGCAGTGCGCCGGGCAACGAGTCCATGACCTGCGCAATGTGCTGCAGTTTGGTCTGGTAGCGCGCATCGTCCCATTGCAATTTTCCTTGTGGCGTAAAGTCCTCGTCGTTTTTGGTGGGATCGTTGGTGGTGTCGAAAAGGTTTTCTACGTTGTAAAAACCGATCACCATGGAAGTATCGTTTTTTTCCGTGCTGGTTACCTTATTGCCGTTCTGGCAACTTGTAACACCGATTGCAATTGCAGCAATGATGAAACGCTGCGCAGAACAATTTTTGATGAGTGAGTTGATGAATTGCTTCAAGGATTTGGTGTCAAATTTCATGGGGAATATGCGTAATGCTCTTTTGTTCGGTGTTTCTTAAGGTCTGCAACAGAAGCCCTTGGCTCCAGTCTTCATTGTTTTTTTTTGTGATTCTGCTGCCCAATTGCATTGGTTTTTTCTCCACACTTTTCGATTCGGATAAATGCCATTAACAATTTTGTATGTAACCTCTTTTTGACCGTTGCCGTTCAACAAGGTGAACTGATTTCTAAAAACCTAAAACAAAAGTAACATGAATGTGAAGCTCAACATATTTTTTTCTTTATTCCTGTTCTGCACCATCGCAGCAAAAGCCCAAACCACTGAAATGGTTTACTTGGATGCGCTGATGAAAAATACTTCACAGGCCAACTCCGACTACAAGCTGGAACTCACCAAGGTCGGCGGGGATGTTTACAACGGAACGATTTATGATTTTTCTGGAGAGGTCAAAGCCAAAGGCCGCTACATCCGTATCAATAAGCGACTGCTCGAAGATGGACATTTCACGTATTATTATGCCAATGGGCAAATCGAGAGTGAGGGCGAATTTGATCGCGGTGTCAAGGTGGGCAATTGGAAACGGTTTGAACCATCGGGAAAACGAAAGGCAGATCGCTATTATCCAGTGGAAAGCGCCAACAAGATTCGCGAGGCGATGGAGCTCGAAAAAAACGACGAAGAAGAATAGTACCGGGAATACCGCATTCGCGTTTATTTTAGCGCAAACTTTGATGCGGTGAACATTTTTTCGGAATCATATAAATTAAAGACATGGGTTGTGCTCATGTCTTTTTTTGTGGTGCAATGTGGCCCGGACAAAGCCGAAGATCGCAATAAAGTGTTTTATTATAACGAGAGCAACGCCATTTCTTCCCTGGATCCGGCATTTGCGCGCGATCTCGAAACCATGTGGGCCACCAATCAGCTTTTCGATGGGCTGGTGGAATTGGATTCCATGCTGCGGCCCAAGCCCTGCATTGCGCGGAGTTGGGACATTTCCAGCGATGGACTTTGTTATACGTTTCGTCTGCGAACCGATGTGCGTTTTCATGCCTCTGAGTTCTTTCAACGCCCCGATGATCGTTTGGTCACTGCCCAGGATTTTGTGTACAGCTTTCAACGAATTTTAGATCCGCAAGTCGCGTCGCCGGGTGCTTGGATTTTTGAGCATTTGGACGAACAGGGCGTAAAGGCATTGAACGATTCCACCTTGGAGTTGCGCCTCAAGCAACCGTTTCAGCCGTTTATTGGATTGCTCTCCACCCAATATGCCAACGTGGTGCCACACGAAGTGGTCGAACACTTTGGCGCCGATTTTCGCGAGCATCCCATCGGCACTGGGCCCTTCCAATTTGCATTTTGGTATGAACAAATTGCTCTGGTGTTTCATCGACATCCCAAGTTTTGGAAGTACGATGAGCAAGGGGTGCAACTGCCTTATCTCGATGCCGTCAAAATTGATTTTGTAAAAGACATGACCGTGGAATACCAAGGTCTGCTCAGCGGTCGATATGACTTTATGAGCGGAATTCATGCGGCATTCAAAGATGAGTTGTTGACGCCCAATGGCGAGTTGGATAATGCGTTTCACCACATCATTCGCTTTCAAAAAACACCTTTTATCAAGACCGATTACATCGGTTTTATGTTGGATGAACAACTCTTGGAGCCTGCACAAAGGGCCATTCTTGAGCCCGCGATGCGACAAGCCATTGAACTGGCGATCGACAAGGCCGCCATGGTCAAATATTTGCGCAACAATACCGTAATGCCTGCCAACGACGGATTCGTTCCACCCGTTTTGTTGGGCAAAACAACACCGAGTGCGTCCGTCCATGATCCCAATAAAGCCAAGGAATTGCTGGTGAAGGCGGGATTGACCAACGAACAGCTACACATCCAAATGTTTGCTACCGCCGACTATGCCGATCTTTTGGAGTACATCCAACACGCATTGGAAAAGGTCGGTATCCGCGCGGAGGTGTCAATCTTGCAAAGTGCAAATTTTAAGGACCAAACCAGTCAGGCCAAACTTCCTGTGTTTCGAAAAAGTTGGCTCGCCGATTATCCAGACGCAGAGAATTTTTTGGCCATTTTCAGGTCCAATCGGTTTTCGCCCGCCGGCCCCAATTACATGCATTACACGTCGACAGATTTCGATGCCTTGTATGCCCGTGCCATCGCTGAAACCAACGACAGTCTTCGTTTGGCGCTGTATGGCGAGATGAACGATTTGTTGCAGCGCGACATGCCCGTCATACCGCTTTATTATGATCAGGTGTCTCATTTTGTGGCGCAGCAGGTACGCGGTTTTCAAACCAACGCCATCAATATGATCGATTTGTCTACAGTCTATAAAGTTCCCGCGCAGTAGGGGAAAGGGGTATGTTGGTGTATAATAGACACTTAGTCATATATTTGTGGCGCAAATCCTTAATTTACCTTATTCAACAAAATGAAAAAAGTACTTGTACTGTGTTGTATGCTCTGGTCGGTTTTGACTTGGGCGCAAGTGAATGTCACGTTTCAAGTGGATATGACCGGACAGACGGTTAGTCCCAATGGCGTGCATGTAGCGGGTTCATTTCAGAATTGGAACCCAGCTTCTACCGCATTGACCAATCAAGGCAATGGAATATATAGTGTCACCTTGTCTATCCCAGCGGGTACCTATCAATACAAATTTATCAATGGCAACGACTGGCCTCAAGCCGAATCGGTTCCTGCTGCCTGCGGTGCAGGCGATGGATTCGGTGGTTACAATCGCACTGTAAATATCGGTGGCAATAACCCCATCACCGTTGGTCCAGTATGCTTCGCCTCGTGTTTTGCGTGCAACGATCAGCCAGGAACGGTATCGGTGACATTGATGGTAGATATGTCTGAACAAACCGTAAGCCCTAATGGGGTTCATGTCGCGGGTTCTTTCCAAGGTTGGAATCCATCGGCTACCGCCATGACGGCCATCGGTAATGGGCTATACAGTTATACTTTTGAATTGACCGAAAACACATCCATCAACTACAAGTTTATCAATGGTAACGATTGGCCTCAATCCGAAGTAGTGCCTGCTGAATGCGGTGTGGGCGATGGTTTTGGTGGCTACAATCGCACCTTGTCGGTGCAAACCGCCGATGTACCCGGAAGCAGTGTTTGTTTTGGTTCTTGTGCAGCGTGCACCACACTCCCTGATCCGGAGATGGTGCAGGTGACGATTCGCGTGGATATGTCCCAACAAACCGTCGACCCCAACGGCGTGCACATTGTCGGTACGTTCCAGAACTGGACCTTGCCTGGTCCGGTCATGTCACCTGCCGGAAACGGGGTGTACGAACACATCATGGAAGTGACAGCTGGTTCAACGATCGATTACAAATTTTTGAATGGAATCACCTTTGATGTCGCAGAATCGGTTCCTGCCGAATGTGGTGTGGACGATGGTTTCGGCGGTATCAATCGTCGATTGGAATTGTCCGGTTTGAATGATACCACTGCAGCCACTGTGTGTTTCTCGAGCTGTGTGGCATGTGTGTTGCCCGAGACCGTAATGGTCACTTTGCATGTGGATATGTCCCAACAAACCGTAGGTGCGAATGGGGTTCATATCGCTGGTCCGTTCAATGATTGGAGTGCAAGTGCAACACCGATGACCGATGATAATACCGATGGAGTGTACACGGCCACTGTAGAAGTGGATGCCAATGCGCAAGTGTTCTACAAATTCATCAATGGCAATAGCTGGGGCAACGAAGAGGTATTGCCTGCCGAATGTTCACTCAGCGACGGCCAGGGCAATTTTAACCGTGTGATTTACACTTCCCAAAACGATACCATCGTACCTGAGGTGTGTTTTGCGCAATGCGAAGACTGTGGTATCATCATCGATGAACCAACAAATCTGATCACATTTAAAGTGAACATGTCGCAACAAACCGTTTCTCCGCAAGGCGTGCATATTGCTGGTAACTTCAACGGTTGGAATCCTGCTTCAGACGAATTGCTCGACGCCAACAACGACGGGGTGTACGAAGTGACTTTGGAATTGGACGAATGGGCCAATCTTTCTTTCAAATTCATCAATGGCGATACGTTTGATGGTGCAGAGACAGTACCATCGGCTTGCGGATTGCCTGATGGCGTGGGCGGCAACAACCGTTTGCTCGAAACCGGCAGCAATGATATTGCGTTTGGCCCGGTGTGTTTTTCGACTTGCGACATTTGTTTGCCCGCGGTTGAGCCAGTTTTTGTCAACCTGACCCTACAGGTCAACATGCAAAATGAAACGGTTAGCACCAACGGAGTGCACGTAGCGGGCAGTTTCCAAGGTTGGGATCCCGCATCTACGGCCATGACCGATGCCAACAACGATGGCATCTATGAAGTTCAAGTGCAAGTGGAAGCCAATGCCCAAGCTCAGTTTAAGTTCATCAATGGCAATGCATGGGGCGAAAACGAAAGTGTGCCAGCCGAATGCGGTATCACCAACGATTTGAATCGTTTCATCAACGTATTGGACAATGATACGGTATATGGTCCAGTGTGTTTTGGGGAATGTCTCGATTGTGAGCCGATCATCGTGGATCCCACTTTTGTCAGTGTTACGCTTTTAGTAAACATGCAAAATGAAACCGTGAGCCCGAATGGGGTGCATGTAGCAGGCAATTTCCAAGGATGGGACCCTGCTGCTACTGCTATGACTGACGCCAACAACGATGGCATTTATGAATACACCTTTGAGGCGGAAGTTGCTTCGCAGGTGCAATTCAAATTCATCAATGGCAATACGTGGGCGGAGAATGAAATTGTACCGGTAGAATGCGATACGGACAACGATCTCAATCGCTCCATCGATATCGCCGATACCGATGTGGTTTTTGGTCCAGTATGCTTTGGTGCATGTGCGGATTGCGAACCCATTATCGTTGATCCAACTTTGGTCAATGTGACCTTGTTGGTGAATATGCAAAACGAAACGGTAAGTGCCGATGGTGTTCACGTAGCAGGAAATTTCCAAGGCTGGAATCCCGCTACCACAGCAATGACCGATGCCAATAGCGACGGAGTTTATGAAGTCACCATCGAAGTAGAAGCCAATTCAGAATTGCAATTCAAATTCGTCAACGGCAATGCTTGGGGGCAAAACGAAAGTGTTCCTGCAGAATGTGGTGTGACCAATGATTTGAATCGCAGTTTCGAGGTATTGGCCAACGATAGCATTTTTGGTCCCGTTTGCTTTGGGGCATGTGTAGATTGTGAGGATATCGTAGAGCCCACCACAGTGGATGTGACGTTTATGGTGAATATGCAAAATGAAATTGTCGATGTCAATGGTGTGCATCTAGCAGGAAGTGTTCAGGGTTGGAATCCAGCATCGACCGAAATGACCGATGAGGACAACGACGGCATATATACTGTGACATTGGCTGCTCCGATCAATAGTGAAATTTTGTTCAAGTTTATCAATGGAAATGCATGGAGCGGCGAAGAGGCTGTTCCTATGGAATGTGGAATAGGCAATGGTTTTGGAGGGTACAACCGCAGTTTCAACGTACAAGATGTAGCCGCACAATATGGCCCCGTATGTTACGGTGAGTGTTTGGATTGTCTTCCTGCTGCGGATAGTGTTCAAATTGCTTTCCGTGTGGATATGACCAATGAAGTAGTGAGTGGTGATGGTGTGTTCTTTACTAGTCCCGATGTGACAAGCCCCGTGGCCATGACGAGTTTGGGTGGCGGTTTATATGAGTACATCGGATTGTTTGAAATTGGATCCGTGATCGAATATCGATTTGCCAATGGTGCAGCCGATGAGGCGATTCCATTCGAATGTGCGGTGGATGCCGGTGTAAACGGTCAAATGCGCGAGTATACCGTTGGCAATTTTACGCAAGTTGTGGGCCCTGTATGTTTTGGGTCGTGTGCAGCTTGTCCAGTGATCGAGCCCGAAATGGTGGCTTTGACCTTGTCTGTTGATATGACCAACGAAACAGTGAGTGCAAATGGCGTGCATGTGGCTGGAACGTTCAACGATTGGAATCCGTCCACAACACCGCTTACAGATGTCAATGCCGATGGCGTGTATATGGTGGAAGTCATGGTTCCGATCAATAGCACGGCGGCGTTCAAATTTATCAATGGCAATTCATGGGGTAATGACGAAACAGTCACCGGCAATTGTGCAGTGGCTCCCGATGGCAATCGTGAAGTTGAAGTGGCCAATGCAGCAGCCAGCTATGGCCCAGTATGTTTTGGTGCTTGCACGATCTGTGAAGACGTGGTCGAACCTACTTTGGTCACTGTTGTCTTCCAGGTCAACATGAGCAATGAAGTGGTTTCGCCCAATGGAGTACATATTGCAGGTAGCTTCCAAGGATGGAACCCCAATGGCACGGTCATGAACGAGTTGGGCGGTGGTGTGTATGAGTTGAGCTACCAAATCGAAGGCAATCAAACCATTCAGTTTAAGTTCATCAATGGCAGCACGTGGGACCAACAAGAAGTTGTTCCTGCTGAATGCGGCGCGGACAATGGTTTCGGCGGATTCAACCGCGAATTGGTCATCGGCACAGAGAATGTCGTCGTGGGCCCAGTGTGTTTCTCAGGCTGCGTAGATTGCGATGATGTGGTGGAGCCAACTACCGTTGATGTCACCTTCAAAGTGGATATGTCTACGCAAACCGTTTCACCAAACGGGGTGCACATTGCAGGAAACTTCCAAGGTTGGAACCCGGCTACGTCAGAAATGACCGATGCCAATAGCGACGGCATTTACGAATACACTGCCGCAGTGCCAGTCAACTCCAGTGTATTGTTCAAGTTCATCAACGACAATGCGTGGAGTGGATCCGAAACGGTGCCTTCCGATTGCGGGCAGGGCGATGGTTTTGGCGGTTACAACCGTATACTTGTAGTGAATGCTGCCGATACCGTGTATGGTCCGGTTTGTTTTTCTTCTTGTTCGGCTTGCGGAAGCGGCACTCCTGTGCTGATAACATTCCGTGTCAATATGGCCAACGAGTCGGTGAGTCCCGATGGTGTTTACATTGCTGGTGCATTCAACGGATGGGATCCATCAGCGACCCAGATGAGCGAATACGCGCCCGATCAATATGAAGCAGTGGTGGTGATGTTGGCTGGTGAAACAGCAGGATACAAGTTCATCAATGGAATGGATTGGACAGGCGCAGAGACGGTGCCTGCGGAGTGCGGTACCGATGACGGTGGTGGCAACATCAATCGCTCCTATACTGCTGGCGAGGTCAATGCGGTTGTCCCTATTGTTTGTTTCGGTGGCTGTGTAGATTGCGTTGTAACACCAGAGGTGAACATTACCTTCCAAGTCAATATGGCCGAAGAGGTGGTGGAGCCTGCTGGTGTTTTTGTTGCCGGTTCGTTCAACGGATTCAACTCCGTGTCGGATGAGATGGCATTGAATGGAGGAGCGCTTTACAGCTACACCATTACGGTTCCCACCAATACATTGGTGACCTACAAGTTCCTCAATGGAGCCATTTGGGAGACTGTACCATTTGAATGTGGCCAAGGCGATGGTTTTGGCGGATACAATCGATTTATCCAAACGGGCACAACAGATATCGTTGTTCCAATTGTGTGTTTCGAAGCGTGTCAAGATTGTCCCGATAATATCAACGAAACCATGGTGCCACAATGGACGATGTATCCCAATCCAACCCGCGGCTCATTCAACATGAATGCACTGGAGTTGAATTCGGATGTGTTGGTATGGAATGCCCAAGGTCAATTGGTGCACCGTTTCCGAGTTACGTCGCCGATGATGGCCTTTGATTTGTCGGACGCAGCAGCCGGTGTTTACACGGTTCAGCATGCTGGACGCTCCAGCCGATTGGTGATCGAGTAAACGATTTATTCAGCATAAAAAAAGGCACCGAAAGGTGCCTTTTTTCATTTGTATGGGTTGAGCATTGTACGTTCTTATCGGGATCAAGGCGCCTTAAAGAATAGGGGCAGGCGTGAGTAATACATGCTGGGGTATTTGCATTGAATGCCTCCAAATCGTTTGAAATAAAAATCAATACTCGGCACGGTGCTTCCCTCAAAGTCAAATGTGTGGATATCGCTGAAGTTTTCTTTCAGATACAACAATGTACCGAGCAAATGCGCTGCATTGGCATAATTGAGCGCCAAGCTACGGTCAAAGGCACTGAACAAATGATACGCTATGCCATTGTCCACATAGATGATGTTGCATGCTATGCGCTGGTTGCCTAGAAAGGTGGAGAAATAATGCGCCTTGGGGTGCTCGCTGTAGTAGGTCTGCAATTGGTCCAGCAATTGGCCTTTGTAGCGCACATTTTTTTGATCAAGGTTGCTGCGAATAAGGGCCATCACCTCATGCTTTTGGGTATCGGCTACAAAGGTGCATCCTTGTTTGATCGCCTTCTGATGGCTGCTCTTGATGGTAGGGTGAATGTTTTTAATCAGCGATGATTCGGATTGCCGCAAGTGCAAGCGATAAGTCCAGCGTTCGTGCCAATGCGCCGGCAAGTTGGAGCTGTGAAAAGCAATGGGCAAATCCCATTTCAAATAACAGACGTATTGACTTCGAGCAAATGCGGTAAGCTGCAAGAGGAGTTTGTCCACCGTGATTTCGGAGCGCAGTACAAATAGACCGATGTGCGGATAGAATGGCGGTGTAATCCATGTTTTGAGTGGCCCTTTGCCGCCTTCGTACACCGCAAATCCACCTGCCAATTGGCCCTCTAGAAAAATGCCGAAATAACGCAAGCGGTGTTGGTACACCTGATCGATGTGCGGATCGCGATAGTAGGCATCGTCGAAGTGCTCGCGAAAAAGATGGCGTTCCGTTGTCGGTATTTCTTGGATTTTAAGCATGGAGAGAGGCATAAGCAGCAATCAATTTTTGCTCTTCGTTTTGCCACGTATAGGTTGCTTTAATTTGTGCCATGCGCTGTTTGATTTCATCGCGATTCAGTTGCTCGGCTGCTTCTATCGCGTCCACTATGCCCTTGGGAGTGAATTCTTCGATCACCGTTCCGATGCGGTGTTTTTCCACCAGCAATCGGCAATCGTACAGATTGTTGGTGATAATGGGGATTTCGGCGTGGATGTATTCGAAGAGTTTGTTGGGCAAGCAGTAATAATAGCTTTTGCTTACATTTTGTGGGGTGTTGAGTCCGAAGTCTGCGCCAGAGGTGTAGTCCATGATCGCTTCGTAGGCCACCGCGGGATGGTAGTGAATGGTGTTGTGTTTTTGTGCAGCGTCGATAATGCGCTGTGTCAATGGACCATACCCCATGAATACGACCACTTTGCGATCGTCGGTAAAGGAAGCAAAGGTTTCAATCAATGTTTCGATGCCTCTTCCCATGGTCAAAGCGCCCTGGTACAAAAAAATGTGTTGGTCGTCGCGCAAGTGAAGGTACTGGCGCAAGACCTGCCGATTGCTGAACGATCGAATATGCGGGAGATTCATCAGCAAGTCCACTTTGGCGTGGGGATACATGCGGTGGTATTCTTTTTTGATGCCTTCGCTCACCACAAATACTTGCCGTGCAAATCGAATGACCACGGGTTCAAAGATTCTAGTCGACCATTTTTTGATGAAATTCATACCTGTGCGCTCGCGTTCGTATTCGTGGCAATCGTACACCAGGATCAGCGATGGCCGGGTCAATTTTGCCACCACGCCTACAAACATGGCTTCAAAATCATTGCAATGGATGATGTCTTGCGAGCGGTAATGGCGGACGACATGAAAAATGAATTCCAAAAATTTCAGGGCGCCGAAAAATTTGTTTTTGTTGGGCAATCGCGATGTGGAAAGCCTTATGCGGTGGGTATTGAACGAACCGTGCTGTTCGCGCTCCGGCACTTGGCCTTTGAGCAAAGCCACGACAGTCACGCGGTGGCCGGCTTGCCCGAGCGAGGTGGCAATCTTCTGAACCCGATTGTCATTGACAAAGTTGTTGAGAACAAGAACAGCTATTTTCTTCATGCGGTGTTTCTTGTTTTTTGTTGTTGAGCGTATCGATCAAGAAAATAAATGATCGCGACCAAATTAAGCGACAAGTATACCACTTTGGTGACGACCATTGCAGTTACTGCTCCTTTGGCATCCATTCCGGTGTGGTAGGCGATGGCAAATGCAGCAATAACGGCTACAAAATGCACGGCGTCGGCAACCAATGTGTAATGCTGCAATTGCAGGCGGTTGAAGATAAAGGACAAGGAAGTGATTGCAAAATTGAGGGCATACCAGAAACAGAGGATCTTGAGGTATTCCAAGGCATCGGTCCATTTTTCGCCAAACACAAAACCCAGGGAGTTGTTGGGCAGAAGGTAGACCACCGCCACCATGCACGCACCAAAGGCACAAAACCGCAACAGATTGGTGATGTAGAATTTTTTCAAGGCGTAACCGTCATCAATTTGCTGAATGCGCTGATAAAATACTTGCCCATACGAGTTGGCGATGATGCCCAACGGATTGAAGAAGATACGGCGGCTAAGCGCGATATAGGCAATTGGAATCAAAGCGGCTTCGTGGTAGTAGAAACCAAATACAGCCACGTGAGCCCATTGGGCCATGGTGTTGAGAATGCTTCCCCAAATGGCAAAGCGAGGATACCGAATGTACGTTCGGGCCAGGTCCATCATACGTTTGCGATCGATATGTCGGATGGTTCGGGGTTCGTCGCGGCGGAGTTGAAACCACGATTGCCAAGTGGCGGTCAAATGTCCGATCACAGTGGACAGAATCAGTCCGGCCGGTGTGGGTTTGATCCAACCGGCTGCCAATTTGAAGGGCTCTCCAGCGGCGCTGTACAACAATTTGGAGGTGGCGGCCACGCGGTAGTTTTTTTTGCGGCTGAACCAATAGTTGATTGCGTTGAAGGTGCCGGCAAGAAACAAAGCCACCGGCAGTGTCCACAAGAGATAGCGCAGTGACGGACTGTGATAGGCGTCGGCAATCATGCCGGAGGTGAACAAAAGGACTATGCCCACACCGATGCTTGCAAAGAAGGCAATGCGAATCGACAATGCCAAGAGGTGACGGGCGTCTTCTTGGTCTTTGGGCTGCATGATGCTGTATTCGTACTTGCCGCAAATGATTACAGAGAGCACACTCAGCAAAAAGGAATATTGTTCGAATGCCGAAAAGTCTTCGAGCGAAAACAGGCGGGTGATCAGGGGCGAAAGCAGGAGCGCAATGCCTTGGCCCAACACAGTTCCCGTCATCAATGTCAGTACATTCTTGACGAATTCTTTTTGCAGGAGTCCAATGATTTTTTGCAAATGCCGACTTGTTTATTTCAACGATTTGGTGATACGTGGCGCACTTT
This sequence comes from Flavobacteriales bacterium, assembly GCA_947463065.1. GTDB lineage: Bacteria > Bacteroidota > Bacteroidia > Flavobacteriales_D > Sanyastnellaceae > CANHSF01. The sequence goes on along the minus strand of CANHSF010000007.1, from coordinate 13,058 downwards.
GGTAGATGCGTTCGATGATATCCACCACTTTGAGGCCCTCCAATGCGTTGGTAGTGATTTTGGTGCGGCCTTTCAGGGTGTCTACCACATTTTCGATGATGTACACATGGTTGGCCGCTGAGCCTTTGTATGCGCCGTAGTCGTTGGCGGGGTTGCCTTCGGGGAGTGTTGGCATCTCGTAGTCATTGATGTTGCAGTAATGCACCTCGTTCATGTATTGGCCTCCAATTTTTACGGTTCCTTTTTCGGCGACAATGGTCAAGCTGCTTTCGAGATTGACATTGGCCACCGAGGTGGAGAAGTTGATGCTGCCAATACCGCCATTGACAAAGTCAAAACTGACAATGCCGCTGTCCTCGAATTCCGTATTGTTCTGGTGGTTGAAATCGCGGAAACGTGCTTGGATATTGGTGATGTCGCCAAACAACCAATACATGATGTCGATGAAATGCGAGAATTGGGTAAACAGAGTACCGCCATCTTCTTCCAATGTCCCTTTCCAATAGTTGGGCTTGTAGTAGCGGTGATCTCGGTTCCAAAAGCAATCGATGTTGACCATATAGATCTCACCCAATTTTTTATCGGTGAGCAGCGATTTGACCCATTCGCTGGGCGGACTGTACCGGTTTTGCATGACGCAAAAGACTTGGCGGTGCACATTCAAAGCCGCAAAGATTAGGCTTTCGCAATCGGCTTTGGTCAACGCCATTGGTTTTTCCACCACCAAATGCTTGTGGTGTTCGAGGGCGAGCAAACCCATTTTCGCATGCGAACCGTTGGGGGTGCACACACACACCACGTCACAATCCACGGTTTCGAGCATGGTTTTGGGGTCATTGAAAAAGGGCACATCGTAGTCCACACCGCATTCGGCTTTGCTGCGGGTATCACATATAGCGACCAATTTTGACTCGGGATTGCGCACCACCATTTCGGCGTGGCGTTTTCCGATGTGACCTGCGCCAATAACGGCAAATTTGATCGTGCTCATAAGCGAATGAAAGCGTTAATTAAGTGGGCTAATTTACATGATAAATGGAGTATTTCACATCCGATCTAGCCCCAGTCGAGTCGGTTTTCAGGTTTTGTTTTTTTTGAAGGCCGCCACCTCAATGGTCAGTGCTGGCAAAGGCACATCTTTGTCGGGTTCATTGGAGGCGATTACAACCGTGCGTTGCGCCGGATGTTCGAGAAGTAGCTCATGATACCACTGTTGTGCTGCTTTGTCCAAGTGCGAAGTTGGCTCGTCGAGAAGCAAGAGGGGGACGTCGCTCAGGATGGCCAACCCCAGCTTGAGGCGCTGTTGCATCCCCGAGCTGAATTGGTGCAAGGGTTTGTCGAGGGCGTGGGCCAAGCCTATGCGATGGGCAAAGTCGTTGGTGGTGAGGTTGGCTTGGAGGGGCTTGAATGAGCGGTAGAATTCAACATTTTCGCGAAGGGTGAATTCTGTAAATGGCATCTGATAAGGCGCGCAGAGGGCGATGTGGCTGTGCAGTTGCGACAGCGGGATGGTTTTGCTGTTGATGTGCCAAGCGATGAGTCCTTCTGTCGGCGTGAGGTATCCCGAAAGGATTTTAAGCAGGGTCGATTTACCCGAGCCGTTGCCGCCGAGGAGTGCTACCGCGGAATGTGCATCAATGGTTTGAGAGAGATGCTGAAAAATCCATTCGCGGTGGTATTTTTTACCAATATTTTGAAGTTCAATCTTCAATATTACAGTCCTTGAGGCCCGCGGATGATGCCTTTGTCGCTCTGGCGGATAAAGTCCAAAATGGTTTCTTTTTCATTGGAAGCGGGCAATTCCATTTCGGCGGCGTGCATGGCTCTGCTCATGTTGCTGTTGTGGACGTAGATCATGCGGTACACATCTTCAATATGGGCGATGGTCTCATTTTCAAAACCTCTTCGGCGAAGTCCAACGGTATTCACGCCGGCATAGCTCAGAGGCTCGCGAGCGGCTTTGACGTATGGTGGAACGTTCTTGCGCACCAAGCTTCCTCCAGCAATGAACGAATGTTGCCCAAGTCGCACAAACTGTTGGATGGCCACTACGCCCTCAATGATGACCCAATCTTCGATGGTGACATGTCCTGCGATGTTGGCACTGTTGGCAATGATGCAGTTGTTGCCCACTGCGGCATCGTGCGCAATGTGCACATAGGCCATGAGCAAGCAGTTGCTGCCGATGGTGGTCTTGAACCGATCTTTTGTGCCTCGGTTGATCGTGCAGCATTCGCGGATGGTTGTGTTGTCTCCGATTTCTACTGAGGTCTGTTCTCCTTCGAATTTGAGATCTTGAGGAATAGCCGAAATAACAGCGCCTGGAAAAATGCGGCAATTGCGGCCGATGCGCGCTCCGTCCATGATGGTGACATTGGGGCCAATCCAAGTGCCATCGCCAATTTCAACATCACCGGCGATGGTGGTAAATGGACCTATTTCTACGCCTTGTCCAATTTTGGCTTTGGGGTCGATGATGCTAAATGTGGAGCTCATACTTTTTCGGTTTCGGTTGTGGTTGCGGCTACTTTGTCTTTTACAACTTGCGCCAACATGAGGGCTTCGCAAACTTCTTTGCCGTTGACATAGGCCACGCCGCGCATGTTTACAAGGCCGCGTCGGATCGGGCTCTCCAGGGTCAGGCGGAATACCAAGGTGTCACCAGGGAGCACTTTTTGTTTGAACTTGACGCCATCTATTTTCATGAAATACGTGGAGTACAGTTCAGGATCGGGAACTTGCGACAGCGCATAGATGCCACCGACTTGTGCCATGGCTTCCACCTGCAATACGCCAGGCATTACGGGGTTGCCGGGGAAGTGGCCTTGGAAAAACGGTTCGTTCATGGTCACATTTTTGATGCCTGTAATGCTTGTGGCGTCCATTTCCAAAATCTTGTCGACCAACAAAAACGGATAGCGGTGGGGCAACATTTTGCTGATGTCGTTGATGTCGTACAATGGTTTTTTGTAGAGATCAAAAACTGGTGCAGCGTCTTTTTCGGCTTTGATCAGTCCTTTGAGCAATTTGGCGAATTGCACATTGCCATAGTGGCCGGGACGAGCGGCTAGGATATGTCCGCGCACAAATCGACCGACCAAGGCAAGGTCGCCAACGATATCCAAAAGTTTGTGGCGCGCAGGTTCGTTTTCGAATTGCAATTTCACGGTATTGAGCACACCGATGCCTTCGACTTGCACTTCGAGATCCTCTTTGCCCAATAGCTTGAGGATGTCTTTGATCTGTGCTTCGGAGTATTGTTGGTCCACCATCACGATGGCGTTATCCAAACTTCCTCCTTTGATGAGGCCATTTTTAGCCAATATTTCCAATTCGCGCAAAAACACGAAGGTTCTGCAGCGCGAAATTTCTTCCACAAAATGATCCAATTGGTACATGTGGGCATGCTGGGTGCCGAGTACGGGCGAATTGTAGTCGACCATTACGGTCAAACGGAATTCCCCACCAGTGGTAGGCACCGCCAACATTTCGATTTGACGATCGGCATCCTCATAGGTAAGATTCTCTTTGAGGGTAAGGTACAAGCGATCGGCATTTTGTTCTTCGAAACCCACCGATTGGATGGCCTCGACAAACAACCAAGCACTGCCATCCATGATGGGGATTTCGGGGCCATCGATTTGGATCAATGCGTTGTCGACTTTGCTACCATACAATGCAGCCAAAATGTGTTCAGTGGTATGCACCCGCGCACCTTGCCATTCCAAGGTGGTGCCGCGCTGTGTTCCCACCACCAAATCGGGATCCGCTTTGATGATGGTTTGCGCCTCCAAATCGATGCGCTGAAAGGCGTAACCATGATTCTCGGGAGCGGGTAAGATGGTCATGTTGACCATGGCTCCGGTGTGCAGTCCAACCCCTTGCAAATGAACAGGGGCCTTCAATGTGCGTTGTTTTGAACTCATGGCCGCGAATTTAAGGCTTTCGTGGCTTTTTTGTGCGATTATTTGATGCATTCGAAGGGGGGATTTGGACAGATGAAGTTCAGATTTAGGCATTTGGAGGCCATGGAACCAACCGGCCAAAGAATGGCGCATGCGCAGATGGTTATGCCATCATCATGTTTTTCTGATTCGGTCATTCACCCAAGTTGCTGAGCCAATTGCGAAGACCATTGCACGCGCAAGAAGAGCTCATTTTGAATCGTGAACAACTCTTGTCTTTTTTTCTAGATGGGACCAAAAATCGCATAGCTTTGGGCATCTAGATGGTCGCTATGAAACAGTTTAAAACGTGGTTCTTTATTGCAGTTGCCGCATTGGGCATGGCATCTTGTTCGGTGGATAAACGCGTGTATCGCAAAGGATATCATGTGGAATGGTTGGGTCAAAAGCATACTGCCAAAACGCAGGTGGAAAAGGAGGAGCTCGCTGATGCAAATGTTGCGGAACCCCTTGAGAGTGATGCGCAGTCAGTGACCTCCACTGTTGAGTCAGAAACAGCACCAGTGGCTATTGATGCGCCAACACCCCCCGTGGTTGAAGACGCTCATACAAAAAAAGCAACCGAAAAAAGAGCCAGCAAAAAGAGCCGTGCTGAAGTCAAGGAACCAACCCATGAAGTGTGGTCGGGTCAGCGTGCGACACCACAAGAGGTGACTGGAGCTGAAAACGCAGCGACAGAAACGGATTTGATCGTTTGTGTCATTATAGCTTTTCTCTTGCCACCTCTTGGGGTGTATTTGTTTTACGATAAAATCAACAAGGACTTCTGGATTACCCTGATCCTGACCATTCTTGTGCCTTATTTCGGCGGTCTTATTTACGCCTTGTATGTGATGCTGTTCAAATAATACCGATGAATAAATTGATCATATGGGTCGGGCTGTTCATTTGGGCAGCCCTTCCTTTTTATCTCTTAGCTCTACCGATCGATCATTTCGATTACGGCAAAAGCCACTGTCCATCGGTGCTGCTCTTTCATCAAGAGTGTTTTGCCTGCGGATTAACACGTGCCACACAGCATATGCTCCACGGGGATTGGCAAGGTGCTCGAGCCTTCAATGCGGGAATAATTGTCGTTTTTCCTACGTTGATTGCGCTTTACGTTGCGGTCATGTGTAAGATTGTTGGTGCGGCTCGAAGATCAATCCAACGATGATCCTCGGGAGGTTGAAGTGGTGGGAATACGAAATGAAATCCCGGAAGAAACGAATGCGGGTGCTCCAAGGCCCAGTTCAAAATGAATGCCTAGCACGGGCACGGGGTAATAACGCAAACCGCACAATATGAACTGAAAGGAAGGTGTGGACAGGGCTACATCTGCTCGGTTTTCCAATTCCGACAATAATGCCGCGTCATTAACATCGAATTGTAATTTAAAAATACTCACTCCTATTTTCATTCCGGAGTAGATATCCAGCGCATCGTCATTGCCATAATGAACCCTGAAATGGATACCCGCATTGGTACGATTGAGCCGATAATAAAAGGATTCGACCGTTTGCTGTTCGCCATCGATGTCATACGTAAAGTCGTCTACACGTTGTTGCAAAGATTGGTAACCGCCGCTGACGCCAATGCTGAATCGACGATGCATTTGATAGTCGAAATACCCGGTATAGGCCGGATAGACTTTGGTTTCAGAAAATTGACCATCAGAACCCAATTCGAGGGCCTTGCTGAACAGTCCAAACTGGCTATATCCAATGCCCCCGCCAATGTGAACGACAGAAGCAAAGCTGTTGGATTGTGCGCTAGCTTGAATGCCCCAAAAGGCAAGGATTATCGCGGCCAAGTGAATTTTCATGGTGTAAAAGTACGACAGTTCAGGCCTTTCTGAATGGGCGCTAGATGAAACTCGTAAACCATCGCATCTCCTGGCTCAGGCTAACAAGGATCTATCAGATTTCATTGCAGTTGATAGCGGTGATCAATAGCTTTTTGCTTTTCTTTGAATCATGATTCGCACGCTTACCTTTCTATCCGCAATGGTGTTGGCTCAGGCGCTTGTCGCTCAAACTGCCGACACGACTATTGTTCAAACCTTTACCCACGCAGCGCAAAACAATCCGCAAACGGCATATGACTCACCGGGTCGTCGGTGGTTTGAATTTCCTGCTTCCGACAATGGGATCACCTATCAAAAAATCTTGATGTACTACAATCTCAAGTGCTTCGAGGATGGGACAGCGGGTAATCTTGGATTCCCCTGCGGTGAATGGGATTACCTGACGTATACCTATCTCTATGATCACACCGGCGTAATGGATTCGGTGGCGACAACCCATCCGCGTTATTTAATCGATGGTCAGAATTTTGATGCTGTTGTGTATTCAACGGTACCCGTATTCGATTCCCAAAATGTGACCTTGCCAGCAGGACAATTGGTCATCGAAAACGAATCGTACGCCATCACCTCCAATGCGAACGCCTTGGGCCTTGGACCTTTGCGCAGCGATGCCATGAGCAGACAACAATACCTTTACCATGCAAGCGATTTGATTAATGCGGGTTTGCAAGCGGGCGATATTGTGCAATTTTCGCTTTCAACGGAGGTGGATGTTCCTTCAAGTTATTTGCCCTTGGTCATCAAAGGCAAATGGGTCAATCAAGCCGCCATCACCCAATGGGACAATGCCAATTGGACAACCTTGTACAACGGTGTCACAGAAGTATCGAGCGATGGTTGGCTCAACTTCACCCTCATCAATCCGTGGACATGGGATGGTGCCAGTGATCTTTTGCTCGAATGGTCGTATGCCAATCCACAATCGGTTGCAGAACCTTTGTTTGCGCTGGAGAACGCGGCATACGATTGTCATATCGGTAGCGCGGGAGACGAACGGTATATTCATTTCAATGGAAACGACCGCATCGAAGTGCCCGCGGCTGCATTCGAAAATGTATCGGATCAAATCACCATCGCGTTTTGGATTAATGGCGATGCCGATGTTCAACCTACCGATGGAACCGTGTTTGAAGGCGTAGGAGCGAGCAATGAACGCCAACTGAATGTGCACTTGCCTTGGAGCAATGGACGTGTGTATTGGGATGCGGGCAACAATGGTGGATACGATCGCATCGACAAAGCCGCTGCGGCATCGAGTTACGAAGGGGTTTGGAACCACTGGGCATTTACCAAAAACACCACAACAGGTTCCATGAAAATTTATCTCAATGGCGTGCTTTGGCATAGCGGTTCCAATTTGGACAATGCTATGGCTGGCATCACCGCATTTGCACTCGGTGCGGCTAAGAGTTGGACCAATCACTATCGTGGTGCGGTAGATGAATTTGCCATTTGGAATGTAGAGTTGGATGCCGCCACCATCGCTGCTTGGATCAACACCGACATCAACTCTTCGCATCCGGCTTGGGCCAATTTGCAGTGCATGTATTCCTTTGATGGACCAATCAGTGCCTATGTGCAAGACGAAAGCGGCAACAATCACCATGGCATCGTGATAGGCAATCCCCAGCGTTTACACTATGATGCAGCGACATGGTGGCGCAATGCAATCATCGATCAAGAGCGCCCTGTGATGCGTTTTTTCAATGGTACGGCGGCATGGTCGCAAATCATGGTCGAACAGAGTTGGCCCATTGAGCACAACCCTTCGGTTTTGACCGAATACATCATCAGTGATTATACCCCGACGGTGATCAGCAACACCTTGGTGTGGACCAATGCCTATACGTATACCTATGATGCCAACGGAACCATCATCGATAGTGCGGCAACAAGCTTGGAAAGCACATTGCAAAACAGCACGTGGTCGTATTATCAACGTCCTTTCGAAATCATCGATCGCTATGAATTGAATCGATTCATTACGATGTATGGAATCGGTTTGGACCTTGGTGATAACGGTTGGACATGGGTTACCGATGTCACCGATTTTGCGCCGTTGCTGCGCGATTCAGTGGAGTTGGAAGCCGGCAATTGGCAAGAGTTGTTGGACATGAAATTTGTATTTATCGAAGGCACTCCCGCACGTGAGGTATTGCGTGTTGAAAGAGTGTGGGATGGCAATTACAATCTATCCACTTTTGATCAGCAAGTCACAACGCAGACCATCGAAAAACAAATAGGAGAGACATCATGGAAATTGTTGACCACCAATACGGGGCATGGCTTCGGTTTTGACAACAACAATTGCGGTGAGTTTTGCAACAACATGCAAACGGTGGAGGTCAACAATACGCCGATTGCAACGTGGGACATTTTACAGGAATGTGCGGATAACCCGTTGTATCCGCAAGGCGGCACGTGGATTTACGATCGCGCAGGGTGGTGCCCGGGCATGAACAGCACAACGAAGGAGTTTGAATTGACACCGCATGTGGGAGCGGGCAATACGTTTACGGTAGATTATGACATCACGACCGATCCGTACGGCAATTACGTGTTCTTTGGCACCTTGATCGGCTACGGCCCCATAGCCCATCAACATGATCCTGAGATTGATCAAATACTTGCTCCCAGTGCTCAGCTCATCCATAGCCGCTGGAATCCCATGTGCAATCGTCCACGGTTTGTATTGCGCAACAAGGGAGCCCAGCCGTTGACAGATCTCAATATTGTCTTCGGCGTAGAGGGCGGCGAACCACAGACCTACCACTGGACGGGGTCTTTGGACTTTATGGAAAGCGAGATTGTAGAATTGACCACCACGGACAATACCATGTGGTGGGGCGACGACGAAACCTTGCTTACCTTTTACATTCAACTGGGCTTAAGCGCAGATGGAGCTGATGATAATCCGAGCAACAATTATGGTGAAAGTTATTTTTATCGCCCAGCGACGTATCAATATCCGGATTTGGATGACAACCGCTTGATCATTCAATTGAAAACCAACGCCAGCAATTTGGAGAGCAGTTATACGCTGTACGATGGTGCGGGCAATGTTGTATTTGAGCGGAGTAATTTTCCCGCGCCCAACACGACGTATCGCGATACACTGCAATTGAACAGCGGTTGTTATATGTTCCACTTGCGCGATTCAGGGGAAGACGGATTGAGTTTCTTCGCCAACAACGATGGCAATGGCAACTGCAAATTGGACCGTATTTCGGGATTGGATTTCATCAATTTTGAAAATGATTTTGGCAAAGAGATTATTCATCACTTCAACTGGAATACCAATCTCGTGACGGTGGATGAAACCAGTAAAAGCGACATCGGTGTACACGTTTATCCCAATCCCAACACCACTCATGCAATGCTTCGTGCGCATGGTTTAGATCGTTCACTCCAGATCCATGTGGTGGATGTAATGGGCAAAGTGGCGCAAGCTATAACTATCCAGCGCCGTTACGAGGGTGAGGAGGTGCGCATCGATACAGCGCAGTTGAGTGAAGGATGGTATACGGTAATCGTCAGCGATGGCCAACACACATTGCGAGTGCCGATGATGCATGTGCGATGAAAGCGCCAATATGGATTGAATTGTATTTTCGAGGTATAAAAAAAAGAGCCATCGTAGGATGGCTCTTTTTATTTTAAGACGATTTAATTTACAAACTCTTGCGGATCAAGTTCAGCGCTCCGCCGGCTTTGAACCATTCGATTTGTTGCGCATTGTAGGTGTGATTCACTGCAATAGTGTCTTCACTGCCATCTGCATGCTTGAGTTTCAAATGCAATGGTTTTTCTGGTGCAAATGCCGTCAAGTCGATGAAGTCGATTTGGTCATTCTCCTGGATTTTGTCGTAATCGGCCTCATTGCTGAAGGTCAACGCCAACATCCCTTGTTTCTTCAAATTGGTTTCGTGGATGCGTGCAAACGATTTCACCAAAATGGCTTTTACACCCAAGTGGCGCGGTTGCATAGCCGCATGCTCGCGCGATGAACCTTCGCCGTAGTTCTGATCGCCCACCACAATGGTTGGAACTCCTGCTGCTTTGTAGGCACGCTGAACTGCTGGGACTTCGCCGTATTCGCCAGTCAATTGATTTTTTACTTTGTTGATTTCGCCGTTGAAGAAGTTGGTGGCACCGATCAAGGTATTGTTGGCGATATTGTCCAAATGACCGCGGAAACGCAACCATGGACCAGCCATCGAAATGTGGTCAGTGGTGCACTTGCCTTTGGCTTTGATCAACACACGGGCATTGGTGATGTTTTGGCCATCCCAATCGCCAAACGGATCGAGCAATTGCAAACGCTCCGATGCTGGATCTACTGCGATTTGTACGCCACTGCCATCGGCCGCGGGAGCTTGGTAACCAGCGTCGTCAGCGTAGAATCCTTTTGTGGGCAACTCATCGCCTGATGGTGCATCCAACATCACCTCCTCGCCTTTTTCGTTGATGAGTTTGTCGGTCATCGGATTGAAGGTCAAGTCACCTGCAATGGCCAATGCGGTCGTCAACTCAGGTGATGCCACGAAGGCCAAGGTATTCGGATTGCCATCGTTGCGGCTTTGGAAATTGCGATTGAAGCTGTGTACGATGGTATTCTTTTCTTTTTTCTCTGCTCCTACGCGCGCCCACATTCCAATGCATGGACCACACGCATTGCTGTAAACAGTAGCACCCATTTGATCAAAGGTGTCGATGAAACCATCGCGTTGAATGGTCGAACGCACCAATTCGCTACCGGGGGTAATGCTGAATTCGGCTTTGGGTTTGAGGTTTTTGGCCAGAGCTTGTTTGGCCAAACTTGCAGAGCGTGCAATGTCTTCGTATGAGCTGTTGGTGCATGAACCAATCAATCCGACTTCAACTTTGGTGGGCCAGTTGTTCTTGGCGGCTTCTTCTTTCATTTTTGAAATTGGAGTAGCCAAGTCTGGTGTAAATGGTCCGTTCAAATGGGGCTCCAATTCACTCAAGTTAATTTCGATGACTTGATCGAAATATGCGCTAGGATTGGCGTACACTTCATCGTCGCCGGTCAAGTGCTCGCGGATGCCATTGGCCATATCGGCAACGGCATCACGGCCTGTCGAACGAAGGTAACGCTCCATGCTTTCGTCGTATCCAAAAGTGGAAGTGGTGGCTCCAATTTCAGCACCCATATTACAAATGGTTCCTTTGCCGGTGCAGCTGAGCGATTGCGCGCCTTCGCCAAAATATTCCACGATGCAGCCTGTACCACCTTTTACAGTGAGAATACCCGCTACTTTTAGGATCACGTCTTTGGCCGATGCCCAGCCCGACAATTTACCGGTCAACTTGATTCCGATCAATTTGGGGAACTTCAATTCCCACGCCATGCCAGCCATAACATCCATTGCATCGGCGCCGCCCACTCCGATGGCCACCATACCCAAACCACCTGCATTTACAGTGTGCGAGTCGGTACCGATCATCATTCCGCCAGGGAAGGCGTAATTTTCCAATACCACTTGGTGGATGATACCTGCACCGGGTTTCCAGAATCCGATGCCGTATTTGTTGGAAATAGAAGACAAGAAGTTGAAGACTTCATTGTTTTTGTTCAAGGCTTCTTGCAAATCTTGACCAGCACCTACGCGGGCTTGGATCAAGTGGTCGCAGTGCACAGTGCTGGGTACAGCGACTTGTTTGCGGCCCGCTTGCATGAATTGCAACAAGGCCATTTGCGCTGTTGCGTCTTGCATGGCCACGCGGTCTGGTGCGAAGTCCACATAACTGCCGCCGCGTTTGTATGCTTCTTTTGCCGCGCCATCCCACAGGTGGGCGTACAATATTTTTTCGGTGAGTGTTAAGGGTTTGTTTACCACTTGACGGGCTGCAGCAATGCGCTCCGGGAAGCGGCTGTATACCGCTTGAATCATTTCGAGGTCGAAAACTTTACTCATGAATTTTGCAGATTTTTTACAGGCGCGAATGTACGGCAGGATGCTCAAATTCAAAGGCTTTATTTGTTCGAATTCCGATGTTTTAGTGGAGATTTTTCGGGGTCTTTTGCCTTTCCTCTGTGCTCAAGGCCATTGGTGGAATAGATGTCAAAGATCGGCTTGCATTGATTACGTTTGCATCGGATGAACCGCAGTATACACACCAACATAGAGAATTTGCGCATTGCATGGCGGGCCTTGGGCAGTCAGACCCTGCGGACCATCATCACGGTGGCCATTATTGCCATCGGGATTATGGCGTTGGTGGCCATGATTACCGCAACTAAAGCGTTGGAAAACAAAGTCAATCAGGAGTTTTCGCGCATGGGGAGCAATACGTTTACCATTTATTCGGCTGGTGTAACTGGACAAGGCGGTCGGCACGGCATGCGCCAAAGGGTGAGTGAAGTCATCAACTATGAAGAGGCCAAGGCTTTTATTGATCAATACGCCTTCGATGCCAATGTAAGTATGTCGGCCGTGGCTTCCTACAATGCCAAACTCAAGGCCAATGGCAACGAAAGCAACCCCAATGTCAAAGTCATTGGATGCGACCCGAGTTACTTGGAACTTTCTGGTTTTACCTTGGAATCGGGACGCAATCTGGCGCCATCGGAGTTGGAAAATGGCAGCAATGTGGTGATCTTGGGCCAGGACATTATCACGAAATTGTTTAAAGATCGGCCTTCTCCCATTGGGGAAAAAATGTATATCGGGCAATTTCAGTATGAAATCATTGGTGTGCTCAAATCCAAAGGCAATACGCTGGGGATAGCAGGCGACAATCAGTGTCTCATTCCTGTGAGCAACGTGCGCAAGAATTTTAATAGCGACGAAACAGAATACCGCATCAATGTGCGGGTCAACAAGGTGGACCAATTGGACAAGGCCATGTCGGAAGCTGCCGGTTGGATGCGTATCATTCGCAAAGACGATTTGGGCGAGGAGGAAAGTTTTGAACTGATCAAAAGCGATCGCATGGCGCAAGATCTCAATGAATTGATTTCGGGTATCACCCTGGGTGCTTCTGTTATTGGAGTCATTACCTTGCTCGGTGCAGCCATTGGTTTGATGAATATCATGTTGGTGTCGGTGACCGAACGCACGCGCGAAATTGGCACACGCAAAGCCATTGGTGCCTCTGCTGCGATTATTCGACGTCAGTTTTTGATCGAAGCCATTTTGATCGGTCAAATCGGAGGGGCCATTGGTATTGTACTCGGTATTTTGGCGGGTAATGTGGTCTCCATTATCATCGATACACCCTTT
>CANHSF010000006.1 GCA_947463065.1 Flavobacteriales bacterium | reverse complement strand
TCCGTGATCAATGCGGTGCGCAACAAGCTCGTACACCGCATCTGGGCTGTAATCCATAGACAATCACCCTATACCGTTCGATAAGAGTTTCTAACAAATTAGAAAAAACACTTGACAATTAACATAGAAATCTCTGCGCCTCCGCGGTGAAAAGAGCGCAGCTCTCCATATTTGAGCGAAGCGAAAACACACGCAGCCGTCACCAAACACACATCAGGTTCAAAACTGACGCGCATCAGTCATCGATCTAATGTGAGTCACATCACACACTATACCCCGTCCCTTTCTTTGGACCAACGATCATCAGAAGACCTATGGGCACCATGTATATTCTCATCTGTGTTAGTATCCCCATCGCGGGACTCTTTCTGTTGGCCTTTATCTACAGTGCAAAGCGCGGACAATTCGACGATTCCACCACGCCTTCTTTGCGCATGTTAAAAGACGATGAAATCAAAACACAATCAACCATAACAACCGAACTATGAATTCCACGATCGAAAAATTCGCTTACGACAATCGCATCGTAAAGAACTTTGCCATCGCCACCGCACTATGGGGGGCCGTTGGCATGCTGGTGGGCGTAATCGTAGCGCTGCAACTTGTATTTCCTGCGCTCAACTTCGACCTGGCACAAACCACCTATGGCCGCCTTCGCCCATTGCATACCAATGCAGTGATTTTTGCCTTTGTGGGCAACGGCATCTTCATGGGCGTCTATTATTCACTGCAACGCTTGTGCAAAGCCCGCATGTGGAGCGATCGATTGTCCAACATCCATTTTTGGGGATGGCAACTCATCATTGTGGCCGCAGCGCTCACCTTGGTATTTGGATATACCACCGGTAAAGAATATGCCGAGCTCGAGTGGCCCATCGACATCATGATCACCTTGGTGTGGGTCGTGTTCGGACTCAATATGATCATGACCATCATCCAACGCCGCGAGCGCCATTTGTATGTGGCCATTTGGTTTTACATCGCCACATGGATTACTGTAGCCATGTTGCACATCGTCAACAGCATCGAACTGCCTGTGTCTTTATTAAAAAGCTACTCTTGGTACGCCGGTGTGCAAGACGCCTTGGTGCAATGGTGGTATGGTCACAACGCCGTCGCATTCTTTTTGACCACACCGTACTTGGGATTGATGTACTATTTTATTCCCAAAGCAGCCAACCGTCCAGTGTATTCGTACCGCTTGTCGATCATTCACTTCTGGGCATTGATCTTCATTTACATCTGGGCAGGTCCTCACCACTTATTGTACACCGCATTGCCCGACTGGGCGCAATCTTTGGGTGTGGTGTTCAGTGTTATGCTCATCGCGCCATCGTGGGGCGGCATGATCAATGGCTTGCTTACCCTCCGCGGTGCGTGGGACAAAGTGCGCGAAGATGTCGTGCTCAAATTCATGGTGGTAGCTGTTACCGCTTACGGTATGTCCACGTTCGAAGGCCCGATGCTGTCCCTCAAGAGTGTCAATGCCATTGCTCACTACACCGACTGGATCGTTGCACACGTGCATGTTGGCGCATTGGGTTGGAACGGCTTCCTCACCTTCGGCGTATTGTATTGGTTGGTGCCCAAAATGTGGCGCACCGCATTGTGGTCGAAAAAGCTAGCCAACTGGCACTTTTGGATTGGTACGCTCGGCATCGTATTGTATGCAGTACCTATGTATTGGGCAGGATGGCGCCACAATGAAATGTTGACGCAATTCACCGAAGACGGCCGTTTGCAATACCAGTTCTTAGACATGGTCAACGGTATGCAAGGATTCTATGCGTTGCGCTCCTTGGGCGGTACATTGTTCTTGATCGGTGCGTTGATCATGATTGTCAACCTCTACAAAACGGCCAAAGCAGGATCCTTTCTGGCCAATGAAGAAGCCGAAGCACCTGGCTTGGCCAAGGCTTACAGCATCCACGGCAAAGAACACTGGCACCGTTGGATCGAACGCAAACCGGTTCAGATGTTGGTGTTCGCCCTTGTTGCTGTGGGCATAGGCGGTATCCTCGAATTGATTCCGACCTTCCTCATCAAGGACAACATCCCCACTATCGCTGCCGTGCAACCGTACACACCGTTGGAGTTAGAAGGTCGTGACATCTATGTGCGCGAAGGATGTTATACCTGTCACTCGCAAATGGTGCGCCCCTTCCGCGCCGAAACCGAACGCTATGGCGAATACAGCAAAGCCGGCGAATTCGTCTACGATCATCCCTTCCAATGGGGCAGCAAACGCACCGGTCCCGACTTGGCGCGCGCGGGATACGGCAACAACCGCAAGAGCCATGCGTGGCATTACAACCACATGGCCGATCCCACCTCTACATCACCTACCTCTATCATGCCGCGTTACCCTTGGTTGCACACCAGCACGCTCGACACCAGTTTGACGGCAGGAAAAATTCGCGCCATGCAAACCATGGGAGTTCCGTATCCCACCGGATTTGATTTGGTCGCGGTGAGTGAAATGCAAAAACAAGCCATGGGCATTTATGATGAGTTAGTGGCCCAACAAGACCAATTGCTCATTGGAGAAGAAGGCCTAAGCCCCGATCATGAAATCATAGCGTTGATTGCCTATCTCCAACGCTTGGGCACCGACATAGAAGTTAAACCGACTCAACAAGCACAGAAATGAAATTCATCAATTATCTCGAATCCATTTCGGGAATAGCGATCTATCCGCTGATCTCCATGTTGCTCTTCATCGGGGTGTTTGGCTTGGCATTGTGGCAAGTCTTTCGCCAATCCCGCGAGAGCATTCAAGAACAAAAAAACTTACCACTACAATAACATAGCGATGAAAAGAATAACCATAACGACCAGCCTTATCGCACTCTTTGTTCACAGCGGTTGGGCACAAGCCAATCCAGCAATAGTTGAAGCGGCAAAACTTCAAGAGCCGAGCATTTACCAATCCCCCGTGTTTTATGCCCTCATCTTCGTAGCTGTCGTGCTGCTGATCTTCATTGTCCAATTGGGCAAAGTCTTCAGTGCGATTGCCTTGAAATACGGCAAGGATCAAGCTAAAAAAAACTGGGAAGGATTTAAAACCATTGCCGCATTGATAGCATTAAGCAGCGTGGCTCTGCCCTCACAGGCTCAACTCAAAATGCCCGAACCGCATAAGCAAGCGATGTTTTTGCACGAAGGATTTGGACATACTGCCATCAACGCGCTCGTGGTGATCATTGCAATCGAATTGGCCGTGGTGTTGTATTACATGTTGCTCATTCGCAGTTACACCAACGCACACATCGCTGAGGTAGCGCCTGCCAAACGCCGCAGTTACTTCTGGGACCGCATGAACAAAAGTGTAGCTATTGAGGCCGAAGCAGCCATCATGACCGATCACGATTACGATGGTATCCGCGAATTGGACAATGCATTGCCGCCCTGGTGGAAATATGGATTCTATGTGTCCATCGTTTGGGCAGGTATTTATTTGACGTATTTCCATGTGGTCAAAGAAGGTGCATTGCAAGCCACCGAATACACCAATGAAATGGAAACAGCACGCCTGGCCATCGAAGCCTACAAAGCCAAAGCGGCCGATGCAGTAGATGAAACGACCATTACACTGCAGGCCGATGCCACCATTCTCCAACAAGGCGCATCGCATTATACCAAACTGTGTAAAGTATGTCACGGAGGTTCGGGCGAAGGCATTGTAGGACCCAACCTCACCGACTCGTATTGGCTGCATGGTGGCGATATCAAAGATGTATTTAAAACCATCAAATACGGAGTACAAGGCAAAGGCATGAAGTCGTGGCAACAAGAGTTGTCGGCTGCCGAAATTGCGCAAGTAGCCAACTACGTCATGAGTTTGCAAGGCACCCATCCCTCCAATCCAAAAGCCCCTGAAGGCGATCTGTATGCCGCAGCTGGCAGCGCACCCCAAGACACTGTGGCAACAGACACTCTGAATACTGTAGCAGCGAAATAATACCGTCCTATGTCCACTTACGCAGAAGAAAGTTTTCGCGACAGCGTCAGCCACATCGACCAGCAGGGCAAGCGCGTATGGTTTTTTCCCAAACAACCATCGGGCACGTTCTACAACTGGCGCACGCGTGTAAGTTGGATTTACATCGTGATTTTTTTCACCCTGCCTTTCATCGAATGGAAAGGCGATCCGCTGTTTTTGTTCAATATTGTTGAGCGGAAATTCATCTTGTTTGGCGTCCGCTTTTGGCCACAAGATTTTTTCATCTTCATGTTGGGCATGATCATTTTCATTGTGTTCATCGCGCTATTCACGGTGGTGTACGGAAGAGTTTTCTGCGGATGGGTTTGCCCTCAGACCATTTTTATGGAAATGATATTCCGCAAGATTGAATACGCCATTGAAGGAAATGCGGCACGACAAAAACAACTTCAAAATGGCCCTTGGACCAACGAAAAAATCAAGAAGCGCGCATTAAAAATCGTTTTGTTTTTTATCGTTGCATTCATGGTGGCCCACACTTTATTGGCTTACATCATTGGGGTCAAAGAAGTATGGAAAATCATGACCGAACCGGCGGGCCAGCATATCGGTGGGCTCATCGCAATGATTGCATTTACCGTGATTTTCTTCTTTGTGTACTATTGGTTCCGCGAGCAAGCCTGCCTAGTCGTATGTCCGTATGGCCGCATGCAAGGTGTATTGTTGGACAAAAACTCCATCGTAGTCGCCTACGATTATGTGCGTGGCGAACCGCGGCACAAGGGCAAAGAAACGGGCAAAGGCGATTGTATCGATTGCGGTGATTGTGTGCGCGTATGCCCGACCGGTATCGACATCCGCAATGGCACGCAACTCGAATGTGTCAACTGCACGGCCTGCATCGATTCGTGCGATCACATCATGCAAGGTTTAAACAAGCCCAAAGGCCTCATCCGATATGCCAGCGAAAACACCATTGCAAAGGGCCAACGGTTGCGCTTCACTCCCCGCATTATTGCATACACTGCGGTGTTGGGCGTGTTGATTTCGTTGGAAAGTTTCTTGCTCATCACCCGCAGCGACTTGGATGTGAACGTAGCCCGACCCAAAGGCACCTTGTTTTATCGCCCCACCGACAGCACCATCAGCAATTTGTACAACATCAAAATCGTGAATAAAACACGTGCCGCCTTACCTGTTGTTGTGCACGAAGAAAAAATGCACGCACAGATACAACATGTCGGAGATTCGTTGCTGGTCATTCCTCCCGACACCGTGATCGATGTTCAGCTCTTTGTGATCCTTCCGGTGTCTCGTATCACACAACAAAAATCCAATATCAGGTTGTGCTTTGAAGCCCATGGCCAATGCATCAGCCGAGAAAAAACAACCTTTTTAGGTCCATCCAATCGACAATTTAAAAAACAATAACATGAACTGGGGAAAACGCATATTATTCATCTACCTCGCATTTGTAGCAGGTATTGTTTTGCTCGTCGTCAAGTCACACGGCAAAGATGTCTCGCTGGTGCGCAAAGATTACTACGAACAAGAGTTGAAATACAGCGATCGCATGCGCGCGTTGCAAAATTATTACGCCTTGTCATCGGGCATCGAAATGGTACAAAAAGGGGCATCCATCGACATCGCTTTGCCCATTGGACATTGGCAAGTCGACAGCCGCAGTATCTTCATGTACAAACCCGACAACGCCAAGGCCGACAAAGTATTCGATATCCAACCCGATGAGAAAGGCATTTTGCACATCGATAAATCCGTTTTGGAGCAAGGGAAATACATGCTCAAGATCGACTGGGTCAAAGATCACATTCCATACGCCTTCGAACAATCCGTCATCGTTCACTAGATGCATCACCTCCTCATTGCACTGAGTATTGGCCTCGCAGGAAGCCTACATTGCATCGGCATGTGTGGCCCGTTGGTGGCGGCCTTGCACGTGGGTGGGCGATTGCACATGAAACGCTCGTTGATCTACCACAGCGGAAGGATTTTGGGTTATGCCCTATTCGGAGCGCTGATGGGTCTTATCGGCTACAGCATGCGCTTGGTGATCACCCAAGAGTGGTTGGCGGTGGTAGCTGGATCGCTGTTGTTGCTCACATTTTTGTGGCCCACCACCATTCAGCGCCTCCCTGCACGGTGGGGGCAGCCCATGCGCAACCTTCGGCAACAATGGATGCAATGGTGGCACACAGGACACCCCGGCATCGTCCTTGGCATGGGACTGCTCAACGCCTTTTTGCCCTGTGGACTAGTCTACAGCGCATTGGCCGCCTCCATTATCACCGCCTCACCGTGGATGGGGGCCTTATTCATGGCCCTGTTTGGATTGGCCAATACACCCGCATTGTTTTTCTCTTCACACATTATCCGTGCCCTTCAAGAGCGTTTCGGACAGCGCCACAAACGCCAAATTCAAATCGTATTGATGGCCTTTGCATTGCTCATCGTTCTGCGCGGCGCAGGCCTCGGCATCCCCATGGTGAGTCCCAAATTATCCGACACCCAACATTCGTGTTGCCACCGGTGAAACGGTTGGAGGTGTGAGGTTGGAGGTGAGAGGTTGGAGGTTGGAGGTGCGAGGTTGGTGGTGTGAGGTTGGAGGTGCGAAGTTGGAGGTGTGAGGTTGGAGGTGAGAGGTTGGAGGTTGGAGGTTGGAGGTGAGAGGTTGGAGGTTGGAGGTGCGAGGTTGGAGGTAAGAGGTTGGAGGTTGGAGGTTGGAGGTGCGAGGTTTTGTAAAAACGATGATCCGAAGTCCAAAAAAACATTCACGCGAGAACCATCCACCAACGCGGCCGCTGAGAGATTCGGGGTCTAGGGAAAATCACTGTGCGGCCGAAGCATATTCCATCCGAAAATGCTGTATCGACGCAAGGCATTGCGTCGCTCATCAAAGCATGCGCCGCTCAACAAAGCATTGCGTCGCAAGACAAATCATTCATCCTTCCGTCCTTAAATGGGCTTGGATGGGGGGCTTATTGTCAAAAGCACAATATCTTGACAACAAAGAAAGGAGGTTAAACCAATTTTGCGTATCATTGGGGCGCTCAAACCAACTTGAGCCTACCACCATGACTAAACCAAAGACCAACATTGCGGCATTCATTACGCTCATATCCATTTTTTTCTTTTGGGGATTTGTAGCCGCCAGCAACGACATCTTGATTCCGGTATTCAAAAAGGCCCTGAACCTGAGCCAAAGCAAAGTGCAGCTCATCTCGGTCGCTTTTTATATTTCCTATACCGTGGGATCGTTGATCTATTTTGGTTTGTCGTATGTGCGCAAAAGCGATATCCTCAATAGCATCGGCTACCGCAACGGAATGGCCTTGGGTCTGCTCATTTCGGCCTTTGGCTCCTTACTCTTTATTCCTGCAGCCAACAGCCAGTCGTTCACCTTACTGATCAGTGGGCTGTTCATCGTAGGCCTAGGATTTTCGATGCAACAGATTGCTGCCAATCCACTCATTATTCGGCTGGGAGACTCAAGCACCGGATCACAACGGCTAAGTCTTGCGGGCGGCATCAACAACATCGGCACCACCATTGGCCCTGTCATCGTGGCCTTCGCAATTTTTGGAGCGCCCAAAGGCGATGGAGCTGCCATGGAATTGTCCAACGTACAAATTCCTTACATCGCATTAGGGGGTGCATTCGTATTGGCTGCAGCGCTGATTAAATGGTCGAGTTTGCCCGATGTGATCACCGAAGAAGATGCAACCACCAATGGCGCAACACCCGCCAAATCCAGCGTATTCCAATATCCTCAACTCACCCTGGGCATGATTGCAATATTTGTCTATGTCGGTGTCGAAGTGTCAACAGCGAGTAACTTGCCCGACTTCCTCAAGCAAAAACTCGGAGTGAGCGAAGATGCCGTTGCGCCCTATGTTTCGCTGTTCTGGGCAAGCTTGATGATTGGCCGTTGGACCTCAGCGGCAGGTGCATTTGGGGTGAGCAATACCCTCAAACAAGTATTCAACGTGGTATTGCCTTTTGTTGCTTTTGGCATTTTTATTCTGGCCAACAAAATCGCTGAACATCCCGTGGAGGAATTTTACAGTTATGCTGGACTCATCGTAGTACTTATTGGGCTCGATTACCTCAGCAAAGGATTGCCATCGCGTCAATTGTTGTTGTTCTCCGCCGCAGCGATCATTTCCCTTTTGATTGGCATCTACGGAACAGGCATGGTGAGTGCGTATGCTTTCATAGCCGTGGGACTATTCTGCAGTACGCTTTGGCCTTGTATTTTTACCATTGCCATTTCTGGATTGGGCCGGCATACCAACGTGGGCTCTTCGTTGCTGATCATGATGATCATGGGCGGCGGATTGGTGAGCTACACCCAAGGCTACTTGTCGGAACAAGTGGTTGGCATCCAGCAAAGCTATTGGGTTGGGATTGTCTGCTTCATCTATCTCGCCTACTACGCTTGGCGCACTCGCCATTTGGATGCTGCGCCAGTGAGCGGTGGGCATTGATGCGCCGCTGCATCAATTGCGCATTTGTTCCAATTTTTTCACATTGAGAATGGTAATATTGGAGGCGTTGACCTGAATCAATCCCTCCTCTTTGAAGTCGCTGATGGTGCGAATGAGCGATTCTGTAGCTGTACCGACCAATTTGGCCAAATCATCGCGTGAAATCGACATACCGAATGGACGCTCGGTATCGGTATGGTATCGGTCCTTCAACGTGAGCAGCGCTTCGGCCGTGCGTTTGCGCACACTGCTGTAAGCCAATGCAATCAGTCGATCGTGCTCCTTTTGCACATTGCCTGCCAGCAACCGTATGAATTGCTCAGCGACTTGAGGCGAAGCCGTGATCAAATGCATGAAGTCTTCTACGCTATACATCACGACCTCGGATTCTTCGATGGTTTCGGCGCTTTGGTTGTACGGTGTGCCTTGCAACAAGGACAGGTAGCCAAAAAAATCGCCCGGCTGCAAGAGATGTGTGATCAAATCTTTTCCCAACTCATGGCTCTTGTACAGCTTCACTTTGCCTGATTTGAGATAGAACAGTCCTTGAGGAGTATCGCCTTCTGTAAAGATAACCTCTCGTTTGCGGTAATTTTTGACTTGGGTACGCTGGGCCACGGTGGCGATGTCTTCCAAACCGTGCAATTGACCGAGCATATGCTCTATGGTAGCGTTTTGCAGTGGATCGTTCTGACGCTGGCGCACCTTATTCAATCGGCTTTCTACCGCCTTCAACAGTTCCACATCGTCAAATGGCTTGGTGAGATAATCATCGGCGCCCATTTCCATGCCTTTGCGTACGTCGGCACGTTCTGTCTTGGCGGTAAGAAAAATGAACGGAATCGCCGCTGTTTCTTCCGACATACTGAGGACTTGAAGCACACCAAAACCATCCAAAACCGGCATCATGATATCGCACACGATCAAATCTGGTCGCTCGAGTTTGACCATTTCAACGCCCACTTTTCCATTCTCGGCGGTGCGTACCTGATAACCCGCCATGGTCAAGATTTCGGCTGAATTCTCCCGAACATCGGGGTTGTCTTCAATCAATAAGATGTTTTTCATAGTGCCTTATTTTTTTTGTGGGATTTGAATGCGAAATGTAGTGCCAACGTTCAATTCACTGTCCACGTGGATCGTTCCGTTGAGGAGTTCCAAATATTTAGTGATGATGTTGAGTCCCAATCCGGTGCCCTGTATGTTCTGAGCATTCTTTCCGCGGAAAAAACGTTCAAACAAGTGGCGTTTGTCCTCTTCGGAAATTCCAATGCCCTGATCTTTCACCTCCAGGCATAGGCCATCATCGCAGACTTCGACCCGAACATGAATAACCGAATGATCATTCGAGAACTTGATGGCATTCGAGATCAGATTGACCATCATATTGCGCAACAAGGCTTTGTCTGTAATCCATGGGGTATCCACGTTGTGCTCCAAGTGAATCTGCTGACCTTCTTTACACAGCACATGCAAATCGTCGATCACCTCTTGGATAAGCGTCACCACGTCTACTGGCATCCATTGCACTTGAATTTTACCCTCTTCCAACTTGCCGATGGACAAAAAGTCATTGAGAATTTCAGTCAACCCATTCACCGCCGATTTGATTCGACCCACATGCTTTTCGCGTTGCTCTTGATGATGGGTCTCCATGTATTTGCTGATCAATGAAGCCGATGAAAGAATGGTGCTGAGAGGTGTACGAAACTCATGCGAAGCCATGGTGATGAACCTGGACTTCATCTCATTCAATTCCTTTTCCTTTTCCAGGGCCTGCTCCAATTCATCGCGCGATGCTTCGAGGGCATTGAGCGCCTCACGAAGCACCAAGGTCCGTTCACTGACTTTGTTTTCCAGATTTTCATTGAGCAACTTGAGTTCCGAATTGATGCGCATGATTCGTTTTTGTTGCTCAAAACGCTCAGAAACATCGATGACAAAACCGATCACAAACATGCCTTCAGCCGTTTCGTAATGGCTCAGACTAACCTCGACCGGAAACTCATCGCCGTTTTTGCGTTTTCCAAAGAGCGTCATGTTGTTGCCCATAGGACGGCGCACGGGATGCTTCATGAAGCTATCGCGATGCTCCACGTGGCGTTCGGCAAATTTGGAGGGAATCAAAATTTCGACCTGCGCCCCATTGAGCTCATCGGTGTCATAGCCAAAAAGCACATTGCATTTGGGATTGGTCAAGATGATCTGCCCTTTGTGGTTGCAGATCAAGATGCCTTCATTGACATGATGAAAGACATTTTCAAACCGTGATTCACTTCGACTTAGCATAGATAAAGCACCCAATGGGATGGGCGATGAACTTCATGGAGCCAAAGGAATATCAAAAAACTGCACGGCGCTTGTAAAAATGAGAACACTCAAACAAAAACATGACAATCGTCAGTTTTTTGACGCGCCGATCACACGCCCATTTTAACCCGACGCAACTCAAAGTTTTGGCCCAGGTACACCCGACGCACTTGTTCATCGGCCGCCAATTCCTCGGCAGTGCCCGCTTTGAGGATGCTTCCATCGTACAGGAGATAAGCCCGATCGGTAATGCTCAAGGTCTCTTGTACATTGTGATCGGTGATGAGCACGCCGATGTTGCGCGACTTGAGTTGCCACACGATCTTTTGGATATCCTCCACGGCAATGGGGTCCACACCGGCAAAAGGTTCGTCCAAAAGAATAAACTTGGGGTCGGTCGCCAAAGCGCGGGCAATTTCGGTGCGCCGACGCTCTCCACCGCTGAGGTGATTTCCTATGTACTTGCGCTTGTGGGCAAGTCCGAATTCCTCCAGCAGCGATTCCAATTTGAGCCTTTGCTCGGCCTTGGACAATTGGGTAAGTTCCAAAACCGCCTTGATGTTGTCTTCGATGCTGAGTTTGCGAAAGATGCTGGCTTCTTGCGGCAGATAGCCCACTCCCAATTGTGCTCTGCGGTACATGGGTTCGTGGGTGATGTCCAAGCCGTCCAAAACGATTCGACCTTCATTGGGTTTGACCAAGCCCACGACCATGTAAAAACTGGTGGTTTTGCCGGCACCATTGGGTCCGAGCAGCCCAACGATTTCTCCCTGACTGACGTGGAAATCCACCCCCTTCACAACGGTGCGCTGGCCGTAACGGCGTACGATATGATCGGCTTTTAAAACCATTTGCTATTGTCCCTTTTGGTAATGCAAAGGAAAGTGATTTATCTCGAAATCCGACGTGCATGGGCCACCAATTCGCAAGGATGTGGCGATCTTGTTGAAATTGTCGAATTCAGCAACTTCAAAAAAAAACCCGAAGCAAAGGCGCTTCGAGTAGCAATATCATTTGTCAATGGACTTGGGCCAACGGGTAATGATGGACCGCTTAGTTGCGTTGAAGTTTGAGCGTTTTGGTTTTGCCCGATACCCCAGTTATTAGGACCATGTAGATGCCTTTGCGCAAATTTTCGGCTGGTAAATCTAGGTTTTGGCAACCGCCATTGTGCAGTTCACTGTGCAAGACGTACACGGTTTTGCCAGTTAAATCGCGCACTTCCACCGTAAAATGTTCGGTGACCGGCTCGTCAAAAAACAACTCAATTTTGCCATCGTTGGAGGCAATAGATGCTGTGCTAATCGGATGACGCTCATTGGACTGCGCTTGCAGTGCTGCAATGGTCCAGAAGCAGGAGGCGAGGAATACAAGTACAAATTTCTTCATCATTGTTCCGTTTTTGTTAGCCGTCGGAAGACAAAAATCCTGCCGCATTGGGCAAAGCCGTTCAATCGATCGAGGCTGAGGTTTCAAACGAGAGGTACCGCGCACTGCGGCGAAAAACAGCCACCGAATACCCCGTGATTTCCAAGTGTTTACCTAACAAATATAAGAAAGTTTCAATGGAAAGCCAAAAAATTCCATGTGGCAACATATTCCATGCACCAATACAGGGATTCGCGATCAAAACCTCCAACGCAGCATCACGTGCACATCGCTGAGCTGATTGCCCCGAATTTCTTGATTGCCCGAACCAATGATTCGTTTATCGCTGTAAAGCCACCGCGCAAAACGCACCTGAAGTTCCAACCCCTTGCGGATGTCCCAACTCACCATACCGTACATGCGGCTGCCCACTCCATTGTGCGCTGGAATGCTGAATGCATAAAGCACATCGTTTTCGTAGGCATAAACACGGGCGTTCCAATCGTCGGTTTTGAAAAGCGCATAACGTGCAACCAACTGCACCGGCCATCCGATTTTTTTGAACGCCACATCCTGGTAAGCCAAATAGCCTTGTTGATTGAGATTTTCCTTGCGGTAAAACACCCACTCCAAACGCGACTTCAACTGCACATTGGGATGAATCATATACGATGCGTTGACCCGGAAGACATCGCGCTCCAAGTCCACAGGCGGTGTAATCCGCTGATCGGCGCTTGCTGCATTTTGCACATCGCCTCGCCGACGAAACCGCACATAAAACTCGTCCTTGCGATTGGGTTTATAGTTGAGCTGTACCAAAAAATCGGTGGCCGAACTGGGTGCATCCACACGGTAGCGCAACCACGGATACTTGACCAAATCGATGTAGGTAGTGAGCGTCCAGCCCTTTGGCCAAGTGGTTTGTACGCCGGCAAATAGACCGCGCTCATTGGCCGGATTGTCTTGATTCTCGGCAAACACATTGGCATAAAGCGCCTGGTAATCGTTGGAGAAATGACGGTGCAGCAAACTCACAGCCACAGCAGGATGCAGCGATGCCACCATACCGTTCAAGGCCGACCAACCGCCGTTTCCGCTGCGTGCCACTTCTCCAAAAAAATTGGCATTTCGCCAAACCGTTTGATAATTGACCCCCACCGTTGTAAACGCACTACCGGCAGGACGGTAATAGCGGTAAAGATCAAGATTCAAGGCGAGAGGAGCATTGTATTGCACCTGAGCAGCAGTGATGCCTATGGAACCTTTTGCTGCACGATAATCAATGTTGCCGCCCACCACCGTCTCGCGCAAAGCACCGCGCTTAGCGATTTCAGAAGCCGTTCGGTGCAGTCCCGCCGCATTGATGGACGAGACCAACACGCCATCGTCCACAGCTTCGGTCAAGGTACTGTCGGTTTGCACCGAAGCATCCATGTTTTTTTGCGAACCAAAAAGAGACAGCGACCATTTTTTATACCCAAAAGTAGCTGCTGCGCCCCGCATAAATTGCCCTTCTTGGACACTGGTGTAGGGCCTGAATCCCAACGCGTTCTTTTTGGTGTTGAGAATAAACGGCGATTTGCCAAAGCCCAGACCATTCCAAAACGTCAGGCCCTGACCAAACATGGCTTGAAAATCGCCCACGATGACTTTTCGCACAAAACGATTGTCGTTGTACATCACGTGTGCGCTAGAAAAATCAGGACCATTGGCGAGGGATTCACCGGGATCCTTTTCCATCGTGAAGCCCAATTGCAATGCCTTTCTGAATTGCAAACGATACCTGGCGTACATGTAATCGGGAGAACCCGCATAGGGAGTTTCGCCGGTTTCAGGATCGCGCAGATAACCTTGTCTCGTTTGGAACTCCCTTCTGTAGCGCATCATCAGGTCGCTGTTGGCTTCGTTGAAAATCGTGCGAAAACTCACTTTTTCCAGCATGCCTGTGGGCCCTACCGCAACGAAGGGTTCGATCTGACGAATGGTATTGAGGTCAAACAAAGCGACAGCCTGCAATTCATAGATGCTCTTCAAAGCGCCAAATTGAGCGATGTGATTTTGCAGCGCAACAATCTGCAAGTCGGAAAGCAAATACAATTCCCGAAGGTCTTCAATGCTTGCGGAATTGAGGTTGAGGGGTTGGTCGTAAAACCCTTGCAGGTCCTCCAACAAGGTGGTGTAATCCAAATCCACACCTTCTTCGAGATTGGCTACAATGACTTCGATGCGTTGTTCGATGATATTGTTTTTGAGTTCCTCGCTTTGAGCAACCAGGCCGAATGCTGAGCACAGCAGGCACATGACACAGCTATATTTGATCCAGCCCCTCATTTTCTGCCGGGCACCCAGGCCAATGCGACTTGCGGACTAAAGCCCAAAACGTTGTGATAGAAGGAAGCCACATCGAGGTGAATGGCTTTGCGGTGCCAACCAAAACCAAAGCTGAACAATGCAGGACCAGTACCTCCTCCGCAGCGCAAAACAATCGACGGCACCGGCACATACTCCAAACCCGCGCGCACGCCACCCGTTTGTCCACTTTCTTGTTGCACCTCGGCCGTCATGCGCAATCGCGTTGACCATGCATAGGACATCCCCGCAGCAATGCGCGACACCGAACGTTCATCGTTGAAGTCTGCAATTTTGGATTGATTGGGATTGTTGATATAGGCACCGAGGGTGAGTTTTCGTGTGGCATTGAACCGCGCGCCCAAGGCTATGGTCATAAAAGAAGTTCTGCCGTACATCTCGCTGAGCGTGAGCGCGTGGTAGTGCATTTGTGCCCCCAGCGACAACTTTTCACCCAATCGAATGCCATAGGATAAGCCGATTCGGTTGGCCAAAAAAGCTTCGAAACCATAGCTTTGAAGAGAAACCCCAAAAGCACTGTTGCGAAAAGGCAGAACCGCTGCGATGCTTCTTGTTCCCAGTTTTTGAATATTGAAAGCATTTCTGTACCCGGCGGCAATTCCCCCTTTGGCTAGCCACGGCATGCCCGCGGGATTGTTAGAAGCCGCCCACACATTGGTATCGGTGACCATGGTATTGGCCATAGCAGCTGACGGTGCGCCATACAGTTCCTGACCCCGGGCATTGCCTGAGAGGAAGAACGCTGTGCCAACAAACAGCACCACAAAAGACCATAAGTAACGAGTCAGCATCTTGGTTGGGATAAGCGTTGCAAAATAGCACAAAAAAAGTGGTTTCCCCTTTTGCAAAAAAAACCTTTGTGTGGGATTAAAAAAATCATAGTATATTCGCGGCCTCCAAAAGAGAAAAACCAATTCAGCCGGGTGTGGTGAAATTGGTAGACATATCAGACTTAGGATCTGACGCTGCGAGGCATGGGGGTTCGAGTCCCTCCACCCGGACAAAACAAAAGCAATGCGAGAGCGTTGCTTTTTTTGTTCCCAACAGCGCCTACAATCCCTCTACATCGTTATTTATCAGTCATTTACAAAGGCACTAGCGCAAAATCGAACAAAATGTTGTATTTTTGCACCCCTTTTTAAAAAGTACACGAACGAACAGGCCAATTGCATGGCCCTCAATACAAACGTTGACATGAACATCACGCAAAACAACATTGATGCATTGAACGCTGAAATCAGCATCGAATTGGACAAAACGGACTACGCTGAAAACGTAGAAAAAGCACTCAAAAAATACCGCAAAACCGCTCAACTGCCCGGTTTCCGAGCTGGTCAAGTGCCCATGAGCCTGATCAAACAACGTTTTGGAAAAAGCATCCTCGCAGAAGAAATCAATCAAGTTCTTCAGCGCAGCTTGCACCAATACATCAGCGAAAACAAACTCAATGTGCTCGGAAGCCCAATGCCCAAAGCCGATAACCGCGAAGTAGCCAATTGGGAAAATCCTGATCAATTCACATTCTTCTATGAATTGGGCCTAGCTCCCAATGTCAACCTGACCCTCGATCAATCCCTTACCTTCACTCATCTTGAAGCCGAAGTAGACGATGCGTTGGTTACCCGCCAAGTGCGCGATTTCGCAAAACGTTTTGGCAAAATGAGCGAAGCCGAATCGTGCGGTGATGAAGACATGTTGTCTGTTGCCATCGTAGAGATCGATGCCAACCAGCAGCCTGTAACTGGCGGTATCCAAAGCGAAGGCAGCGTATTTGTCGAGTTCATCAAAGACGCCGACACCAAGAGCAAATTGGTTGGTCTTAAAAAGGACGACACCGCCATTGTCAACCCACACCATTTGGCCGAAAACCACAACGATTTAGCCAAATTGTTGGGCATCACGCATGAGGCTGTTCACCACATGGAAAGCATGGTGCAAATCACCGTCAAAGGCATTCAGCACATGGAATTGGCCGAACTCAACCAAGAGCTTTTCGACCGCATGTACGGCCCTGGCGTAGTCAACAACGAAGACGAATTGCGTGCGAAAGTGCGCGAGGGTTTGCAAGAACAATTCACCATGGACGCCCAATGGATGTTTGCCCGCAATGCCAAGCGTCAATTGATCGAAGGGGTTACTTTGGAGTTGCCCGACGCGTTCCTCAAACGTTGGATCCAAGCCACCAACGAAAAGCCGCTCTCATTGGAACAATTGGAGTACGAATACCCCATGTACGCCGGTCAATTGCGTTGGACGTTGATCGAGAATCACTTGATTCAATCCAACGACATCAAGGTGACGCATGAGGATGTAAAAAACAAGGTAAAAGCCAGTATCGCCGCCAACTTTGCGCAATACGGCATTCCGGTTGACGACGAAAATTTGGAAGAATATGCCAAAAATACGATGTCGAAAAACGAGGAAATCCGCAAGGTTTACGAACAATTGTTCGAAGAACGTTTGATGGAAATGATTCGCGAAAAATGCACCATCAATAAAAAGTCGGTGAGCTTTGATGAGTTTGTTCACGCTGCTCAGCATTGATTCGATCCTTTTGCAAAACACACATACCAAGGCTGTCACGGCAATGCTGAGACAGCCTTTTTTATGTGCAATTTGAAACCACCAAACTAAATGGGCATGGCAGCTGGAAAAGCCATCATTGCTTTTGCAACGGATACTGTTCTGCGCATTCATTGATCACGTCCAAAATTTCTTCGGGGCGCTGATTGTTTTGAGGAAATCGCTGCACCAATTTTTCGATGTAGCATGCGCAAATACTGTCCGCCACACCATTGGGATAGAGCGGCGTGTTCACCTGCACGCATTTGTCGTACACCTGCTTTTGTTCGTCATCGTTCCATGGCGATCGGCAACCTGCAACAGTCACTGCTACCAAAAAAAACGCAAGGAGAAATTTCATTCCTAAAGGACTTTAAATTCAGTTCGGCGATTCACTGCATGTTCTTCATCTGTGCAGGTCACACCATCATCGCAGCGATTGAGCAGCCCGGTTTCACCATAGCCCTTGCTCACCATGCGATCCTTGGCAATGCCTTGTCCCACAAGATAATCCACAGCACTTTTCGCACGCTTCTCGGATAAGGTAAGGTTGTAGGCATCGCCACCGCGTGAATCCGAGTGTGAGCCCAATTCGATTCGCATGGTTGGATTGTCGCGCAGAATATTGACAAGTTTATTCAATTCCACCGCTGACTCCGGTTTGAGAACAGCACTGTTGTAGTCGTAGTAGATATTCTCCACTTTTACTGTAGTGTTTTTTTCCAACTTGAACAATTTAAAGTCGCGGGTATGCACTTTTTGCGAAGGATTGTTGGTCGCAAAACGTTCGGTCATGCGGCTGTAGCCTTCCTTCAATGCCACGGTCAAATACGATTTATTCGCTTGCAATGGCCACATGTATTTGCCATCGGCACCAATGGTAATGGTATCGACAGCCAAGGTATCGTTGCCCAACAATTCGTTCAAAATCACAATAGCACCTACAGCCGGCTTCCCATCAGCATCGAAAATCACCCGACCCGATGTCATCCAATCGATTTTTTGCATCTCAATATTGAAACCGTCCATGTAGGAGGAACGCGGGTCAGCTTTCCGCGATGATTTTCCACTCAGATACATGGGCTTGCTGGCTTCCAATTCAATGATATCCTTGTAGGGCACAGTGATTTGATAGCGGCCTTTGTCGTCGGTTTTCACTTCGATCATCGAACCGTCTTCCGCGGGCACCATCACAGTCGCATTGACTACAGGTTCTAAGGTATTCTTATCGGTGACCACGCCCGATACAAAAACCTCATCGACCGGTTTGATGGTAAACTCATAAATATCGTCGTCGCCTTGGCCACCAGGGCGATTGCTACAGATAAAGCCTTTGGTTTCATTGGGATAACAAATCAGAGCAAAATCATCGTAATGCGAATTGCCCGGGTATCCGATATTTTTCACAACCGAACTATCATTCGGGTTGGTATAAAACACATCCAATCCACCGATGCTCAAATGCCCATTGGATGAGAAGTACAACATATCGGAAGACACTGCGAAAGGGAAAAGCTCATCGGCGAGGGTGTTGATCTTGTTGCCGCAATTGACGGGTGCACTCCACACCGAATCGTTCCAATTGGAATAATAGATGTCCGTTCCACCGAAACCACCTGGCATATCGCTGACAAAGTACAGGCGTTTTCCGTCGGGAGTGAGTGTGGGATTGCCCAGTGAGTAATTGCGATTATTGAAGGCGAAGTCCTTTTCCTCGCCGTATTTTCCTTCTGATGTATTGTATGTGATGCTGTAGATGCCCAGATTGCGGCGTCCACCTTTGATCTTATCAAAATCTCCTTTGCGCAAATTTTCTTTAGTATAGTAAATCGTATTGGAGGAAGGCGCATAGGTCATGGTTCCCTCGTGCAAGCGGGTGATCATTTCATCCGCAACGGGTTTTGCGTTTTGCAATGTGGTATCCGCCGACACGTCGCACATGAACATATTGAGAAAAGGCTGATTGTTCCAAGCATAAATGGACTGATTTTTTGAACCATCACCGCGGCTGGATGCAAAAAGTACCTTGCCATCCACAAAAAAGCCCGGACCAAAATCGGAATACGGCGAATTGATGTTGGCACAACGCAATCGGTAAATGGCACTGTCTCGGACGATGCGCTCCGCAAAATCGACGTTGTTCTTGTATACTTTGGCGATACCGTTGTCGGGCTGTACAACCAACAGCTTATTGTAAACCTCTATCGCCTCCGTGTATTTTCCTTGCAGTTTGAGCACTTCGGCCAGCCCCAAATAATCGGTTGGCTTGCCCATGTTCATTGCGATCAAACGTTTGTAATTGGCTTCTGCTTTTACCCAATTGCCGGTTTTGGTTTGGCAATAGGCAATGCGTCGCAATGGCAATGTATCGTTGGCGTGTTTGGCCGATGCCAAGATATCGGCATACACCTTTTCAGCGCTTTTGAAATCAAACGCCATGAAGTACTGGTCTGCAATATTGAGTTTGCCCTTTTGGGCTGCGCATTCGTGAGCAGCACCCGACGTGAGGCATGCAACAAGAAGAATGACAACTCTCCAATGGATCATAGATATACGGTTGAGAATGGATGTGCTCATGATAATGTGTCTTTAGAAATAACGCGGTGAAACATCGCCAGTTTTGCCGCGGTTGAGATCGAATCCCAGCATAATTTCATGTGAACCGTCGCTGTATTTTCGGATATCGGATAAACTGTAATCAAACGCATAGCCCACTTTGAACATGCGATTGATTTCGTATTGCAACAAGACCCCAGCAGCATCCTGCCAACGGTACATCAATCCGGCCCAAAACTTATCGTAGAACAAAAATTGACCGGTCGCTTCTGCCGCGATAGGTGCACCACTGACGGCTTTCACCAAAATGGTCGGCTTGAATTTGGTGTACAGATTGACATCAAACACACCGCCGGCAATCAAAAAAGCATGTGGAATTTCTTTGTTATTGACCCCGCTGTAATCGGGCAAATCGCCGCTGAGCAATTTGTTGGACAACAATTTGGGTACACTGGCGCCCACGTACCAACGTCGGGTGTAATACATCACGCCTGCCCCAAAATTCGGCAAGGGTTTATTGGCAATGTTGCCGGCGAAAGAGGCATCGTTTTCTTCCAACGGATTCAAGTCCATCAAATTCGCGCTGAACAAATTCAAGCCCCCTTTGATACCGAATGCCAAGCGACGGTTGCCCATAAAAATGCGGTAGCTCGCATCGATGTAAATCCCTGATTGTTTGACGGGCCCGAATGCATCGTTGATGATGGTTCCGCCCAAACTGATGCTCTCGTTGCGCAATGGAGAATGTACCGTTACCGACTGCGTCACAGGCGCACCTTCAAAATTGACCCATTGCGAGCGGTGAATGGCCGTGGCACTCAAAAAGTCCTTGCTCCCCGCATAAGCCGGATTGATGCTCAAAGTGTTGAACATATATTGGGTAAACATGGGATCTTGTTGAGCCGTCAAACGCAATTGACCCAATAGTGCACATGCACAGCAGAGTAAACCAACAATCGTATTCTTTTTCATTTTTTTGGTCTGCATTTGATTATCGTTTGAGGTAAATAAATCCATTGAACACCATTTTCTGTCCATCTTCCATGGTTTCACCCAAATCAAGAATATAGTAATAGGTTGAGGTTGGGAGTTCCTCGCCCAAGCTGGCGGTTTGATTGCATTCGCCCTGCCATTCATTTTTGTACGGCGCTGCTTCGTACACCAAATTGCCCCAACGGTTAAAAATCTTCATACTATTCTGTGGATAGTATTCGATGTTTGGAATCACCAACGCGTCGTTGGTGCCATCGTCATTGGGCGAGAAGGCATCGGGGACTTTAATCGTCTCACAATCCTTGAGCACAAGCAAGAGCGTATCCGACGTCACGCCACAAATGCCATTGTCCACGGTGTATTGTAAAACGCTGATCACATCCACCAACTCCGTTTGAATCGCACCCAGCGACAATACAGTCGCATCAAATTGATTGGGATTCTGCAGAGCGGCAGGTCCTTCGATCACAGACCACGAGCTCGTTGCCGGAGCGACAGGCAGAGTTCCATTGAGGGCAAACTCCACAAAATCCGAAGAGCAGAAATCCATGTCTTGGCCCGCGTTGGCAGGTACAAGTCCATCATCGAAGATACTGATGCACATTTCATCGGAAGAGACACCGCATGCGCCATTGTCTACATTCCACGTATAGCAATGCACGCCCACGGGCAAGTTGAGTACAATGGCATCGGGCATATCCTCTTGGCTGTCGATTGGTGGCGCATCATCCACGGGCAACCACAATCCCGAAGCCAATCCCGTTACCGTTCCGGTAAGTTGACTTCCTGAAGTTTGGAAGATCGATTGCTCACCACAGAAAGCCGTATCGGCGCCTGCATTGGCACCTGCTATGGCACTGTCATAAATGTAGAACCAAATGGTATCGGAAGACAAAGCATTGCATGCGCCATTGGCAACGTTCCATACAAAAGCCGATTCGTTGAGTGCAAGTCCACATGCCGAAGTACCAAAAGCAGAGGTGTCGGCAATATCGGCGACATTGTCACCGGCAATTTGTTCCCACCAACCAAAGGCGGGGAAGGAAGGTTGCGAACCAATCAGGTCGACACATCCATTGGCTGGAATGTCGCACAAGAACTGGTCTTCGTCCACACTGGCCAAAGGCGAAAGCGGATCGTTGACCATAATGATCACCGTATCTTGTGTAATGCCACAAGCTCCATTGTCCAAATTCCAAATCAATTCTGTAATTCCAATCTCCAATCCGAATATTTCCGAGGTCGGACTATTCACCGTTAAAATTTCTGGATCGCCGGGGTGACTGCCCAGCGTCCAATATCCAAATCCTGGGAATGTGGGATCGTTTGCAGCCATCGTGACCACATTGTCCGGTGCACACAGCATTTGATCCGGGCCGGCGTCGGCGGGTGCTGCCGTGCTGTCGTTGACCAAAATGGTAATCGGGTCAACGCTTTCGGGATCACATGGTCCATTGTACACATGCCACTGGAGAATGTGTTCGCCCACAGCGAGGAAGCTGACTTCCGCGGTGGCATTGGTCGAGTCCAAGAGCAATCCGCCCAAAGACACCACCTCCCAAAAACCATAACTCGGTGCCACTGGTGCAGTCGCAGTCATCAACACTTGATTTTCCGGGGTGCATAAGAACTGATCCAAACCGGCATTCGCAATTTGTGGATTTTCGGGAAACACCTTCACCAAGACCGTATCGGTCAATACGCCATTTTCGCAAGGGCCGTTGAGAATGGTCCACACCAAAAGATTGTCGCCCACCGCCATATCGGTCAGAGCCGTGGTGGGGTTGTTGACCGACTCAATGGTGCCACTGCCCTGAATCAATGTCCAGAATCCAACAGCAGGAACAATAGGTGTATTGGCTGTTAGAACAGTATCGTTGATGGGGAAGCACATTTCGACATCATCGCCTGCATCGGCCGCAGGATGATCATTGGGATACACCGCAATGCACAATTCATCGGCAGGCAGACCAATGTCGCACGGGCCATTGTCGTACTCCCAGCGGAAGCAATTGATGCCCACGGGGAGATCGGTGATTTCAGTAGCAGGATCATTGGCGTTCACAATGGTGCCTCCACCACTGATGAGATACCATGTTCCTACATTGGGATCATTGGGTTGGCTCGCGTTCATCACTACCGAATTCTGCGGCGTACAGATATCCAAGTCCAAGCCAGCATCAACAGATGGAGAAGGATCAAATACGCGCACGCACATGGTATCGGTGGTGATTCCATTGGGGCATGGCCCATTGTCAACGCGCCAAACAAAGCAATGCGTTCCCAAACACAAATTGGAAATGAGCGATGTTGGACTATTCAAGTCACCAATGGTGCCGCAAGCATCTATGGCTTGCCAATCACCAAGGGCAGGAAACAGAGGCACTTCGGCATTCATTGTGACCTCTGTGGCCGGCAAACAAATCTCTTGATCCACACCAGCATTGGCATCGGGATTAAATTCAAAATAGATAAAGACCGATACCACATCCACGGTTTGTCCGCACGCTCCGTTGTCGATATTCCAAAAGAAGATGGTTTGACCGGGATTGAGGCAGCACACCTGCGAACCTGGGTTATTGATGTCTGTAAAACATGCTGACGTTCCGGGCAATGTGCTCCAATAGCCGAATGAATTGTTCTCAGGAACATTGGCATTCAGCGCATGGCAATCCTCGGGTGTGCAATAGTAAGCGTCCTCGCCCGCTTCTGCAGGAGGCGCATTGGAATTGTTGACGTGCAGCACCACCTCATCCGATGTTGTTCCACAACTTCCATTGTCCACGGTCCAACGAAACACATAATCTCCGATGGTCAATCCATTCAACACCGTGTTGCTCTCGGTAGGACTCAAAATTACCGCCGTATTGGGGCCACTGACCTGTTCCCACAAACCCGTTGCCAGATCATCGCCCAAGTCAGAACCTGTCAAAAATCCATTGAGGAAAGCACCACCTGCAGGTGCGCACAAGAAAATATCTTCTCCTGCATTGGCCTCAGGCAAATTCGCATCAAACACATGAATGCACACCTCATCCGACGTGATAGATGGAAGGCATGGACCATTGTCGATGGTCCAGACAAAACAACTTTCGCCGGGCAACAGACCTGTAATCTGTGCATTGGGATTGGAAATACCGGCAATGTTTCCGTTGCCTCCCGGCAAAGCATTCCAAGAAGCTGTAGCTGGGAAAATGGGGCTGTTTGCCACCATATCTACCACCGACTGCGGCGTGCAAATATTGAAATCCGGACCGGCATCGGCCGCAGGTTGATTCTCTTCAAAAATTCGAATGCGCACCAAATCAGTGGTGACACTGTTGTCGCATGGACCATTGTACACTGACCAAAGGAAATAGTATTCCCCAACACCCAGGTTGCACATTTCAGCCGAAGGATCATTCGGGTCAGAAACAGTTGGTCCCACCGAGAGGCTTGTCCAAGTACCAACGGCTGGATAAGTAGGTACAGCAGCCGTCATTGTTACGCACGAGGTGGGTTCGCACCAATCCTGATCATCACCGGCATCAGCGGGCAATGCATTTTCATCGTAAATGGTCACCAGCAGTGTGTCGCACGAGTTGGCATCGGGACATACACCGTTGGAAATGCACCAGCTAAATGCGTTGATCCCGATTGGAATATCGGTAATCAAGGCCTCTGGATTATCCACATCGTCGGCAGATATAACACCCGCACCGCTGACTACGCTCCATACTCCAAAACCGGGAAGCGGCACCGCATTGGCATTCATGACTTGAGAGGATGTGGGCGAACACAATTCAATGTCTGCGCCCACCGATGAGGGCTCAGCGCTATCGTCAAATACCGTAATGGTCATTTGATCGCAGGTGATGGGACCGCACGATCCATTGTCAATGCACCATTCCAAAGTATATACTCCTGGCATCAATCCACAGACTTGTGTGGTGGGATCATTGGCATTGGCAAATGTCAATGGCGACGGACCGCCAAGCACAGTCCAAGTGCCAACTGCGGGAAAGATTAAACCATTTCCTGCAAGCGTTGCGCAATCTGTAAGATTACTGCACAACTCTTGATCGGGACCTGCATTGGCAGGCAGTTGATCGGCATCGTTGATGAAGATATCAACGCAATCTTGCGACGAAGGCGGCACACAAGCTCCATTCTCCACTTCATAGCAGAACGTATTTGTACCAACCACCAAATTGCTCACACCCGTTGTGTTGCTATTGGGATTATCCACAGTAGCCGAACCCACTGATGTCCAAACACCAGTTCCGGGGTAAATCACCGCACTGCCTAACAAAACCGCTGTGGATGTTGGTGTACAAAAATCTTGATCGAGTGCAGCATCGGCAAGAGGTTGATTGACATCATTGAGGAAAATCAACATGGTATCCACCGACAATTCGGGGCTCAAACAAGAGCCGTTATCAATGGTCCAAATGAGTGTGTCAACGCCTTGAATGAGGTTGAATACCGTTGTATTGGGATCGTTGGCATCGATGAATGCTACACCGCCATTGGGAGTAGACCACGTGCCTATGGCGGGAGGTAGAATTGCATTGGCCGCGAGAACCTGCGAACTCGTAGGTGTGCATAGGCTCACATCATCACCAGCATCAGCAGCCGTTTGATTGCTGTTGTAAACCGTAATGGTAACGGCGTCATCTTCGCTACCGCATGCAGCGTAATTCAAAGCCCAATAAAAGGTATATACCCCAACCGAGAGATTGGAAACAGCGCTATTGGGATCATTGATGTTGGCAATAGTAGCTATGGAAGGGTTTGCAGGATCGGCGGTCCATGTTCCTTGGCCAGGAGGCTCAGCGGCAGTTGCGGCAAAAACGGTAGTCGAAGTAGGCGAGCACAATTCTTGGTCAAGACCCGCGTCAGCGGGGTCAAAACCGCTGTTGAACACACAAACCTGAACAGTGTCGCGTGTGATAGGATCGGCGCACACCCCGTTGGAAATAGTCCATTCAAAAACATAACAACCCACATTGGTGAGTCCAGAAACATCGGTCAAGGGGTCTGCATCGTTGGCAAAGGTCACGGTATTCGGACCAGAAATCTGTGTCCACTGCCCAGTAGCGGGAGCGATTAATGCATTTCCTTCCAACGCCGTTGTTGATTGCGGCGTGCACAGATCTTGATCCACGCCTGCATCGGCCGGAGGTTGATTGCCAAATGCATCGATACACACTTGATCGAAGGTTGTTCCGCTGCCACAACCGCCATTGTCGATGGTCCATTGAAAACAGCTCGTTCCTACAAAGATGTTCGTAATTGCGGTATTGGGGGCATTCACCGCATCGATGGAACCCGAACCAATTACTGGGGTCCAAGTTCCAACAGCAGGAGAGACGGCAGCATTGGCCGACATCACCACTTGCGAATTCGGCGAACAGATCTCCTGATCGATACCCGCATTGGCCACAGCAGCCGCAGAATTAAAGACCTCAATGGTCATTTCATCGGTGGTCAGCCCATTGAAGCAGGGGCCGTTGTCCACCGTCCACCGCATGACATATGTCCCTACGATAAGATTGCTGATGGCCGTGTTGTTTTGATTGACGCTGAACACAGGAGTATTTGGGCCGCTTACCAAAGTCCATGTACCTATTGCAGGTGAAATTACCGCGCTGCCTGCTAAGGTCGTACTCGTGGCAGGGGTGCAAAGCGTTTGATCTGGCCCTGCATTCGCTATCAAGTTGCTATCATCGAACACACAAATCTGAACATCGTCGGAAGTAATGGCGCCCGCGCAAGAGCCGTTGTCTACCGTCCAGCGGAAAACATAGCAGCCAACAATCAAACTCGAAGCTGTGACTTGATTCAAATTCGGATTATTGATCAATGCCGCATTGGGTCCTGATACTTGCGACCATGTGCCTGTTGCTGGTCCTATCAATACATTGCCCGTAAGTGTCACCGAACTCACTGGCTCACACACTTCTTGGTCAGCACCAGCAGTGGCCACGTTGCCTCCATTTGGAAACACAAATATGGACACTTCATCAAATGTAATGGATGGGTTACAAGGGCCATTGTTGGTGGTCCATCTCAAGATGTACGTGCCGACGATAAGATTACTCAAAGATGACGTTGGAGAAATTACATCGCCGAAAACGGGCGAATTGGGTCCGCTGATAACAGACCATATCCCTGTTGCTGGGCTATCGGGGACATTGGCCGCCAAAACAGTCGATGCGGTTGGCGTACAAAGTTCTTGGTCGGGACCAGCATTTGCAATGGACTGCGCATTGTTGTAGTAATTGACCACCACCTGATCGCTGGTTGTTCCACACAAATTACCGTTATCAATGGTCCATGTAAATGTATAGGTTGTGCCCGGGGTAAGATTGCTCACCGTCGTTTGCGGGTCGTTTGCATTAACGAAAACAGGACCAGCCGGTGTTACCGTCCATGTTCCAACAGCAGGGAAAATGATGCTATTGCCGTTGAGTGCGATGGTGCCCGATGTACTGCACTCGTTGATGTCTAAACCTGCATTGGCAGGCGTTTGCGCAACGCTATACATAAATATACGCACCGTATCCACCAATACAGATGGAGTAACGC
Source organism: Flavobacteriales bacterium (assembly GCA_947463065.1). GTDB lineage: Bacteria > Bacteroidota > Bacteroidia > Flavobacteriales_D > Sanyastnellaceae > CANHSF01. The sequence goes on along the minus strand of CANHSF010000006.1, from coordinate 12,580 downwards.
AAGGTCCATTATCAATGGTCCACGTCAACGTGGTAATTCCAACCGGAATGCCGGTGAGGGTGGTGCTTGATGCGTTGGGGGTGGTCAGCGTTCCGCCGCCACTTACAATTTGCCAAAGACCTGTTGCAGGATTCACCAATGCGTTGGCCGATAAAACCGCCGTTGGGTTATTGCTACACAATTCTTGATCTGCACCTGCATTGGCAGCAGTTTGTCCAGGGCCATAAACCAACAGCGACACGTTGTCACTGGATGATCCGCATGCACCGTTGTTGATGGTCCAAGTATACACATTGGTCCCCACAGGAAGACCTGATACTGCGCCTACATTGCTATTGGCGGGCAACACAGATGGTGAGCCGCTCCATGAACCAGTAGCTGGAGAGACAGGCGCATTGGCCCCCATGACGGCATTGACCGATCCACCGGAATTACAAAACTCTTGATCTGGCCCAGCATTGGCCGTGGTAGCCGTATTGTCGAATACATTGACCACGACTTCATCAAAGTAACTACCGCATGCATTGGCTATGGTGTTGATGGTCCAACGGTAACGATTAATGCCGACCGGAATGGCAATAACTTCAGACGTAGGGCTATTTGGACTGATGAACGTTCCGCCGCCCTGCACTACAGACCAAGTGCCGATAGCTGGAGTAACTGCGGGAGTTGCGGCCATATTGGCGCTATTGGTAGGCGTACACAAATTCACATCGAGTCCAGCATTGGTGGTTGTAACGGTATTGTTGTACACAAAAATTTTCATTTGATCGCTTACACTTGGGCTGCACGAACCATTGTTCAATGTCCAAGTCAAGGTGTATTCGCCGGGTGTAAGTCCACTGACCGAAATGGTAGAGGCAGACGGCGAAGGAGTGATGGGTGCCGATGGTGAAATGGTCCATAGCCCAGTACCTGGGGCTATTGGCGCAGTACCCGTTACCGAAGTTGACATGGGCGTTCCTGTAAAACACAAATACTGATCAACCCCTGCATTGGGGGTGGGTTGGGCAGCGGGATATACCAAGATATCCATCAAGTCACTCGCTCCGTTGTTGGCACAACTTCCGTTGCTCACGGTCCAACGGAATCGGTTGATGCCTGTGCTTAAGCCGGTCACGGTAGTGGTGGGTGAATTGGCATTGCCAAAAGAACCTGTGCCGAATCCAGGCACGACAGTCCAGGTGCCGGTGGCCGGTCCAGTCAAGGGAGTGGCAGCCATTGTGGTGGCGTTGCTCGGCAAACAAATGGTCTGATCCGGTCCCGCATTAATGGGGGTATTGGGATCATGCACCAAGACACAAATTTGATCGGTACTGCTTCCACACGGTCCGCTGGTAATGGTCCAATTGAAGCAATACACCCCGGGCACGGTGTATCCCGTAGTCACCGTATTTGCCGCGTTGGGCGACACAATATTGATGGGAACTGGACCACTCACATATGTCCACAAACCCGTATTGGCACCCGACGGGGTATTCCCGGAGAGCGTTACATTGGCAAACGAACCCAGACAGCGCACAAGATCGGCACCCAAAACAGCAGGTTGAACAGTGGGATAAGTGCAAATGGTCAAGGTGTCTTTGGTTTCACCACCCGGACACGGACCATTGCCAATATTCCATTCCAAGCAGTTGCAACCGATACCCAAGTTATTGATCGTAGCCGAGGCATTGTTGATATTGGCAATGCTGCCCGAACCGCAGAAAATGGTCCACGTTCCCGTAGCAGCCGTACCGGGATTGTTGGCGCATAGGGTGTACGAATTGCTGCCGCATAGCGTGATTGTGTCTTCGGCGTGGTTGAGTGGCGACGGGAAACAAATATTGGCATCGGCAACCGGCGGACTGCCGTTGTAGACATTGATGGTGACCAAATCAAGATTATTGGCACATGGATAACGCTGTCGGTAGATGTAAATGTGTTGCCCCAAGGTAAGCCCCGTGATGGTCACAGTGGGACCGCCATCATCGTCCACTCCTGCGATGGCTGGCGAATCAAATCCACCTGAAATCACACCCGGACCGGTGAGTTTGGTCCAATACCCATCGGCCAACGGATCAGGAGCGATCGCGGTCAATGTGGTGGACATAATGGACGAAGAAGTGGGGGCGCAGAGTTGTTGATCAGGCCCTGCATTAATAGGTGTGCTGGGGTTGGCAACGAAAATCGTAACGGTGCAGGTGCCCGTTTGCCCCAAGTTATTCTGCAACGTGAAGGTCACTGCATCGGCGCCAGTAAATCCAAAAGGCGCTGTATATCTGAAGCATCGTTGAAAAGGATTGGACACTGGAGCGATCACAATTGTGCCGTCGTTGTTGACGAAGTTGATGATGCTGTGCGAAGTTCCAGCGCTGGTGACGTTGAAACAATGATCAATACTCTGGCCCTGGCAAATGGTGTCGAGAATGTAGTTGTTGCTGGGCGTAAAGGTCAACTGAGCGTGCACGTGATGCACAAATAGAAACGAAGTGACCAAAAGAATAAGAACACGAAGGCTTGGTATCATTGTATAGTCCAATTAATGATCGTAGAGTTGGCTGAGGCGTGCCGCATCAAATGATTTGGCTTGCCTAGGGCACCAACAAAACTGCCTCAAAAGGCAGTGACATTGATCAAGACTTTTTTAAGATTTCAACACCCGAGCGTGCAATTAAGATTGTGTCATTTATGCCCCTGGCGCAATGCATCGCGAATTTCTTGCATAAATGCAGATGGAAAAACAAATTCGGTGACTTCCTTATTGTCGCTATTGAGAATGCTGGCGGGATTTCCTCGCCACCAGAGGTTACCTTGGTAGATGAAGTTGATCAGGTCACCGATTTCGATGACACTGGCCATATCGTGGCTGACCACCACGGTAGTGATGTTGTAGTCGACGGTAATTTCCTTGATGAGATTATCAATAACGATGGCCGTTTGAGGATCGAGGCCGCTGTTGGGCTCGTCGCAAAACAAGTATTTGGGATTCATGGCAATGGCCCGAGCAATGCCCGTTCGCTTTTGCATACCTCCGCTGATCTCGCTGGGGTACAATTTGTTTTTTCCCGACAAGTTGACGCGCTCCAGGCATTCATCGACCCTTTTCTGCAATTCAGCTTTGGTCATTTTGCTAAACATGCGCAGCGGATACATCACATTTTCCTCCACCGTCATGCTATCAAAGAGCGCAGCTCCTTGGAACAACATGCCCATCTCTTGCCGAATGCTCCTTCGGTCCCATTTGTTGAGTGAAGTAAAATTGCGTCCATCGAAAAAGATTTCTCCTTTGTCCACCTCGTTCAAGCCAACAATGCACTTGGTCAGCACCGATTTTCTGGAGCCGCTTCGACCGATGATAAAGTTGACTTTACCGGGCAGAAACTCTGTGGTGACATCGTGCAAAACCGTGTTGCCATCAAAACTTTTTGATATGTTTTTTACCTCGATCAAAGGAGCAACAACTGGGTTAAAATATAATTCGACAATAAGATAAACACCATGGAATACACGACTGCCTTGGTGCTGCTTTGGCCCACCTCGCGCGCGCCACCCTTGGTGAAATAACCGTGGTACGAACTGATGCTGGTGATGATGAAAGCAAATACCACCGTTTTAATCAGCGTATAACTCACCTGATAGGGCTCAAAGTAATATTGCAGACCATAAATATAATCCGTGAGCGAAATCACACCCTGACCCGTACCCACGATAGCACCGGCGCAAATACCCAAAAACATAGAGCCGATAACCATAAAGGGGAAAATGAAAATGGCCGCGATTATTTTGGGTAAAATCAAGACACTGGCAGAGTTCACGCCCATCACGTCCATGGCATCGATTTGCTCGGTAATGCGCATGGTACCAATTTCGGAGGAGATGTTGCCACCCACTTTGCCCGATAGAATCAGGCAGACAATGGTACTTGAAAATTCCAAAATCATGGTTTGACGGGTTGTAAATCCGATGGTCCATTTGGGAATCCAACCGCTATCGATATTGGCTGCAGTTTGGATGGTGACTACGGCGCCCATAAAAAAAGAGAGTAGCGCCACAATACCCAAGGATTGCAGACCGATTTTGTCCAATTCATCCACGATCAAACGGCGGTATTCAGAAGCTTTGGCAGGCCGGGTGAAGACTTGCCCCAATAAGATGCTGTACCTTCCGATATGTGAAAATAATCCGCTCATTGAAGCAAACTTACGTCTGACATTATCCTCTAACCCAATGCGGCAAAAAATGTTGTTGGCATTGCGTCGTTGATTGTTCGATTTTTACTTTTTGCGCTTGAAAAAATGTTTGATGTACTCGTTGGCAAAAGGCACAAGATAGGAGCACACCAAGCCAAAACCTAAAAAAAGACGACTGGCCCAACTGCCTGGCGCGGGGTAGCCCGTGAGGGCGTAGATCGCAAATTTGATCAAAAAAATAGTGGCGCACAACAGCAACAGGTACAGGGCCAACTCCCACTTCCACCGTCCTTCCGAAGCATCCACCATATAACGCAAAACACGAAATGAGAAAAAATACCATCCCACCAATCCCAAAACCAAAAAAAATAAATTGAGTACCATTGCGTTTGGATGAACGATTATCGGTTTTTTTCGAATTATCTTCGCCAAAGATCACACATTATTCGTCAATCATGAAAACTGCAATGCGAAATCTCCTTGTCCTGACCATTGTCGGATTTTGTGCTATAGGGGTTGGCTGCACATCGGGCAAAGGAGGTCACGGCAAAAAACCCAAATGCCGCACATGCCCAAAATGGGAAGATAAAATTGAGATCGATGCAGAAGCGCACGGATTTAGAGAACGCCCTTGAGCCATTTTTGCCCGAAGGATCGGTGGAATTGGTATGCGAGAAACTCCGAGCCTATCCACATCACTTGGTCATTACTCCCCCTCGCGCTACCAAACACGGCGATTTCAAGGCCGACTCCAGGACCGGTAGGTTGGAGTTGACCGTCAACGGCAACCTCAATCCTTACGCCTTTTTGGTTACCCTGATGCACGAATTGGCGCATTTGATCACCCACGTGGAGCACGGTTGGCACGTCAAACCGCATGGCGACGAATGGAAAAGCGCCTTCAAACGCACCCTTGGACCCTTTCTTCGTCGCAATATATTCCCCGAAGATTTGCAATTGGCCATCCACGGATATCTTCAAAATCCCGGAGCAACTTCGTGCAGCGACCATACCATGGCCAAAGTTCTGGCCCGATACGACAAAAAAAGCCATCCCAATATTTGTATGGTAGACGATCTGCAAAAGGGAGATAAATTCCTCTATGGCCGCGAAAAACGCCGTTTTGCTCGGGGCCTGAAAGTCCGCACCCGCTACCAATGCACCTGCATCGACAGCGGACACCTGTACTTGTTTCACCCCTTGACCAAAGTCATGCGCATCAACGAATAACAGCGAACAAGTTGCTGGCGGCAATAGTTAATAGCATGCCGTTGCTCATGATTGCTCCATTCGCCCTGATCGTTAAGGAATCAAACCATCGCGCCGATGCAGGCAAAAGATTTTCGTCATTTTAATTGGCGATTTGAGCGTTCGGACACAAATTCGCGCCACCAATGGAACCATTCCCAACACAACTATTCGAAAACACGGAAGTCGCCTTTAGCGGCAAATCCAACAAGGAACTCACTCGGTCGTACTATCTCTTCAAGCTAATTGCCAACCCCACCCTGGTCAAGGTGGGCAAGGTGGCTACAGAGACAGCGATTCGCCTTGGCATTCCCATTGGCTGGGCCATCAAAGGCACCATATTCAAACAATTCTGCGGCGGCGAGACCATCGCCGAATGCGCCTCAGCGACAGCAGCTCTTTCCAAGGCCGGCATTGGAACCATATTGGACTATTCGGTGGAAGGCAAAGAAAGCGAGGCCGATTTTGACGCCACGTGCGAAGAAACCTTGGCCACTTTGCGCGCATCACAAGGCAAAGCCGACATTCCATTTTGTGTATTCAAAGTGACTGGCATAGCCCGATTTGCGTTGCTGGAAAAAGTCAATGCCCAACAAGCACTCACCACCGAAGAAGAGGCCGCTTGGCAACGGGTCATCCATCGTGTAGATGCCATTTGTGCTTTAGCGGTGCAGGTCGACACCCCCATTTTCATCGATGCCGAAGACAGTTGGATTCAAGACGCCATCGATCAATTGGCCGATGCCATGATGGAAAAGTACAACACCCGCAAAGCCATTGTCTACAACACCATTCAATTGTATAGGCACGACAGGCTGGACTTTTTGCATCAAAGCCACCAACGGGCCGTGGAGCGCAACTACTTCTGCGGCTTTAAATTGGTGCGCGGCGCTTATATGGAGAAAGAAAGTGCTCGCGCCCAATCCATGCAATACCGCGATCCCATTCAGCCATCCAAAGCCGCTTGCGATCAGGACTTCGACGCCGCCCTGCTCTATTGCGTGACCCACCGCGATCGCATCAGCATTTGCTGCGGCTCACACAATGAAAACAGCAATTTGTACCTCGCGCGTTTGATGCAGGAAAACAAGATCTCACCCAACGATACCCGTTTTTACTTTGCCCAACTCTACGGCATGAGCGACCACATCAGCTACAACCTTGCTCATTTGGGATTCAATGTGGCGAAATATGTGCCGTATGGTCCGATCAAAGAAGTGATTCCTTACCTCATCCGAAGAGCGATGGAAAACACCAGCGTCAAAGGCCAAACGGGCAGAGAGCTGAGCTTGATCCTCAAGGAGAAAGCCAGACGAGGGCTATAAAGGCGTTTGGGCTTCACCCCACCATTTGGCACCCGACTTCCAAATCATTTGGATGGCCATGTACAGCATCAATAGTCCAAAGAAAAACTTGACTTTGTACTCCGGCAGCCGCAAAGCCATTTTGCTCCCAAAATAGCTTCCCAAAATAAAAGCACCAGCAATGAAGAGGGCATAGGATACGTGTACATTGCCCGTTTTGTAATAGTTGATCACACCCAAAAAACCCACTGGCAACATCAGCACTGCCAAGCTGGTTCCCTGCGCCTGAAACTGGTTGAGCGATAAAAAGTACATCAGTGCGGGCACAATCACCAAACCGCCTCCCACTCCAACGAATCCACTGAGCATGCCAGCGAGGATGCCAATCAAAATCAGGATCCCTATTGTTTGATAAGACCATTCCATATTGAAGAACATTCACATGTGTTGTTGTACGAAAGTATTGCAAAAGATTGCTCGGGTTACTGATATTCTTTGCCGGCATGCACAATGGATCGACGCACAGTAAAAACTACATCGCAAAGCAACTACTAAGCAGCACCTCACAACAACTTTCCAGGAACTTGCAGCATGCGCACGAAAGCATCGCGATCAAACGGCGCATACACATCCTCTCGGCCCAACACAGCAGGCTGCTGTATGCGCGCCTTGTGGTAGGCATCGATGGGGTTTTGATTGACTTCCAAAGGCAAGGCCACGCCTTCGGTAACCATATCGGCGGCATAATCGCTGCTGGCGCCAAAGTGTTGCAAAGAAAAATTGACCACATCGTAACCCACGGCATCGAAAAAAGTGGTGGAATAAATGCTGATCTGAATTTTACACCGCATCAGCAAAACATCCAGTGGCCATTCCAAGTCAACGATTTCAAAGCCAAAAGAGCGAAGAACTTCATATTCTTCTTTGTTTTTTTCCAGAGGGTGCAACTTCACAATCACCTTCCAATCGGGGTGAGCCTGCACGTGTTTGGCCAAAATTCGACCATAGCCCACGTAGTCTTCGTGCAAGGTTTTTTGCGCACACACCAAAATTAAATTTTCCTTTTTCGAAGCGTCCTCGCGCCGTTCATGAAGTCGAAACAAATAATCTCCACCGATGAGAATTTGCTTAGGGCGAAACTCACATCCTTTTTCCAAAATTCCCTTCCAATACTGGCCGTACACCAAGATGCGGTCGGGGAAAAATGCGTTCTGAACACTTCCCGCAAATTGTTCGTGATATACATAGTACAAGTCATTGTCCGCAATCAATCCATGCTGCAACTCGATGGTGAAAATATTCAACGCTTTGGCAGCAGCCAATAAGCCTTCGTTGTGGTAGTGGCAAATAAAAATGAGGCGTTCAATGGATTGTCCTTTGAACAATTGATAATAAAACCGAAAATCCTCATAGAAAATATGAAGGGCCGAGAGGATGTGCTTCTTCTCATAAGCGGTGTAATAATGAAAGCTGTTGTTGCGCTTCACCACACCGATGATTTGTTTCAGCACTTCTTTTTCCACATCATCCAAAGCCGGCCAGTTGCGGTCCAATTGTGTCACATCGCAATCGCCTTGGATCAAATCGCTGGAACGTTGGTGCAAAATACTGACTTGCGAACGCCCCAATGCCGCTACTACGCGATCAAAATAGATGGATCGGTATGCGCCTTTTTCGTCTTTGACCAAACGCACCGGATCCAAAATAACCGTTGACTTCAAGGCCACCTTTGATCTGCTTGTGCGGCGGGTCCAACCTTTTAGCCGATAGATAAAAATTTGCACAAACAGTGGAAGATGGAGGTAATTCTTGATCAATTTCTCATCGTTGCCGACTATGGCGAATGACAGGGCATGCTGAAAAATCTTAAGCAGTGAAATCTCCTTATTGCTATATCGGCTAGCTAGGATAAGTTTCTCCTTAAGAAATTGATTAACGACGGAAAAGGGTTTAAATTCCATATGCAGGTAAAGGTCGTTGCCAAAAGGCGCAAACCAACGAACAAAAATAAATCAAAATATCTACACCGCCCAGATTAGGAATTACATGGGCGCCTTGCGCAGCATGCCGCGACTTTCAAGTGAATCAATCAGCATGTCATTAAAAAGATCAACGCCCGCTTGATTCAAATGCGCAGCATCGCCAAAATACGCTCGCCATTGCGGACCAAAATCAAAATTATTGAAATCCAAATACACCAATTGCTCAGTGCCGACAATACTTTCCAATTCCTTCACCGCAAATTCATGATACGTCTCGCGCCCTTGCCGAGGCGGCATCGGATGACTCACAAAAACAAAAGGACAATGATTTTCTTTTAACCAAGCGACCATATCAACAATACCGCCCTTAGCTCTATCATCCATTGTAAAAGTTTCTTTCAACGGGGGCAAAACCTCGTCCAAGCTATCGGTGCGCATGCAATATCCACTTCCCACATAGTCCTTTGCTTCAACTTCAATAAAGTCATCCGGCAACAGCCATCGCCCGACTAAAGTATTGAAAGCAACGATATTCGGTTTGGCACAGAAAATTTCGCACGCCATGCCGATATCGGCAGAATTAAGCATTACCCGCCCGACACTCTCGTCGCCATCCATTTCCAAAATCCGATCATACACGTCTATAATCACTAGCGGTTTGTGCTCGAGTTGTTCAGCCATATTGGACAATAACACAGCAGAAATTAAAGGATGTTGTGCCGAAGAACCGGCATTAAAGAGCTCATATCCGTACGATTTAAACACCCGAGGGTCGTAACCTCGATAAGCATGGGAAGAGCCAAGAACAAATACATCGTATTTTGCATTGCCATTGAACTCTCGTGTCATTTTATGCTCTTGCCCGCCAAGTCTAACCGCCATGGGGTTGACATAAGCCATTAGACGTCTCCCTTTTACAATGGTGCGGCTCAGAACAAAAGCGGTCGCTAAATAAAAAAATCCCAATAGCGCTGCGAAAAACAACGTCTTCAAAACAATTTTCTTATGATTGTTGTCCATTCTAGGTTAATCCTTTTTGTTAGCAAACCGAAGGCACTTGCGCGATTGGAGCTGTCTATCAACTATACAAATCTACATATTTACCCCTCTATGTAAACAATTCAACTCGGGGCCTAGCCATATAGGCATGCGGCCTATCCCAACCAGTCCTATACGGGCCAATGGCTCTAGAATTGGAAGTAGATAAATTCCACATCCCCCCAATAGCCAATAAGTAAAATGAGTGCTGCCAAATAAGCAAAAAGACTGAGTCTAAACCAATGCCCAGTGCGATGATCATACACCCCACGAGAGAATCGGTGCATAGTTAGGTCGACAGCCATGAACACAAGCACTAACCCCAACTTAAAGGCCAATGACAAATACCCAAACGTCATGATTTCATCGGGCGGCACCCACGAAGATCCTTGTCCCGTAAAAATACCTTTGATGACCACCCAGGCATCGCTCACGCTTTCCGCCCTGAAAAAGATCCACCCCAGAACCACCAGATGAAACACAACAAAGGCGCCGAGGCGTTTTTTCATGGGCACTTGGGTTTCTATCCAGGCCTTGAACCATGCAAATTTTTTCAGGACATTCTCCAACACGTTGTAAAAACCGTGCAACAAACCCCATACGATATAGGTCCAATTTGCACCGTGCCAGAAGCCACTGACGGCAAATACGGTAAACAAATTGAAGTGTTTGCGCCAACCTTCAACACGATTGCCGCCCATGGGAATGTACAAGTAATCGCGAAACCAAGTGCTGAGCGAGATATGCCATCTACTCCAAAATGCTTTGATGCTATTGGCGATATAAGGCGTATTGAAATTTTCCATGAGTCGGAAACCCATCACCCTTGCGGCCCCGATCGCCATATCGCTGTAACCGCTGAAGTCGCAATAGATCTGCACAGCGAACAGGTAAGATCCGATCAACAGCCATTGCCAACTGGTGCCTTCAGGATTGGCGTAAACAATATCCACTATTCCAGCGATATTGTCGGCTATCACGACCTTCTTGAACAACCCCCAAATCATCAGCTTGATGCCGGCCGATACATCTTGGTAATTGAGCTGATGTTTTTCATAAAATTGATGCAATACATTCTGTGGACGCTCGATGGGTCCAGCCACCAGTTGCGGATAAAACATCACATACAGCGAATAAATTCCAAAATGGCGTTCGGCTTTTTGGTTGCCCCTATAGACCTCAATGACATAGCTTAAACTTTGAAAGGTGTGAAAGGACAAGCCAATGGGCAAAATGATTCCCAGTAAATCCAGCGAATAGTTCCAACCCGTGAGAGCCGCAATATCGTTAAAATTACCAATGAAGAAATTGTAGTACTTGAAGACAAATAGAACGAGACAAGTCGAAACGATGGAGCCCCATAGAAACAACTTACGCCGTCTGCCTGTGCTATCCTCAATCCATATTCCCGCAAAATAATCAATGATGATCGTGACAAATAAAATAACGATATAATATGGAATGAAAAACATATAAAACACGCAGGAGGCTACCAACAAATGCAACCAGCGAAGTTTTTGCGGGAGAAGAAAATAGATGATCGTAACGATCGGAAAGAAAACAAGGAACTCAAATGAGTTAAAGAGCATACGGCGTTATGTAGATAATCCGAACAGTTCGAAAGATCTTGTTAAAAGTGAATAAACAGTTTCTCTGTGAAAACACCGCTTTCTGTTTGAACAGTGAGCACATAAACCCCCGTGCTCATTTCGTTCAACTCATTCAAGTTTATTTCAATTTGTTCCTCATCCGTTTGAACTACTTGTTCAAGAACGAGTTGTCCCGACAAGTTATGCATGAGAATTTTACCATTTCCCATTGCATTGGCTGCTTTCAGGTCAACAGACAAGAGTTTGTGGCCAGTTTGGCTCACTGTAATAATGGATGTTTTGTTGGCGGTCACATAATCCAAATCGTAGGTGAGGTCCAATTCTTCGAAAGGAGCAGCGAGTCCGGGTGTACAAAAACACCCAATTGGTGAGCCCGCGGCAGGGCTGCTCAATGCGCGAATACCGACAATACACAAACTACCCCAATCTGTTTGCTGACCTGGAATTGTGGAATTAACCCCCGAGCAGTTTGGACATGAGTTGCTTAAAATTCTACCTTGTTGCTGAACCAAATAAATCGTACCCGGGGTTGTAATACCTGATGGGTTGAACGCTGATGTAGTGCCCCAACCGGTAGTAATGGCTGGACCTATCGGCATCAATGGGCCAGATGCATTGCAAGGATTTATTGGGGTCAAGCGAAAACGGTATTGATCGTAACCCGAAATGACTGATCCAGAAATATTCCCGGCATTGGCATTGCGCCACCTGCAGCATGTGGAAGAAGTCACATTCGTATATGGCATGGTAGGGGTAACAATCGTGGTCGGTCCATACCAACAAATTGGATCTGTAGGAACAAACCGAGCCCCAAAACTGACCATATACGTCTTGTTGTAACGCAAACAATCGAATATTGTGGAGCTGCATGTAGTCAAATCACCAGTCGCCCAATTTGAACAAAACTCAGTGTTGCCATTGTTTGTTTGGAAGCGATATCTGAATTGATAATTGCCCAAAAATGGCGTCACACTGAAGTTAGAACAAATACTGCTCAAAGTCTGGTTGTTGGGTATGATGCTGGACCCCGTCCATGGTAGATCGCAAACCCCGCAAAACGCAATAGTTCGAGGGATCGAATAGCCCCACCAAATCAACCCACACTCGGCATCGTTCGCCTGCACTTCTATGGTTACATTGTAGCTAGCGCCACTGACCCAAGCGCTTGAAATAGCACCAAGGGCCGCTTGTCCTCCTCCCGTGGAAAAAGGACCAATGTCAGGCAC
>CANHSF010000005.1 GCA_947463065.1 Flavobacteriales bacterium | reverse complement strand
AGGTAAGTCCCGCAGGATTGCTGAAATGGGCCACGAAAGGTGAAAGTGCTACATTGCCCTACGTCATCGAACAATTCAAATGGAACAGATGGATCAAAATCGGTGAAACCATGGGAAGCGGCAAATCGGATTTCAATGAATACAGTTTTCAGGCAAGCTTGCACTCTGGCACCAATACTTTCCGCGTGTATCAAATTGACCATAAAGGACAACGTACCTCACAAGAAGTCAAAATCGATCATAGCGCAGCTCCTGTTACCATTGCCAAAACCACCATCACCAATACCCTTGAATTCAGCGCTGAGACCGACTACGAAATCTACAGCGAATACGGATCTTTGGTTAAGGCCGGTCGAGGACAAAAGGTTGATGCCACCAAATTCTTTAAAGGAAAATACTATGTCAGCTTTGACAACAAGGGCGGACAAATCATAGAAAAGAAATAAACTTTTCGAAGTTTCAAAAGGAACCTTGCTTCGGCAAGGTTTTTTTTTGTTTATTCGTTCCAAATATCCCCATATGCTCAATAAAATCGAACACCTCGGCATTGCAGTCAAAGACATTCAAGCATCGAACAAAATTTTTGCTGAACTGCTCGGGGTTGAGCCTTACAAACAAGAGGAGGTTCCATCGGAACATGTTTTGACATCCTTTTTCCGTATCGGTGAGAGCAAAATCGAATTGCTGCAAGCCACCTCACCCGATAGCGCAATCGCCAAGTTTTTAGATAAAAACAAAGAAGGCATTCATCATATCGCGTTCGATGTCACCGATATTCATGCTGAAATAAAAAGGCTGACCGCATTGGGATATCAAATGATCCATGCCGAACCAAAAGATGGAGCCGACAACAAGATCATCGCTTTTTTGCATCCAAAATCCACCAACGGAGTGCTAATTGAGTTGTGTCAGGACAGGCCATAAAGGAACAATGCTGCTATTCCTTTTCTCCCTTTTTCTTTTTGCGCAAACCTTTTCGCTCTGAACGTTCTTGGCGTTTGTTTGCTTTTTTCTTCGACTTTTTCATCGACCGTGCATCTTCACCAAAAAGATCGTTTTTGGCATGTCGACTTCCCTTGTCCAATGAAGGCCCCTTTCCGGGTTGTCCTTCGCACGAACGATCGGGATGTTTGCTGAGCCATTGCACGCGCAAGCAAATGATAAATGGACGGGAGCGGTCAGTAAAATACTGCAAAGTGGCTTTCGTATTGTCCCAGGGATAAGCTGTAATCAATGGCGTTTCAATGGAAGGAATGACATAGATACCCGCTTCAGGGCGCCATACATAAGACAATTTGTAGTGCAATTGAGCGGTAAAAAAGCCAGGGTAGTTGTAAGTCGCGCCGTAGTTGGCACCCTCGTTGTGGCGCTGCAACACCTTAAAGTCCGCATTGATGCCAATTCCATTCATCAAATAATGCCGATCAGCGAGGGTGATCACATTGCTGGCATTGCCAAATGCTCCAACATACAGATCTCCAAAAGTCGATTTGGACTCGATCAGTTGGGTGCTGCCAGCCGTTGTGCCTACAAACTGCTCGCGACCCCTGAACAATTTTCCGTGCACCCCATAGTCCAAATGATGCAAGAGCATGCGATTCGTTATAAAGTGATGCCTGCCGAATTCGAGATATGCGCCTATGCGGCCGGCTCGGGTGTAATCGCCATCGAACAAGGTGTCTCCACCCTCGCGATCATTGAAATATGCCGTAAGCGATTGCTTGCGCTGTTCGGGCAACATATAGGTAATGCCGCCACCGATGAGCCATCCGCTATTTCGAAATGCCGTACCTTCGGTATAGATCGGACTGCGCTGGCGAACACCTCTTTGGGCCGTAAGTGTTGAAAAAATACAACACATAACGAATGTGTATAGCATCCCTTTCATGGCTCCTAATTTAGATGTAAGGAACAACGCAAATCAGACTTTAAGATTGTCTTATCAACGATAGATTATGCATACAGCGCCTCATCGGCGAGGTATTGCAGCATCTTCTGCTCCACCATTTCGCTATCCCACAAGGTCTCAATATCGGGAATCGCCATGATGCGATCCATTATTTTTTGCTGCTCGTCGCCATTGCGCAAAGCCGCGTGGTAGGGAACGTGGGAAAAGGTGACTTGTGAATAAAGTGGCACCCATTTTTCAGGGTACTTTGCCGAAAAACGACCCTCGATTTTCTTTTGCAATAGAAAAACCGGATCGCCTGTTTTATCTCGCATTTCAATGTAATTGCGCAGTGCCAACTCCAATATTGCATCTCCGCAGGGCTTGCGCTCTTTGGTGAAGGCTTCAAATGCTTTGACAAAGTCATCACCGCATTCGTCGAGCAATCGATTCATTGCAGTGCAATCTTCAAATCCTGCATTCATGCCTTGACCGTAAAAAGGCACAATGGCATGCGCCGCGTCACCCATCAAGCACACTTTGTCTTGGTAATGCCATGGATAGCACTTGGTCATGACCAAACTGGCATTGGGGTTGGCGAAAAAGTCATCTGTTAATTCGGGCATGAGCGCTCGGGCATCAGGAAAATGGCGCTCGAAGAAGTCGTTGACCGCCTCTGGTGTGATCAAATGCTCCAACGCATTTTTGCCCTCGAATGGGATAAACAAAGTGCAAGTAAAACTGCCGTCAACATTGGGCAATGCAATCATCATGAACTCGCCTCGCGGCCAAATATGCAAACAGTCCACACGCAATTGATGTGTGCCATCTGCGGCAGCCGGAATCTCCAATTCTTTATATCCATGGTCCAAATACGATTGCGAAAAATCGTAGCGATCGACCTTGGTCAAACGGGTTCGAACCGCGCTGAAAGCCCCATCGGTGCCGAAGATATGATCGTACGTGCGCGAAACATTTTGCCCAGTGGCATCTTCCACAAATTCAATGGTATTGGTCTTGAGGTTGACATCGGTGCAACGGTGTTCAAAATACAGATTCACCAAAGGCGATGCATCGGCACATTGCATCAATGTTTGATTGAGCAATCCCCGCGAAACACTGTAAATGGCTTGCTCCTCTTTGCCATAGGGTTGGTAGGTCAGCGTACCATCAACCGAATGCATCAGGCGTCCAGACATGGGCAGCGCTACCTTTTCGATTGCCTCGCGGATACCGGCGCCTTCCAAGCCACGCCAACCTCTATCGCTCAGTGCCAAGTTGATGCTTTTTCCCTGCACAATTTTAAGTTGGCGGATATCGGGTCGGCGGTCGTAGACATCCACCTTATAGCCGCGCTTGGCCATATATACCGCCCACAAACTACCCACCAAACCTGCCCCAACAATGGCTATCTTTTTCTCCATACCTTCGAAATAATTGTTTGAAAACCGAATACCCGTTCGTGAGAAAATGCCCACGTTTACTCCGACGAAGATAGTTCTTCACCGCCTCTACAAAAGAGGATTTTTGTCATACCACCATGCTCCCGCCCATCGGCAGACTTCGAAATCGAATTTTCAATTTTTTTGGGCCATGCCTCTCGCATTGCCGCGGGCATGATCAAATCGAATCCAGTGCTTGTTTCAAATCTCCAATCAAATCCTCGCCGTCTTCTACACCAACACTTAAACGCAACAAGGAATCCACCAAGCCGGTCTTCATGCGCTCCTCTTTGGGGATCGATGCATGCGTCATGGATGCCGGGTGACCCACCAAAGACTCCACACCACCGAGCGATTCGGCCAATGAAAAGACCTTCAGTCGCTGTGCCAGTTGAGAAGCCTCTTCAAATGAGTCGCTCTTGAGGGTGAAAGAAATCATTCCGCCAAAATCACGCATTTGGCGCTTGGCGACTTCATGGTTGGGGTGATCCTCGAAGCCGGGCCAATACACCTTGCCCACCTTGGGATGGTTGCGCAAAAACAAGGCTACTGCTCTTCCGTTTTCGCAATGCGCTCGCATGCGCAAATGCAAGGTTTTGACTCCCCTCAAGACCAAAAAAGAATCTTGTGGACCGGGGACAGGACCGCAGGAATTGGTAATGAATGCCAACTCATCGTAATAGGCCTTGTTGTTGGTCATCAAAGTACCCATCACCACATCGCTGTGTCCGCCCAAGTACTTGGTTGCGCTGTGCATTACAATATCGGCGCCCTGGTCCAAGGGGTTTTGCAGATAAGGAGAGGCGAATGTATTGTCCACCACGGATATCAACCCCTTCTCTTTGGCCAATGCGGTGTACAATGCCACGTCGATGATTTTCATCATCGGATTGGTCGGTGTTTCGATCCAAATCATTTTGGTTTTCGCATTGATTTTGGATTTAACCAATTCGGCATCGTGCATGTCTACAAAATGAAAGACAATGCCATACTTGGCAAAAACCTTGGTGAACATGCGGTACGTACCGCCATATAAATCGTCGGTGGCAATGACTTCATCGCCAGGCTGCAACATTTTGATAATGGTATCTGCCGCTCCCATGCCAGAACTGAAACAGAGGCAATAAGCCGCATTCTCCAGGGCTGCAAGACAAGACTCCAATGCCACTCGGGTTGGATTTTTACCACGGGCATACGCATAGCCTTTATGCACAGCAGGAGCTTCCTGCACATACGTGGACGTCTGATAGATCGGGGTCATAATAGCTCCTGTTGTAGGATCTGGGCTCTGACCCGCATGAATGGCTTTGGTGCCAAAACCGTATTTGCCTGTACTCATAGTTATAATGCTATTTAAGCGGGGTCAAAAGTACGTCAGGACTGCTTTGTGCGAATGCATTATTTCGGGCGAATGACCCTGTCGCTGTTGGCCGCTAAAAAGGACTTCCACCCTGTAAACGACTTTCCATTGGTGGCTGCAGCAGTTGATGTCTGATAAAAATGACACACCGCAGCGGCTAGGCCATCGGTTGCATCGAGCTTGGCGGGCATGTCGGCCTCTGGAATGCGCAGTTCGCGTTGCAACATCGCTGCAACCTGTTCTTTGCTGGCGGCTCCATTTCCAGTGATGCTCTGTTTTATTTTGCGCGGAGCATACTCCGTTACGGGAAGCTGGCGGCTCAATGCGGCGGCTATAGCAACCCCTTGTGCCCGTCCCAACTTGAGCATGCTTTGAACGTTTTTGCCAAAGAAAGGCGCTTCGATCGCCAGTTCATCGGGATGAAAACCATCGATCAACTGGACCGTTCGCTCGAATATTTTTTGCAACTTCAAATGATGATCTTCGATTTTTTCCAAATGCAGGACCCCCAAGGTAACGAGATGCATTTTCTTTTCACGCACTTCGATGATGCCATACCCCAAAATTGTTGTTCCCGGGTCGATGCCCAATATGATTCGCTCCTTGGCTTTGCTCATGTGGTATCAAAGATAACCAGGATCGGTTGTCCACAGCACAGCGTCGTTCAAAAGAAAGCCAGGTAAAGGTGAAACAACAATACAACAAGCCATTAGAGCGTGGGTTTGAATCGATGGCCTTCTTGGTGGCGGAAATGCATCCTCCAAGTTGTAGTTTTTCCAAAACAGGTGCGCATAGCCAGTCCAAGGAATGGTGCAGAATTTTTTCTCGATGGGCATCACGCTTTCACGAAGCCCGCATTGTATGCGATAGGTTACCGACATTATGGCGAAGTGCGCCAAAGAACACAATCGAGTGGGTAAAAAAGCCTTGTATGAACTATTATTGTTGCATGGATTTCTCGCTCGATTGGCTGATTTATATTGTACCTGTATTGCTCGTGCTGATGTATTGGCGCTTGGCCTACATTCATCAGCGCGCGCTGCAACCCAATGTACACAGTCCATTGGAGGCCGATTTGTCACAAATCAGTGCAACGGTGATTGTTCCCTTCTGCAACGAATTGCTTCATTTGCCCCATCTCTTGCACGATCTACAGGCCTTGGACATTAAAAACATCGATGTACGTTTTGTTCTGGTAAATGATTACAGTTCCGATGGCAGCGATGTTTACGCCCAAGAGCATTTGCCCCAAGATCATCGATTTCACTTCATCAACAATACGCATGCGCCAGGAAAAAAATCCGCCATTGCATTGGCGTTGGAGGAATTCAGCACTACTGTCTTTTGCACCCTGGATGCCGATGTTCGACTGCCTTCGAATTGGCTTCGCAACATGATGGCGACCTATCGCACCACAGAAACCGCTATGGTGGTTGGTCAGGTTAAAATGGACTATATCGATTCATTTATTGGTCGTTTTCAGTACACAGAATGGCTTCTTTTGCAAGGACTAACCGCCAGCTCTGTTCGGCTAAAAAAAGCTGTGATGTGCAATGGCGCAAACCTTTTGATTGAGCGAAAAAGCTTTGATGCCATCGGCGGTTATCGATGGCACCAGCATGTCGCAAGTGGCGATGACACCTACACGCTATTGGCCATGAAGCAATTGGATGAAAACGTGATTGCGCTTCAAGAAAACACCGATTCAGCCGTGCTTATTCAGCCCATTTCCGAATGGGGACCATGGATCAAACAACGATTGCGCTGGGCCTCTAAAAAACAATTGGGCTGGGACAGCGATGTGCTCATAAGTGGACTGATAATTACAGGAGCGAATCTGGCCTTGTTGTTCTGCGCCATTTGCTCGCCATTTGTACCTTACACCACCCACTTGTTTTTCATGCTGATCGGCATCAAATGCATTGCCGATTACCGCACAATGCAACTGGTGGCTCAGCGACGAAAACAACCGGTTTACGAATTGGACCTGATCGCTTTGAACATGGTGTACCCGCTTTACCTTATGGTGGTCCTTTTGGTGGGGAAAATCTATCGACCAATTTGGAAACACGGCATTGTCAAAACAGATTAGTGCGCCGCGGATGAAGGACCCCATACCTGTGCATAGAAATGAAATGCCAAGCGTTGTAAACTTTACCGCAGCGCATTCAAGGCGCGCTCCGGAATGCTTAAGTTCGTGCTATGCAGGTTGACTATACCCTTCCCACCAAATGGACCAAGTTCCGCCAAAACAAAGCCGCCATGGCTGGACTGTTTTGGATCTTGGGTTGCTGCATTGTGGTGATGCTGGGTGCACTTGTTCGACCCGATCCAAGCATAAACGCCAATGATCAACATCTAGAGCTGGCTTGTTTAAAGCCGGGATCCAAAGTGCAATTCTTTTGCCCTGATAGAATTGCACACGAGCCTTTATGGCGAATGTGGTGGCAAGGCGGATTGGAGCGCGCTGCTGTTGCTATTCCCTTTGATCGCTATGCTTGCCAAGACAGCTCGGTAATTCTTTTTTATAAGGACAATGTGTATCCGCTGAACTTCAATGCAGAGCAAGGCCAATCAACTCCATTGAATGAACAGCGCCAACTTCAACCGGAAAAAATCGTTGTCAAAACCTTTTGGCTTGGAACCGACAAATACGGCCGCGATGTTCTTTCGCGCTTGATGGCAGGCGCCTATATTTCGTTGGCGGTCGGAGCAATTGCGGTGATCATCTCGTTGCTTTTGGGGGTCACGATTGGACTGTTGGCGGGATATTATCGAGGACGCATCGATACCATTTTGATGTGGATCACCAATGTCATTTGGAGCATTCCCACCTTGCTTTTGGTTATGGCCATTGCAGTTGTATTTGGTGCAGGATTTTGGAAAGTATTTCTGGCCGTAGGCCTCACCATGTGGGTAGAAGTGGCGCGGATTACACGCGGTCAAGTCCTGAGTATCCGTGAAAAAGAATACATCGAGGCAGCACGGGCACTTGGGTTTAGCGATACAAGAATCATGTGGCGCCACATTCTGCCCAATGTGACTTCGCCCATCATTGTGATCAGCGCGGCGAATTTTGCATCGGCCATCTTGATTGAAGCAGGGTTGAGTTTTTTGGGACTTGGTGCACAAATTCCCGTTCCCAGTTGGGGCAATATGATTCGTGAGCATTACAGCTTTATCACTACGGATATGGCGTTCCTAGCGCTGGCTCCTGGGATTTGCATTATGCTCTTGGTCTTGGCCTTCATGCTTGTGGGCAACGGACTTCGCGATGCTTTGGACGTCAAAGGTTAGCGCGAAATCGAAACCTGACCGAGGTGTCCAACCATGGGCTCGACCGGCATATTCTGCATCAGTTGTAGCGCTAAACCTCGCGTAAATGTCTTCATCTATCATCTGTCTTCGCTGACAAGCACTTCATGCGCATGTCGGCTTGTCCACACTTACCAAGGGCGCATTAAAAACACGCATGAACCGCGCTACCGAAATGGCGTTTCGCAAATGGATGGGGCTACTATCGCGCTGATTTGAGCGGAGTATATTACCTTCGCAGGCATGGAGAAGAATGCCCGTATTTATGTTGCCGGTCACCGCGGAATGGTGGGCAGCGCTTTGGTTCGCAAACTCAAAGCCGAAGGTCATGACCACATTCTGGTGAGAACATCAGCAGAGTTAGACTTGCGCAATCAAGCCGCAGTTGATGATTTTTTTGAGCAAGAGCGGCCTGAATATGTGTTTCTTGCCGCAGCAAAAGTGGGCGGTATTCATGCCAACAACACCTACCGCGCGGAGTTTCTCTATGACAATTTGATCCTTGAGGCCAACATCATCCATGCGGCCTACCGGGCAAAAGTGCACAAGCTCCTTTTTTTGGGAAGCAGTTGCATTTATCCAAAGCTAGCTCCTCAGCCGCTGAAGGAAGAAAGCCTATTGACCGGATTGCTCGAGCCGACCAACGAACCATACGCCATTGCCAAGATTGCAGGCATAAAATTGTGCGAGGCCTACCGCGACCAATATGGGTGCAATTTCATCTCGGCGATGCCCACCAATTTATATGGCCCCAACGACAACTATGATTTGAACAACTCCCATGTGTTGCCCGCTTTGATCCGCAAGTTTCATGCAGCCAAAGAAAATGGCGAGAGCACCGTTGAAGTGTGGGGCACGGGATCACCGTTGCGTGAATTTTTGCACGTGGATGATTTGGCCGAAGCATGTTACCATCTCATGGTACATTACAATGAAAAATTGTTCGTCAATATCGGCTCAGGAGAAGATCTGAGCATTAAGGCCCTCGCTGAAATGATCCAAGGCATTGTAGGCTTCAATGGCACGATATCGTGGAATATAGATAAGCCGGATGGAACCCCCCGCAAACTGATGGATGTTTCGCGCATCCACTCGTTTGGTTGGAAACACCGTATCGCATTGCAGGAGGGCATCTCAGCAGTTTATGCCGATTATCAATCCAAGGCACTGTCCGAATTGCGCGCCAAATGATCCACTCCACACCCCTCTGGATAATTGCCTTGCTTTGGCTTCTGATAGCGGCGCCATTGCAGGCCCAAAACAAGGCCATCCCGCTGACACGCTGGCACACCCAAGATATCGACCGAGCGGTCATTCGGGACAGCATCATCGTGCACACGGGAAGCAAACCCTTGATCACACAAAATCTTCATGGCCTTGGTGTGCGCTCGCTTTTCAATGACAGTACCAAGGTTTATCTGCCTTTGACCAATTACCTCTACCGCAAGCATGCGGTCGAACTAAAACACGATGACGTTTGGATCGCCATCGACCCTTTGATGAATCTTGCCTATTGGCAGGACCAAGCCGACCAGACACCATATGCCGACACCACCTGGTTTTTTCAAAATACACGTGGGATTCAGTTGCAGGGAACACTCGGAGCGCGGTTTGGTTTTGTAACAGGGTTTTATGAAAACCAAGGCCAATGGCCCGAATTCATGCGCCGCCAAGCCGAAGCCAACGGCGTAGCACCTGGCATGGGGCGATGGAAACGATATCGATTCCATGGATTCGATTACAGCATGAGTTATGCTCAAATGCATTACAGCTTCAAACGCTGGCTTACCCTTCGCGCGGGTCAAGGCAAACATTTTGTGGGACACGGCTATCGGAGCCTGCTTCTGAGTGATGCAGCCTTCAATTACCCTTATTTGTCGGCAGAACTCACCAGTCCAAATGGCAAATGGCAGTACACCACGCGTTATTTCGCCTTGCAAACATTGGAGCGCATGCCCCTTGGCGAAGTACCCGAAGCCCTGTTCAAGCGCAAAGCCATGACAATGCACTACCTATCGTGGTCGCCTCATCCCAAATTGGAGCTTGGGCTTTTTGAAGGCATTGTGTGGAATCGGTTCGGATCAACAGGCACCCACATGCCATCGTGGGGAGCGTATGTGCCGGTTTTGGGTATCAATACTGCAGCATTGGGCTGGGACAATGCCAACAATGTTATCGCAGGCTTAAATGCCCGTGTTTCTCCGCGATCGGATTTGAAAATTTACGGTCAATGGGTTGTGGATGGCGTTGAAGAGAGTCAAATGGGCTGGCAGGCTGGCGTACAATGGTTCGACGCCATTCCGCATTTGGACATTCAACTGGAATACAACCACAGCGGTTCGCTGCTGTACACCCATCCCCAAGGCTTTGAATCGTACAGCCACTTCAACCAAAGTTTAGGAAGCCCTGTTTTGCCCGGTTCGGATGAGGTGGTGGGAATTATCGAATACCGATACCGCCGCTGGATTGCCCGAAGCCAATACAATCGCATCGCTTCGACGGCACGTGCGGGTTCAGCTTGGTACACTTCGGATTATGCCACTGAAACCGCGATGCAAGATCAACTCATCCAACAAGTGGACAATTCCATCGGAATTCGGGTGAATGTGAAATACAACCTGGAAGTTCTTTTACATTGGTTGTGGCGCGAACAACGCACGGAATTGCAAGGCGCCAATAACACGTTCCTTAAATCGCAAATTTTCGGAATGAGCATCCGCACGAACTTACACAATTTATATAACGATTTCTAAATTTTTGAGGTCCTAAACTTTTTTAAGATACCTTTGGGCGCTTTCTGAGGAGTGTTCCCCCAGCAAGTACCTTAACACTTACAAGAGCAAGTCATGAGCGGCATTTTTATGGATATGGGCATAGCCTTTATCACCTCCTTTTTGGTGGTGCTGATTGCTACACCCTCCTTGATTAAGGTTGCAAAAATGAAGCATTTGGTGGACGAACCTGGCGAGGCCCGCAAATTGCACCGTCGGTCCGTTCCCACGCTCGGAGGAGTAATGATCTTTGCCGGGACCATCATGGCTTATTGCATGTGGTTTCCTGCTCGCGAAGATTGGATGGGTCGAAACTATGACGCCATTGTAGCGCTCTCCGAATTCAAATACATACTCACTTCGCTCTTTATTCTGTTTTTCTTAGGTTTGAAAGACGACATCATTGGTGTGAGTCCATCAAAAAAATTGCTGGTGCATATTCTTGTTGGTTTGATCATCGTCGTGGTGGCCGACATCCGCATTACCGAATTCTGGGGCCTGTTTCGATTGGAAGGTGAATTGCCCAAACCCGTTAGTGTTGTGTTTTCCATTTTTGTTTACATAGTGATCGTGAACGCGATGAACTTGATTGACGGCGTAGATGGATTGGCAGCCGGTGTGGGTACCATTGCCACATTGACATTCGCCTATTGGTTTTATAAAACCGACGATATACCCTTGGCGCTTTTGGCCATTGCTTTGGGCGGTTCACTTTGTGGATTTTTGATTTTCAATTTCCAACCTGCCAAATTGTTTATGGGCGACTCGGGCTCGCTGGTTATCGGCTTGATCATCTTTGTTCTTGCCGTAAAAATGATTGAATTCCCTGTGCGCAGAATATTGCCCACCATGAAGCAAGTGAGTAAGCCGGTATTGGCCATGGCCATTCTGTGTTACCCTTTGATCGATACGCTTAGGGTGTTTACAATCCGAATGTTTCAAGGCAGATCGCCCTTCTCCGCTGATAAAAATCACATACATCACAAACTGCTGTCCCTTGGGTTTTCGCACCGTCAAACCTCGCTGTTTTTATATGTCTTCACCATTGCAATCATTGCATTGACCCTTGCCATGCCCGCCTATTCGCCTAACATCAGTTTTGCTATTGTAGGCGGATCCGCCTTTTTGATCCTCAATAGCATTTTTCTTCTCAAGCGCAAATCGCGTCCAGAAGCGATCGAGAAAAAGAATGGCGAAGCCGTCGCCAAGACAGCATAAATTTGATCCGTGGACATAGCCACAAAAAAACCGATCATTCAATCGGTTTTATTCCATTCAGACTATCCTACTTGTAATTCGGTACTGCGTAGGCACGCACCATTTTCTCATCGATATCTTTGGGCGACAAAATGACCAAACGCTCCATTACGTTTCGGAATTCTCGGACATTTCCCGTCCAATCCAGTTCTTTCAACGCCTTTAAAGCTCCATCTGTGATGCCTTTCTTGGGTTGACCGTAGTCCGTAGATATCAATTCCAAAAAATGATCGGCCAAGAGCGGAATGTCCTCTTTGCGCTCGCTCAACCCAGGAACTCGGATCACTATAACCGACAAGCGGTGGTAAAGGTCTTCGCGGAAATTGCCTGCCTCGATCTCTTTTCTCAAATCCTTGTTGGTTGCTGCTATGACACGCACATTGACCTTAAAATCTTTATCCCCGCCGACGCGTGTAATCTTGTTTTCCTGCAATGCCCTTAGCACTTTGGCTTGTGCGCTTAGAGCCATATCGCCTATTTCATCGAGAAAAAGGGTGCCATTGTCGGCCAATTCAAATTTTCCCTGTCGCGTTTTGATTGCAGAGGTAAATGCCCCTTTCTCGTGGCCAAACAATTCGCTCTCTATAAGCTCTCCGGGAATGGCAGCACAATTGACCTCAATAAATGGTGCTGAGGCCCGTTCGCTTTGTTCATGCATTTGACGCGCAACCAACTCCTTGCCTGAGCCATTGCCGCCCAAAATCAAGACGCGGGCTTCGGTTGGGGCAACTTTGCCTATCATGTCTTTGACTTCTTGAATGGCCTTGCTCTCCCCTACAATGGTGGTTCCTACAATTCGACCAACTTTCTTGCGCAAGGTTTTGGTTTCCTTGACCAAGGCCGACTTGTCTGTGGCATTGCGCAAGATCACCAAAATTCGATTGAGATCGAGTGGTTTTTGGATAAAGTCATAAGCCCCCTTTTTGATAGCCTCCACAGCCGTTTCGACGTTGGCATGCCCGGTGATGATGACGATGGGCGATTCGACTTCCTTCTCCTTGAGTTTATCCAACACCTCCATACCGTCCATGCGCGGCATCTTGATGTCACAGAAAATCAGATCAAACACTTCCTTTTCAGCGAGTTTAATTCCAGTAGGACCATCTTCCGCCTCGGCTACCTCGCACTGTTCGTATTCCAAAATCTCTTTGAGGGCGCGTCGGATGGTGGGTTCATCATCGATGATAAGTACTTTGGGCATATTGAATTTTTTAGGGCTATTGATATAATGGAATGCGAAAATACAAGGTTATGGCTTTTTCTCTTGAATAGTTTGGACATTGGTAGGCAAACCTTTGATCAATCGGCCCACGCGCACAAAACGCGGCAAAAAATACGCCGACTTGTGCATGTTCTCAAGGAGCACGCCCGCCTGCACGGTAGCGTGAATGATGAACAACTCTTCCTTCTCCCAATGGTGCACAATGGCAACGTGGCCAATTTGACCGTTTCGTTTTCTTCCGTTGAAAAAGATAAGATCGCCAGGTCGTGCGGTTCTGAGATCTACGGTTTCGCAAAATCCGCTTTGCGTGGTGCTTCCGTGGGGCAATGGCACGCCAAAATGTCCATAAACGTGCTGAACAAACCCCGAGCAATCGAAGCTATTGGGACCTGTAGCACCAAAACCGTAAGGACGACCCAAGTACTTCTCGGCGTATTGCAATAGGCTATCCACCAGCGAAGGCGCTATGCTATCGGTGGCAAGGCTATCTGCCATGGGCTTGATTTGCGCACGTCCGAGCAGCACGATCAAGAAACACAGCACAGTAAAAAGTGGCTTCATCATATTCTGCAAAATTACAGTAAACGTAGAAATCGCTGGAACGAACATTGAAACTGGGAGCCATCGCCTCCGGGGTTCGTAAAATCGATATGGCG
The DNA here is from genome assembly GCA_947463065.1 of Flavobacteriales bacterium. GTDB lineage: Bacteria > Bacteroidota > Bacteroidia > Flavobacteriales_D > Sanyastnellaceae > CANHSF01. Next base: position 27,096 of record CANHSF010000005.1, on the reverse strand, counting down.
AAACGGCGCAATCAACACCTGAGTGGGGGCAAACTTATTTTGGCTCAAGCCGTAAGAAGGGTTCGATAGCCGAAATTCGGTCCAAACAATAGCATTTATTCAGCCATCATGAAATACATTATTTCCATCGCATTGATCCTATCGGTATTCTTTGCAAAAGCACAAAGCGACAGCACGGGTGTGTATCTGGGCATCAACACCGTACAACTCATCCGCTTGGCGGGTGACCCCTCGCCTTCGACCACATTGAACCCGTATTTGTTCGAAGCCGGCTATAATCGGAAAAATTTCGGTTTTCGTTTTGGATTGGGCATGGATAAACATACCTCCACTGCTCTTCCTTCGCCGGTCAATGGCAACGTAAAAACGCAACGCGACAGTTCACAAACCGATTGGCGCATTGGGGCTTACTACTCCTTCCATGTCAGCTCACGATGGAAATTGAATCTTGGGGTGGATTATTACAGCGCGGCATCCAGTATGCTCAACGCCATCGAGTTCACAAACGAAAACAGCGAACAAGTCACCAATGACAACCTCAAAGAATATAGCGAGTCGGGTATTTCGCCCTATGTCCGTATCGATTACAAACCCCACCCCAGAGTAGCCATTGGAACGGAATTGTTGTTTCGATTTGGTCAGCACACTTTGACGGAAACCTCCTCCAGCAATCTGCTTCCTCAGTTTGATACTGAGCAGATTACAGAAGGAAATCGAACTACGCTCATTGCTCCAACCGCAATTTTTGTTTGTTTAACCCTGTGATTTCGATCTTTACGTTATGAAAGTAGTGTATACCATATTGGCGTCGCTTTTTGCCGTATCCCTTCTTTGGACTTGCAAGCCCGATGAAGTGATTGGTGAAGAACGCGTGCCTCATTTGCCTGCAGAGGTATACCGCTATTACGATACCACCGCTATCCAAGGACTTTTCTTCGATCCATACAACGACAGCGTGATCAATGATCACATTGCCACTTTGGGGCGGGTATTGTTTTACGACACACGACTATCGCGCAACAACCGAGTAAGTTGCGGAACTTGCCACCGACAAGCCACTGGCTTCACCGATAATTTTGTGCACAGTTTGGGATTTGAGTTCTTGCCTGCGGAACGCAACACGCAAGGGATCGTCAACACCGGTACACAAATCGGATTTTTCTGGGATCTGCGTGAGCAACTGCTCGATCATATGGTGCTGCAGCCTATCGCCAACCACATTGAAATGGGCATCGACGATGAAGCATATATGATTTCAAAAGTCGAGGATGCTGCGTATTACAAACCCCTTTTCACAAATGCCTTTGGATCGGAAGAAGTGACCTCGCACCGCATGGGCATCGCGATGGCGCAATTTGTTCGATCGATCATTTCATACCGAACCAAATTTGATGAAGGCCGATCGCAAGTATCCCACCCGACCATGACTTTCCCCAACTACACGGAGGAGGAAAACTTAGGGCGCCACCTGTTCTTTTTTAAATTTCCTTGCTCGACTTGCCATGGCGGACCCAATTTGGACGGAAGTTTGACCTTTGCACAAAACATTGGACTCGACGAGCATTATTCGGACCCAGGGGTAATCGGCATGTTCAACGAAACAACCCCGCTCAATGGATGGTTCAAGACACCGCCATTGCGCAACATCGCACTAACCGCCCCATACATGCATGACGGGCGATTCCAAACTTTGGAAGAAGTGGTGGAATTTTACAACAGCGGAATTCAATACCATCCTCAATTGTCGCAAACGCTGCGCACTCATGACAACGGCGGATTATTTAACCTTGGACCCAGTATCCCCCCCGAACATCATGTAGTGATCAATGGCACCATGCCGCTGCGCATGTTTATGACCGATGCAGAAAAAAATGCACTTATTGCATTTATGCGCACCTTGACGGACTATGAACTCATGCAAGACCCCAAGTTCTCCGACCCTTTCGTGGCAAAGGGGCAATAGAAAATTCCGATCGATTTTGGTTTCAGCGCGTGTTTGTTGAGAATAAAAAAGCACTGTCAAAGACAAAAGTGTTGTAAATTGCAGCACCATAATGATTGGTAGGAAAATTTTGTTCAGCAGATAATCGTCAAAAATGGCACAAACAACCACGGAAAAAGAATTTAGTTTTTTCAATGAACTCACCAACAGAGTTGACCAATACTTCGAAAAATCAGGCAAAAACCGTTGGGGCGATTGGCGCATTCACATCAAATCGGCTGTTCTAATCAGTGCACTCATTGCATCTTATGTCACCCTAGTGTTTTTTACACCGGTTTGGTATGTGAGCATCGTTCTTTGCGCCGTTTTGGGATTGACTTTGGCCGGCATCGGATTCAATGTCATGCACGATAGTGCGCATGGCAGTTATTCGCGTTACCCTTGGCTAAACAACTTGATGGGACACAGCCTCAATGTAATGGGCGGTGATGTGCATTTGTGGAAAACAAAGCACAATATGGTGCATCACAATTTCACGAATGTAGTTGGCGTAGACGATGACATCGACATCACTCCAGTGCTTCGTGTATCGCCGCAGCAAGAAAAGCGCTCGTTCCACAAATACCAGCACATCTACGCCTTTTTGTTGTACGCCACCAATTATTTCTTTTGGGTCTATTACTTCGACTACAAAAAATACTTTTCCGGCAAAATCGGTGTCACAAAAATCAAAAAATACACGGTTGGGCAGCACATCAGTTTTTGGTTGACCAAAGTGGGTTATCTTGGAGTATTTGTGGCATTGCCCATCTACATGGTGGGTTTGGTGCCGATGCTCATTGGTTACGTCACCACCCTGTTGGTGTGTGGAATTGTGATTGCTGTTGTGTTTCAACTCGCACATGTTGTGGAAGAAACTACTTTTTACGACAATCTCAAAAGCCGACAACATTTGGATAGCGACTGGGCCGTGCAGCAAATCAACACCACGAGCAATTTTGCTATGAACAACAAAATTGTTTCTTGGTTCACTGGAGGCCTCAACTTTCAAGTGGAGCATCATTTGTTTCCTCGGATTTCTCACATCCACTATCCCGAATTGAGTAAAATTGTTCAAGAAATGTGTACCCAGTTTGGTGTGCAGTACAATGCACATCGTACCGTTTTGCAAGCAGTTCGATCGCATGTGGTGCACCTCAAACAATTGGGCAATGCCCAATAGAACGTCGCAGGAAGTTTTTTCTAATCTTACTGACAATAGAACTTAGCGCGTGTAAAGCGATATATCTTCGTGGCCGCAATTGACCAATGGTACACGACTTATTATCTCAACTCAACGACGCACAGCGCGCTGCTGCCGCACAAATCAACGGCCCCATGATGGTGATCGCTGGTGCAGGATCTGGTAAAACAAGGGTCCTCACTTTTCGCATTGCTCACCTCATCCAAAATGGTGTGGATCCCTTCAATATTCTTTCGCTGACTTTTACCAATAAAGCCGCCAAAGAGATGAAGCACCGCATCGGAGATCTGATCGGTGAAACGCATTCCAAAGACATTTGGATGGGGACCTTCCACTCCATCTTCGCGCGTATTCTTCGAATCGAGTCTGAGCACATCAACTATCCGCGTAATTTCACCATTTACGACACCGCAGACGCCAAGAATCTGGTCAAGGACATCATCAAAGAATTTAATCTCGACGATAAAACCTACAAACCCGGTATCGTTTACAACCGCATTTCCAGCGCAAAAAACAACCTCATCTCCTCTCAAGATTACATCAACAATTCCGACCTCATGGCGGAAGATCGCATGAGTGGAAAACCGCGATTGGGTGAGATTTTTGCACAATACGACTTGCGACTATTCAAAGCAGGAGCCATGGATTTTGATGACCTGCTGTTCAAAACCAACGTGCTGCTGCGTGACTTCCCTTCGATTCTGCTCAAGTATCAGGAAAAATTCCAGTACATATTGGTGGATGAGTATCAGGATACCAATTTTGCGCAATACCTGATTGTCAAGCAACTTGCTGCCCGCCACGCCAACATTTGTGTTGTAGGCGATGACGCGCAAAGTATCTACGCTTTCCGCGGCGCCAATATTCAAAACATTCTGAATTTTCAGAAGGAATATGGCATTTACGACGAGTTCAGCATTTACAAACTCGAGCAGAATTACCGCAGCACAAAGACAATAGTTAATGCCGCTAACTCGATCATATCCAACAACAAGGAACAGATCAAAAAAGACGTTTGGACTTCCAACGACGAAGGGGACAAAATCAAAGTGCATAAAGCCGCAACAGACAACGATGAAGGCCAATTTGTGGCCAATCAAATCTTCTACTTGCGTCAACAAAATGGAGCAGCACCCTCCGATTTCGCCATTCTATATCGCACCAATGCCCAGAGCCGTTCCTTCGAGGAAGCGCTGCGCAAACTGAATATCCCTTACCGCATTTATGGTGGGCTCAGTTTTTACCAACGCAAAGAGATCAAAGATTTGATTTCGTATTTCAGATTGGCTTGCAACCCAAATGATGAGGAGGCCATGAAACGGGTTATCAACTATCCCAAGCGCGGCATTGGCGATACCACAGTGCAAAAGATTGTGGTCGGTGCAACTGAGAAGAACTTGGGCATTTGGGACATGTTGGAACGTTCGCCCGAGTTGGGCATCAATGGAGCTACATGGAATAAGATTCAAGAATTCATCACCCTCATTAAGAGTTTCCGTGTTGCGCTGGATGTGCGCAATGCCTATGATCTCGGCCATCAAATTGCATCGGAAAGTGGCCTCTTGAAGGAACTATACAGCGATCGCACCCCCGAAGGAGTAGCCCGTTACGAAAACATTCAAGAGTTGCTCAATGGTATGAAAGAGTTCAGTGACCGACTGGATGACGCCAACCCGCTGCAAATTCACACCCTGAGTGATTTCCTCATCGACGTGGCTTTGCTCACCGATGCAGATCAAGACAAAGGCGAAGACAACGATCGTGTGAGTCTCATGACCATTCATGCCAGCAAAGGCCTGGAGTTCCCGTATGTCAATATTGTTGGACTTGAAGAAAACCTATTTCCCTCCCAACTGTCGCTCAATTCGCGGGAAGAAATGGAGGAAGAAAGACGTCTGTTCTATGTGGCATTGACAAGAGCCGAGAAAAAAGCCACACTTTCGTACGCTTTAACCCGCTATCGTTGGGGACAAATCAGCCACTGCGAACCCAGCCGATTCATCGAGGAAATCGACGAACGCTTCCTCGAAATGCCCGAAGAAACACAGCGCCCTAGCTCAACTCGTTTTGACCAAGAGCGCTCGCATTTCTTTGGTGTCAACAACCGCTTTTCGCAAAAACCAACAACATCCCCAGCTGCCGCTTCAGCTCCAAGTGCCCGCAACGAGCCACCTCCTTCGCCGATTGCTCCTCCGCGCAACTTCAAAAAAGTATCCACGTCAGCACCAGCAATTCCTTCTGGTGAATACTCGAGTGCTGAGGAAATAATCGTGGGTGCCGAAGTGATGCACGACAAGTTTGGAAAAGGCAAGGTCATCGCTTTGGATGGCCAAGCTCCCGATGTTAAGGCAACCATATTCTTCCCAAAAGAGGGGCAAAAACAACTTCTGTTGCGATTTGCTAAGCTCAAGGTCATGGGCTAAATCTTGTTTGAAAATGTTCTGGCAGATCTTGGCCATAGGAAAACACGAAACAACCGGTTGGTTTTGTCTGCTGCCTTCAGCGGTGGTAAACCCACTCGATTGTTTCAATATCTCCCTTATCTTTGGAGGCATTGAAGCCCGTTGAGCGACATATCCATCACATTCGCAGCCACCAGCAAAAGGCACTGGCGCTGCTATTGGACCCCGATAAATGTACCGACTCGCGGCAATTGAAAATGACTTTGGATGTTGCGGCCTCCTGCGCAGTGGATTTTCTATTTGTTGGCGGCAGCTTGCTCTCTTCTGATCAACTTGAAAACACGCTGAGCTCCATCCGCGCGGCATCTCAATTGCCGATCGTGCTTTTTCCCGGCAGTGCACAACAAGTGTCCGCACAGGCCGATGCCTTGTTGATGTTGTCTTTGATTTCTGGGCGAAATGCTGAACTTTTGATTGGTCAGCAGGTCAGTGCAGCACCGCGCATACGTGCCTGCGGATTGGAAACATTGCCTACGGGCTATTTGTTGGTCGATTGCGGCACACCCACAACAGCCTCTTACATCAGTCAAACGATGCCCATTCCCAACAATAAACCGGAGATCGCGGCAGTGACTGTAATGGCTGGCGAAATGCTTGGGCTTAGATTGTTCTATTTGGACGGCGGAAGCGGTGCCGATGTACAAGTCAACCCCGCCATGATCGAAGCGGTCAGAAAAATCACAGATCTCCCTATCATTGTAGGTGGTGGCATCAGAACCTACGAAGATGCGCAACGGGCCTACGCCGCGGGTGCTGATGTGCTTGTTGTAGGCACGGCAGCAGAGCAAAATACCGATGTCCTATTCGACCTCAGCAAAGCCAAAAAAGATAGTTTACTCAATGCATAAATACATTCTTCTGACATGATCACACGTCCCTTTAACCTCCACAAATGGATCGAAGAAAACAGCGATTTGCTCAAACCACCTGTAGGCAATAAAAATCTTTACAAAGAGAGCGGCGACTATTTGGTGATGATTGTGGGCGGCCCCAATGCCCGCAAGGATTACCACTTCAACGAGTCCGAAGAGCTTTTTTACCAAATCAAAGGTGACATCGAAGTCGGTATTCAGGAAGATGGCAAAGCGGTGACCATAACCATACGCGAAGGAGAAATGTTTTTATTGCCCGCAAATACTCCACATCAACCGCGCAGAGGCCCAGACACGGTGGGCTTGGTGATCGAACGCAAGCGCAAGGGCACCGGCATGATCGATGGCTTGCAGTGGTATTGTGAAAAATGCAATCACCAATTGCAAGATTATCGCTTTGAATTGCACGATGTGGAAAAGGATTTTTTGCCCAAATTCAAGGCCTTTTATGGTAGTGAAGCAATGCGAACGTGCAAAAATTGTGGCCACATTATGGAGATTGATCCACGCTTTGTTTGAGCGAGGCCCTCTATTCTGCGTTGACCAAAGACAGAAAAGGCTTCTTTCCATTCGTCCTCGATCGACGTTTCGAAATGCACTATAAAATTGGATTGCAACCATTTAAACCAGTGTTGCGTCCTTACTTTACCAAGACCAAAACCAATGAAACACCTCCTCCTATCTCTTCTGAGCATTGCATTTTTGTGTGGCCTCCATCGTCCGGCTTCTGCTCAATGTCCAGATGGCTCACTGCCCGCTGCATTTCAATTCACCACTTGCTGTGTTGCCCAAATTGTCAATACCGTGAATTATACGATATACAATGAAATGGAGGAAATACAATCGCAAGGCACCATTTCGCTCAACGGAGCGCCCAGCACACTCACCCATGAACTGTGCTTGCCCGAAGGATGTTATTTTACCACATTCAGTTATACCGCAGGATTTGGAACAGCCCAGCACCTTCAATCTTTCGAGGTGATTGGCGAGAACACCTCCAGCTTCAACATCTTCCAAACCTCGCAAAACATTCCCTTCTCCTTTGGCTTCTGTGTTTCTTTGGAAAGCATCGCATGCCAAGCTTCTTTTATTCCTACTGTTCAAGATGATGGCGTGCTTGCCGTGACCAACAACAGCACACCCACCACTGGATTCACTAGCTTGTTTGCTTGGGATTATGGCGATAACACCAACACCCAAGGCTTTGCTCCCGCACACACCTATACCGCCAATGGCACATACGAGGTATGTTTGTTTCAAGCCCTTTACGACGGTGACATTCCCGTATGTGTATCCGATACCTGCATTGCTATTGAAATGAATACGGTGCCCAACAACAGCGGTTGTCCCAACGAGATTATCATTGCTCCGGGAGACCTTTGCGGGCATTACAGCCTATCGCACAATGGACAAGAGTCCGGTGCCAATTATTGGTTTGTTGACGATGCCATAGAAAGCACTTCTGCAGATTGGTCTGTGGTATTCGAAACGCCCGGTCCGCATCAAATATGCTTGGCCCATGCAAGCGCCACGTGCGAAAGCTCCACCACCATTTGCATCGAACTTGAGGCTCCCGATTGTTCAAACAGCAACTGCCCAGATATTATTTCCGTTGAGCCTAACGGTTGTCACGGCTATGTTTTTCATGTCAACAACATGGGTGCATTTGGCAATATCGTATGGGACTTTGGTGATGGCGCCGGTGCAGTGGGTCAAAACAATGTATCGCATGTTTACGACTCGTTGGGTGTTTACCAAGTTTGTGTGCAAGCATGGAACGCCTACTGTCAAGACGGTATCGAATTGTGCACCACCATCGCTGTTGCTCCATGCGGGGGAACAGGCAATGGGGATTGTGTTGGCGAACTCTATTTGACCTATGAATCGCAATGCGGACATGTCCATTTCGAAGGCGGCAACAACCCAAACAATGCGCCGGTGAGTTGGAATTTTGGCGATGGCCCATCCACCACAACGGCAACCACAGTAGCCGATCACTACTATGATACACCGGGCGTGTATACGGTAACAGCCTTGATCAGCGATGGAACGTGTCCCAATAACATCACGCTTTACGCAGTGGTAACGATTGAAGACTGTTTCAACACCATTGTGTGCCCAACTTCCATGTATGCCGCTGAAAGCAACGCCTGTTCAACTTGGAATTTTGAGGTCGGCGAATTAACTCCTGGAGAATCGGTATTATGGAATTACGGGGATGGCACCATTGCAGATGGCGGCCACTTCAGCTCGCACGAATATGCTGCGAGCGGTGAATACGAGGTGTGCGCTCTTTACAGTTCAGATTATTGTCCCGAAGCCGTAGAGCTGTGCGAAACCATATTGGTCAACTGTCCTGAAACCTGCAGCTTAAACATCGAGCAAATACCCACCGTCTGCGGACTGGCCATATTGCAGGCCTCATCCTCTTCGCCCAATGCCGAAATCCACTGGTCCATCGGAGGTGTTGAGACCGGTATGATCGGCCATGTCATTACATTAGAATTGCAAAACGGGGTGTATCCCATTTGCGCCTGGTATGAGGGCGAGGGCTGCGAAAACCCCGTCGAGGTTTGCGAGGAAGTTGAGATCAACAACTGCACCACCTGTACCGAACTCTCATTCGGTTTCGACAGTTTCATCAACGAGGGCGGACCAAGCTTTTTGGCCTGGAATATCTACAATGCCTCAGATATGGAAGCAATCGAATCGGGCATGGCACAATACAGCGTCAATGATCCGTATTATGACCACAACGTATGCCTCGAAAATGGCTGTTACCTGATTACCGCCATGACCAACTCGCCTTTTGATCTGAATGCTGTAACACCTATCATTGGTAGCCAAGCCGACATCATCAGCATCGACGCAATTAACAACGCGGGCAACTATGGCTATGAAATATTGATTTCGGTAAATGGCGATTGTACCTTGGATTGTGACATGGTCGCATTCAGTTTCACCTCCTACCCGAGCTATGGCGGAATGGATCAAGTGGAATGGACACTTTACAATAGCAGCAATTCAGCCGTTGCATCGGGAGGATACAACTTTGTGGGTGCAGAGTTCGCACAGTATTACTCGCATTGCCTGCCCGAAGACTGCTACACGCTTGTATTCCAGGGCAATCAATCGTTTGACGGCAATACCTACTTCGCTCACACTGCCAGCGGCAACTGGAACCTCGAAGGCACAACCTATGGCAGTAACGGCGACGGTTATACCATGGAACTGCAATTCAACCTGAATAGCAACTGCCAAGGTGTTGATTGCACGCTAGCTCTGAACGCCGTGGAAATTGAGCCAGGGTGGTTCGAATTCACTGCCATTGGCAATCCCGAAGTATATCCCATGTTCTGGGATTTCGGTGACGGAACAACCCTAGAAGCCACTTGGGTCGCCTTGCACAACTACACCGAACCTGGTGATTACGTGGTGTGCAGTCATATTCAAACCGATGCTTGCGGTGTTTTGGAAGCTTGCACCACCATCGTTGTGGAGGCCGAAACGCCTTGCAATTTTTCGATTTGGTCAGGACCAGGCCAAACATGCGGCGACATCCTATTCGAAATACCAGGAGGATCAGCATTGGGTCCAATTGTATGGCAATTCGGCAACGAGGTGGTAACCGATAATCAATCGATTATGCATCATTTCGATGAAGCCGGTGTATATGCGGTAACAGCAAATGCATCCAGTGCAGAATGCCCGAATGTTGAGTTGAACATTGAAGTAATCGTGCCCGAATGCAATGTGTGCACCAACGTGGGACTTGTTCTGGTGAGCGATATAAATAGCGGTGGAACCAACTGTATCGGTGTGGTGTTGACCAACACTGAAACCAATGAAACACTAACTGAGATTCTATCTTTCGATGAGAATCTCATGACCCACGAGTGGGTTCAATGCCTGGCTGATGGTTGCTACACCCTGAGTTTTGACTCGTGCTTGCCCATTCTAGCTGGCGCTGGTTTATCCTATGATCTATTGATGAATGGCTCGTCGGTATTGAACAATGCGCTCATCACCTACCAAGATGCCTATTCCCTTACACTAGCCTTCGGCATCAACAGCACTTGTTTTGATGGCACGTGCGAAGCCTATTTCGAGTACGAAACCACAGAACTGCCCGGGCAAGTAGTATTGAACAATCTGAGTTACACCGGCGGCGGAGTGGCCGCTTACATGTGGAGTCTGGGCAATTCATTTGAAACCGCTTCCGACTTGAACCAATACACATATTTGCAAAATGGCACGTACGAAGTTTGTTTGGAAATTGCCACCAATTTGTGCGAAAACACCTATTGCCAAACCATTGCAATCGACAACACCGACTGCGATGATACAGGAGCAATCATAACCCTCAACGCCGACTTTCAACTGGACAATATGAGCGATGTTCTGAACATTCTCATTACACAGGGCGATGAAATCCTCTTGGAATTTGAGCAAGCCGTTGCACCGTTCAATACGTATTCGATTCCCGTGTGCATTCCGGATGGATGCTACAATCTTGAGTTGGTGTCCAACGAGCCTCTGGAGGCCCTTGGCATTTTCGCGGAGATTATGAGCAACAACGCCCTTGTGGGACAAGTTGAAATTCTCAGTGGCTCTTTTTATGGAGGGGATCAATTTGGCATCAATGACGATTGCACCGATTCTGTAAACGAGCACGCATCGGCTGCCATAACCGTATACCCCAACCCGGCTGATGATCTCTTGCAATGGAATATTCCCCTTTCGGTGCAAGTCAAAGGCATGGCATTGTGCAATCATCTCGGTCAAGTGGTGCGCATCATCCCACCGAATGAACGATCGGTCGATCTGTCCGAACTTTCTTCAGGCATGTATTATTTGCATATCACGACCGATCGCGGATGGACTCAGCAAAAAGTACAGGTCACACATTGATGAAAAAACATTGATTGCTGGCAGCATGCCAAAACAACACCATAAACTTGGACCCCGTGTCCAAGTTTTTTTTTGTGGCGCAATTCACAGGCGCATTTATCTCAACACGTGTTACTTGCGGATGCGGTAGTACCATCCGCTGGCCAAAGCAGCAGGAAGCACTTGCGCCAATCGATTGTCCCAATAGGCTAAACGCGTGAGCGGAACAAATGGCAAATAGGTTTCGAAAATTGGAGCCAAAACAAACGACTTACGAAATTCCAACATGGTGAATCCGAGTCGTTGATTGTCTCTTCGGATTTGCCTGCACGTGAAAAAATTGACGTGGGGATCGATCTCTTGATTAAGTGCGTAGGGTTCCTTCTTACCTACCCATTGTTTGACCTTAGCGATGAAGCCGTTCAACCCCATTCGTCGCATGACATACATTGGAGTCATGGCCCACTCAAAAGGCCCCCATCCGTTGGGAATGGTCACCAGAATCTGAGCACCGGGCTTCATGCGTTGGGACAAATCCAAAAGAATCGTATCGTATTGAGGAATATGTTCGAGTACTTCGGTGAAAATGATGAAATCAAAATCCTCGACCGCAAAATCATTGAGGCGGGCGAATTCAAGCCGCACATTGGGATATGTGTTTTTGCGATTGCACTCGTCGATGTTGGGCTGGTACATGTCAATGCCCACTACCTGCGCTTGCGGAATCAATCCCAAAGGCAAAGTGATGTTGCCTGTGCCGCAACCCACGTCCAAGATGCGCACTGTTCCCGCAGGGCGTTCCTCGTCGATGGTTTTGATCAGCCACCGCAACCGCTCCAAATGAACCGGATAGTGGTTGTACTCGGTGTGCGGTTCCACATCGATGGCGTGGGGATACAAAGTCGGAATACGTCCCATCAGGTATTTCTAAATTTTTTGATCCAACGCACGAGAAATGGCGGCATAACATCGTTTGCAAAATTCACCACACCGTTGAATACCTTCATCTTGGAAGAATCTTGCCCATCGCGTGCCACGAAGGTGGTTGTGATGCGGCTTCTGTTTTCTGCCTTGATCTCATCGTTGGGTCGGCCATTGGTATAGTAATACAAAGCCAAGCTGCGACGACTTCGATCTGGCGGACACGTCAGTGGATCGGGATGTCCGTGCCAACTGTAATCGGTGGTCGAAAAAATAGCCATTCGATTGAACAGAGGAGCTATGCGCACCGCACACTTGCTCATGTCCCTTTCCCACAATTCGAAATGACCGCCATATTCCTCATGCCAATCCTCGTTGAGATAAACCAAAACATTGATGCGGCGATCGAGTTGCATCGCACGGTGCTTATGAAAATCCACATGCACCTTGAGGAAACCGCCCGGTTTTATCTGATGATATCCTCCACCTTCGAGATAGGGGTCAGGAATAAGGGTTTCTTGAATTCCGGTCATCTCTTGCAAAAACTGCAAAAACGGCTCGGAATTGAGCAAGTGCACCAAGTCTTTGGCTGCAGGTCCCAAGCGTGCCTCGCCCTTGGATGCGAATTTATCTTCGTTGGGGTTGACGTAATTGATGTCAGCCTTCTCCTTGCCAAGTTCTGGAAACTCTTCCACTACCGGACGAAGCGCATCTGCATCAAAAAAATCATCGAAATAAATGTGTGGAAATGGATGTGCGTTTCGGTATTTCTCGCTCAACTGTCTGCCTCGTTCGGGCAACTCTTGAGTAGGGAATTTTAAAAAGGATCGACTCATTCGGCTTGTATTTGTTGGGCAATTTAACCAACGCCGACGAAATATGCAGTATGCTTTGTAGGATCAATTGCTTCATGCACCCGCAAGACAGGCAGATACCTTCTGTGAATCAGGATGTTAACACCTTTTTGGATATTTATGGAAGGATTGTCACAAAATGGTGGCGCATTGCAATAAATTCGCGCTTCATCGAAGATAAACTGCCCATTTGCAGGATGGTCTTTGGATCAACAAAAGTTACTGAAATATGCAATTTTCAAAAATTAATGTCATCACGGGGTGGGCCTTAGCCATCGTGTCGACCATTGTTTACATTCTTACTCTTGAACCCACGATGCCTTTTTGGGATTGTGGCGAGTTCATTTCATCGGTGTATAAATTGGAAGTAGGCCACCCGCCCGGAGCGCCCTTCTTCATGTTGGTCGGACGCCTTTTTTCTGCTGGAGCAGACCCTTCCAATGTAGCGTACATGATCAATTTGCTCTCGGCAGTCTGTTCTGGTCTCACCATAATGTTCCTCTTTTGGACCATTACGCATTTTGCCAAAAAATTCATTTCCGTGGATGAATCCAAATATTCTGCAGGTCAAATTGCTGCTGTTATCGGCAGTGGATTGATCGGTGGATTGGTGTACACATTCTCCGATACCTTTTGGTTTTCAGCCGTTGAAGCAGAGGTTTACGCGATGTCGAGTTTATTTACTGCTGTAGTATTTTGGGCCATCCTGAAATGGGAAAGCAGCACCGATCAAGGCGGTGACTTGAGATGGATCATTTTCATCTTTTATCTGATGGGGCTTTCTATCGGTGTCCATCTCTTGAATTTGTTGGCCATCCCCGCCATCTGTTTTGTTTACTATTTCAAAAAGCATGAGGTCACCAAATGGGGCATTGTCCTTACGGGTATCCTCTCCTTGCTCATCCTTGGAGCGTTCCAAATGGGTATCATCATCTATTTCGTGAAATTGGCCGGCTACTTTGAATTGCTGTTCGTGAACTCGTTCAACTTGCCCTTCAATTCGGGGGCCATTACCTATGCGGTGCTTGTTGTCGCCCTTTTGACCTTTGGTATTTGGTACAGTCATCGAGCAGGCAAGGCTTGGATCAACACCGCGCTTTTATCCATTGCTGTTGCCATTATCGGTTACACCACGTTTGCCACAGTCATTGTTCGTTCGCAAGCCAATCCTCCAATGGATGAAAACAATCCCGAGAACCTCTTTGCACTGTTGAGCTATCTCAGCCGCGAACAATATGGCGATCGTCCTTTGTTGCACGGCAATTATTTCAACACGCCAACCGATCTCGAAAAACCTTACTTGGACGGCGCTCCGGTTTATGTGAAGTCATTCAGTGTGATTGAGAACGGCAAACGCGACAAACGAGTGATCTCGTGCCGCACCGAATATGAAGCTCAGCAATACATTGCAACACACAGCGATCAGAGTCTTCGTCTGGAGCAAGAGTACGTCGAGAGTGGAGAGAAAAAAGCCTCCATTCCAAACTACCGCAGCGAGTTCAGCGGTTGGTTTCCGCGCATGCACAGCAGCCAAGACAGCCACATTGCAGAATACAAAGAATGGAGCAATTACCAAGACTACAATACCGAGCGCGGCAGAGAGAAAGTCACTGCCAATGAACAACAAATCGCGCTGTACGAATACGCGCTCAATTATTACTCCAAATCAGGCGGTCAATTGCCCAAAGAAATCGAAGAGACCGATATCCGTAGCGTGATCAAAAAATTGGACCGCTACTATGAAAAAATGGTTCCATCCAAAAGCGAAGAGCTCCAATTCTTCTCCAATTACCAGATTGGCTGGATGTATTTGCGCTACTTCATGTGGAATTTTGCAGGACGTCAAAATGACAATCAAAGTCACGGTGAATTCCAAAACGGCAACTGGATCAGTGGTATTGATGCCATCGACGAGGAGCGCATAGGCAACCGCGAACAACTCACCGACATGGAGAAAAGCAACAAAGGCGCGAACAAATACTATTACTTGCCTTTGATTCTTGGTCTTATTGGTTTGGTTTTTCAGTTGGTCTACAAACCCAAAGATTTCTTTGTAATTACCTTATTGTTCTTGCTAACCGGAGCAGCCATTGTGGTTTACTTGAACCAAACCCCCTTGCAGCCAAGGGAACGCGATTATGCCTTTGCCGGTTCATTCTACGCCTTTACCATTTGGATTGGATTGAGTGTGTTCGCTCTTTACCATGCCATCGTGTCGCTGACCCACAAACAACTTAGCACCATTGCAAGCATGAGCATTGGCGGTGCTGGTATTGTCGCTGCAGTGGAGTTCGTAGCTAGCGACACCAATGCCTTTGGTCTTTCTTTGTTGCTTATTGCTTTTGTTGCTACAGCTTTGATGGCTCTAATGCTGGTGATTGGCAAAGCTCTTCAAGGCGACAGCATTCTCAAAGGCATTATTCCAGTTGCATTGGCCTTCCCTGTGGTGATCATCTTGTGCAGCGCCAACTGGGACGACCACAGCCGCGCCAATCGCCGAACAGGTATTGCCATGGCGATCAACTACCTGCAAAGCTTGCAACAAGACGCCATCATATTTACCAACGGCGACAACGATACCTTCCCGCTGTGGTATGCACAAGAGGTTGAAGGCATTCGTACCGATGTGCGTGTGGTCAATTTGTCTTTGCTGAATACCGACTGGTATATCGATCAGATGAAACGCCGCGCATACGATGGAGCACCCGTCCCATTCAAAATGCCCGAACAAAAATACCGTCAGGGCACGCGCGATGTGTTGTTCCTCGATCCCGACAACCAAACCAAAGACTTCATGCCCGTGAGTGAAGCCATGACCTATGCGCTGGACGATGCTAAATTCAAAGAAAATGGAAAAAGCAAAATCGCCTATCTGCCAACTTACAAATTCTCCATGCCAGTAGATGCTGCCGCCAAGGAACGTTTCCGCCCTTACCTCAATGAAGGGGACTCGTTGGTGGATCAAATCACTTGGCAATTGGTCAACGCCAATGGCCGTCCGAAAACCTACATCACCAAAGCACAATTGATGGTGCTCGACCTATTGAGCAATATGGATTGGAACAGACCGGTTTACTTTGCCGTGACCACCGGAGGCGATGCCTATATGGGACTGGAGGAATATTTCCAATTGGAAGGTCTGGCCTACCGCCTCACCCCCATCAAACACAAGCGCAACTCCAACCCCAATCTCGACGGCGGTGTTGCTTCACAAATCATGTACGAAAACATGATGACCAAATTCCAATGGGGCAACATGGACCGCACAGATATTCCGATCAACATGGACGAGAACAATCGCAGAATGACCACCAACCTGCGCCTCCAATTCAACCATTTGGCAGAACAACTGATTGCAGAAGGCAAACTTGACCTCGCACAAAATGTTCTCAAAAAATCGTTGGAAGTGATGCCCGAGAAAAATGTTCCTTACGAACAACCTCAAATCATGTGGCAGGTGGCTGACATGCTGTATCAGGCCGGAGATAGCACAGCCGCATTGGATTTGAGCAAACGACTATTTGATATCGCCAAACAAGAGGTGGCCTTTTACAATAGCCTCGATCCAGAGCGACAAGGCGCTATTGAACGCGATGTGCGCACCCAGGTTCAAATCATCGATCGCTTGGCCATCATGGCTTCGGAATTCAAACCGAACGATCCCTCTGTTTTAGAAATGAACGAAAGTGTAACCAAATTCCTTGAGGAGTTTGGAGTTCCCAGCTATCGCGAAATGCTCAAACAAGAAAAAATGCGCGAAGAGATGATGAGGCAACAGGATTCAGCAAACAAGAAAAAAACAATTGCTGTTCCACCCTCGATTGGTCAATAACACCATCGTTAAATTCATAAGGCCGTCCCATAGGAGACGGCCTTTTTGTTTTCATCCAAATTCAACACATGCGGCGAATGGGTTATATCGATGTGAAATGTGCTTGCCATCTCAGTTTTGTTTGCCAAGATTGACAGTCGCGCAACGGATCCAATTCAGCTAGCCTGCAATGCCAACGTTACGCTGATGATAAAAGGCCAGAAAAATGACTGTTACAACCAGCGTATCCAATCAGCAGACTACCGCTGAATGCGCCTTTGGCATTTTGGTGTGCCGATGGGCTAAATCGTAGAATGATCGCTTGCTGCTACAAATATCAATTCAATTGATACTTAAAACCAGCCATAAAGGACAGCGGCAATCCCGGGCGATAACCTTGTGGAAGATTGGCCACAATGTAGGCCTGATCCAACACATTGTTGACCATACCGAAGACGCTCCAATTCTTTTTTACCACATAATTGAAACTCACATCAACAATGCAACTCGCTGCAATGGCATTCACATCGCCATAGGCCACTTCAAGATCGGGAACAACGGTTGTTTCTGTACCTGGCTTCGTGCGGGTTAGTCCAATAAATCGTGCAACAGCAGTTGCATTCCAACGCTTGGTTTCGTAGGTCAACGATGCGGTTGCTGTATGCGGAGTAATAAAGGGAATACGATCGCCGCGCTCGATCAAACCGCTGCCCCAATCTCCTCCTCCGTTCACAAACGTGTTGGCAAAGCGCGCATCGGTGTAGGTATACGCCAACTGAAAATTCAAATCGTGCGGCGATTTCATTTTTAATAGACGAAACAATTGCACTTCCGTATTCAACTCTGCACCAAACACCTCTGCTTCTCCAGCATTGAAGGTATCGCCAGTACCAGCACCACCGCCAGAGATATTATCAGAGCCAAGAATATTGGAATAATCGGAATAAAACACCACTCCTTGGGCTTTTATGTACTTGTGGCGCACGCGGTACCCGAATTCATAATTCACGGCGTGTTCTGCTTTTGCTTGTGTATTTGTGGTGTTATTGACTGGAGTTCCAGGTGGCGAGAATCCACTGTGCACACCACCAAATAAAGTTCCCTTTTCCATTTGAACGGTCCATCCCAAACCGGGCAACCACATCGATAAAGCATTGTTCACGACCACCCGATCTACTCCCCAACGCGCATTGTCATTGACCCCATAATTGTCGTTGGTCAATTCAATTTGCTCGTAGCGCACCCCTGGCGTCAAGGTCAAGGCCCTCCATTGTAGAGCAGCTTGGGTATAGGCCGACCACGTGTCTGCACTGCGAATTTGATTTTCCGCGTTGCCTCTTACACCAGCCGTTTCGAGCCGCATCCAACCCGATACCATCCGATACTGCGACTGTGTGGCCCAGCGGTCTGCATTGTCCATGTGTTTTCTGGCGCCGGTCTCCCACTCGATTTGCACATTGCGAACGTTCTTGCGCACGTGCACCGATGCCTGCACACCCTGCGATGTGAAGGTACGTGCAGCACTTTGGTAATTGACCAAACCATCGGCCTCTCCTCGCATCACATCAAACGCATGTGCATTGCTGCCTGGGCCTGCCAACAAGGTATTGAGCGATACTCCTTCCACATTGCTCACTCTCGACCAATCGCGGTAAGTGGTGCCATAATAGCCTGTTACAACCACCTTGATGTGCTCGCTCAAATCGCCTCGGTAAGTCAAACTGATGTCTTGATGCTCCATATTGAGGTAATCCAATTGCGTGGCAGCGTAGCGGCGATAGGGAGTCTGCATAAAATCGGTATAGGTCAGGCCGAGGTAACTTTCATTTGCATCCTCCGACATATGGATAAACTTGAAGGTCAGCGATTGTTTTACTTTGGCCCCAGCAGCATTGTGCCAGCGAATCTTGCCCATCACATCGCGACGATCGAAGCCCGTTCTGCCGCCATTGTCCAATTGTTTGAAACCATTGCTGGCTATGCGGTTGACATCAAAAACATAATCCAAGCGCTCACCACTATCGCCTACCCAAAAGCGTTCTTGATTGGTTCCAAAACGACCATACGAAGCGCTGATCAAGCCACGAAACTGCTCTGGAATAGAGGTTGAGATCAAATTGATTGCACCGCCTATGGTATAAGGTCCATACTTGATTTGGCTGCTTCCTTTGAGCACCTCCACGCCTTCCATGCGGGCAAATGTTGGAAAATAATAAGCGGACGGATCGGAATAGGGCGCTGGTGCCGCTAAAACGCCATCCTCCATCAGGGTAATCTTGGCACTGCGATTCACTGAGGTGGCACGCAAGCCAATATTCGGGCGCAAACCAAATCCTTCCTCATCGCGAATCTGAACCCCAGGCACTGTGCGAAGCACCTTGTTGATATCGGGCTGATTGAACAACGCCAACTTTTTAGCATCGATGTATTCCGCTGAACCTGGCAAACGATTGCCGCGCTGAGCAACAATGGAAACCTCGCAGGTTTGGTAGGTGGTATCTTGTTGTTGTGCTTGGGTTTGAATGGCCGAAATGATAAGGGCCATCAACAAAGTATATGGTTTCATAGGTTCGCATGCTTCGTTTGAAATGTGTTTGCAAAACGAACATATTTCTTGGTCCATTGCAATACCATTAAATTGGTATTTGCACATAAAAGTAGCCTGCCATTGAATAAGCGGCCCTCTTTTAGTTGGTCAACATCAAGCAATACAGTGCATTACACGCCGCCACGGGCTTTCACATTGCGGAGACGAATGTTGAGTGTTTCCACGATGATGGAGAAGGCCAGCGCAATGTAGGCGTAAGTTTTGACATTAATGCCTTCTGGAAGGTGCAGCATGTGCGCGTCTTCCAATGCTTCCACAACGAGAATGATTCCAATAACAATAAGAAATGTAAGGGCCAACATTTTGATGGTCGGGTATTTTTCGATAAAATCGCTGACGTAGGGCGCAAAAAACAACATGCCGAACATAGAGATCACCACGGCCATGATCATGGTTGCCAAGGCCAACGCTGGATTGGGATTGTCTGCCGTTACTCCCACTGCTGTAATGATGCTATCAAAAGAAAACACGATATCGATCAAGGTAATTTGCATGATTGCAGCAGCCCAAGTCATCTCTCTTGACTTGGCAGACTCTTCTTTATCCGATATTTTGAACTTGTGATAAATTTCGCTGATTGTCTTTACAATCAAAAAAGCTCCACCTCCGAAAAGGATCAATCCCCGCCCAGTGACTGGACTATCGCCTATCATGAACAAAGGCGCAGTCATTTTAGTGATAAACGAAATAAAAGACAAAAGAATGACCCTCACCACCAAGGCGAGCATCAAACCAATGGTGCGCGCCTTTTTGCGCTCGTTCTTGTTTGGAATATACCCACATATAATCGCAATGAAGATGATGTTGTCGATTCCCAACACCAACTCCAAAATCACCAAGGTGAACAGACTAACTACGCCAGGCAGTGAGGAAAAGACCTCCAAATAAGCTTCCATAACAAGGATTTTTTTGACTTTAAAATCGGGTTCGAAGATAATCCGAATTCACCGACCTCCGTTGATGCAACATAGAATTAACCGTCAATAAATAACGTTTTTTTTGATCAAAAAAAAGCCGATCCTGGTTTGGATCGGCTCTATTGTGCTCGGATGTATAGATCAATCTACATTGTCATGCAAAAATGGATTGTCGCGCAATTCTACACGCTTTTGTCCATTTTCATCTACTGTTTCGTTGAGTGAGAATCGAGAAACGGTGCTTTCATTGCTGTTCTTTACCGATTCCAAATTCACTTTTCTGCGCAAATAAGCGGGCTCCTCTTCAAGATCGCTCAATCCGCTTGGTGTTTTGAGCTTAATCGTGAATTCTTTGATGCGCATTTCGCGCTCCTTATTGCGGATGTTGACCTCGCTGCGTGTAGGACGATCGGTCAAGACATCTTCACGATGGCTCAAACTGGCATCCGCTTGAACATTGGCAACGCTAGCTACTTTGGCTTGGGTCAAATCCACTTTTGGCGTTTCGATTGGACTAACCTCATTCGCTTCAAACTTCATGGTCGAAAGCTCAGGCATTTCATCAGTTGGAAACAATTCAGCTTGTGTGATAACATCTTGAGCGATATTGTTGTGCACCTCGAATTCGAATTCAATTGGTGTTTCCAAAGTGGTTTTTACAAAAGGCTGCTCGGGCTGTACATTCTCGGCAACTGGCTCATCCGAAACGTGCGGAAGCGGTTTTTCGATCTTCTGAGTAATTTCCTTTGCACCCTGAGTCTCCAACCACATGCGCTTGGGTTCGGCAGAAGGAGCGGGCAATGCATGATCCACTGTCTTTGCTGCAAATCCGGTAGCGATTACCGTTGCACAGATATCGTCTCCAAGTGTCTCATCGTGTCCATATCCCCAGATTACTTCGGCTTCTTGACCTGCTTGTTCTTGGATATAGTCTGTGATTTCACTGATTTCGTCCATCAACAACTCTTCGTTGCCAAAAGTTACGTTCAACAAAATGAAGTTTGCACCGTTGATATCGTTGTCGTTGAGCAATGGAGATTCGAGAGCGCTTTGGATGGCGCGTTTTGCGCGACCTTCACCGCTGGCACGGCCTGAGCCCATGATGGCCACGCCGCTGTTTTTCATCACGGTATTGACGTCGTTCATGTCCACGTTCACCGTACCGATTAGCGTGATCACCTCGGCGATTCCCTTGGCAGCAGTGCAAAGTACCTCGTCGGCGTGTGCAAAAGCTTGCTTGAGGGACAAATTGCCGTAGAGTTCACGCAATTTATCGTTGCGAATCACCAATAGCGTATCCACGGCCTCGCGCATTTCTTTTAAACCAAGATCAGCTTGCGTGGAACGTTTGCGGCCTTCGAACATGAAGGGAATGGTAACGATACCTACCGTAAGGATTCCCATTTCTTTGGCAGCCTTGGCAATGATGGGGGCTGCACCCGTACCGGTTCCACCACCCATACCGGCGGTAATGAAGACCATGTTGGTTTTATCGGAAAGCAGTTCATGTACTTCATTCAGACTTTCAATGGCTGCCTTGCGGCCCATATCAGGGATAGATCCAGCGCCGCGGCCTTCTGTCAATGTTTTGCCAAGTTGAATTTTAGTTGGTACTGGACTTTTTTCCAACGATTGTGCATCGGTATTGCATACGATAAAATCGACGCCCTTAATGCCCATCTCGTACATGTAATTTACAGCGTTGCTGCCTCCGCCGCCTACACCGATCACCTTGATGATCGAAGAATTATTGGTCGGCAAATCGAATCTGAGTGAGTTCTCCATTTTGGTTGATATGGTTTTATATGAACAAAATCAATGACTTAGGCTTCAAAGAAAATGTCCGGTAATTCAAGGCCTAAGAAAACACAAGTTCTACCCTAGATACAACGCGAGTTATCAAAAAAGTGAACCGGGGTTTGTTTATAAACTCGATGGCTCAATCCGCTCCAATGGCGCCCGCTATCCTCTATTCATGCTGGTCAAGTTCCATCGGCATTTCACAAAATCTACCAATTTGCCTTGGCGTGTTGTATTTTTGACCTCAACTTTTTTCCAGTTAACGACTTTCGATGTCTGAAATCATCAATTCAAGCCTCATTTTTGAGCCATACAATAGCCGACGTACCGATCTGATTATTCGCGAATACGGCCGCAATGTGCAACGCATGGTCAACCACGCCCTAACTTTAGAAGATCGCGAGGAGCGCAACAAATGTGTTCGTGCGATCCTAAGCGTAATGGGCCAGCTTTTTCCGCATCTGCGTGACATCGAGGATTTCAATCACAAGCTTTGGGATCATTTGCACATCATGTCCAAATTCAAATTGGATGTCGATAGCCCATATCCAGTGCCGGATCCCGAGCATTTGGAAAGCAAACCCGAGCGCCTGCGATACCCGCAAAACAAAATCACCTTTGGACACTATGGTCACTACGTAGAAAAACTCGTTGAGAAATGTGCTGCGATGCCAGAGGGAGATGAAAAAAAGGCGTTCAGCGTCGCCATCGCTCAACTCATGAAGTACCAAGCCAGCAACTGGAACCGCAACATTGTTTACGACGAAGTCATTATCAAAGACCTCCAACACCTGTCCAAAGGTCAAATCGTCATCGACGACCCATCGGTACTGAGCGGCGTCAAGGTCAATCCAATCAATAAATTCAAGGATTTCGAATCGGACACCATGATGAGCAAAAAGAAAAAGTTCGGGAACAACAAAAACAAGAATAAAAAATTCAAAAAGAAACAACGCTAGTCGTTGTTTTTTTTTGCTCCTCTCGGTTTGTCAAAAAATGACCTAAATCAGTCTTTTTCCCGTTCGGCTCTGATCCATATCAATTCGATGCTTTATGACAAAATCATGACATTTGCAGGCAACACAAAGGGCCATTTTTGTGTTCACTACAAGTGCGTATGACGAACAATCCTTTGCGAACAATCGCAATTACCCATAAAAACTTTCCTCTGGACCTCATCGGTTCGCTGCATATAGCGCCTGAAACCCGCGCTGCGCGCATCGAACACCTAAAAGAAGTCCTGCAGATTCACGAGTTGGTCTATATCAGCACATGCAATCGTGTGGAATTTGTTTTTACGCTCGATCACTACGTATGTCCAGGCTTCACAGGCCGATTCATCGCAACACTTTTTCCTTCGCTGGAGGCCGAGACCGTGCAAAACATTGCCTCAAGTTGCGAACGCTACAACGAAAATGAAGCCCTCGAACACTTGTTGAAGGTGTCGAGCAGCCTAGAAAGCATGGTGATCGGTGAGCGCGAGATTATCACCCAAATGCGTCTCAGCTATGAAGAAGCCGAAAAAAACAATTGGAGCGGCGACCATTTGCGCTTGATTTGGAAACAAATTTTAAAAACGTCGAAAGAAATTTACACGCACACGGACTTGGCCAAAAAACCAGTGAGTGTTGCTTCGCTTGCCTGGCAACGCTTTCAAGAGGCCGGACTTCCTCACGATGCGCGCATCATGCTGGTTGGCGCAGGGCAAATCATTCGCAACTTGCACAAATTTCTTTTTGAAAACAACTACCACAATGTCATCGTGGTCAATCGCAGTGCAGAACGCGGCGAGGAATTGGCACGTCAATTCAATAGCGATTTTTTGTTGCTCGATGAATTGCCTTATTACAACGCAGGTGTGGATGCATTGATCAGTTGCACAGCCTCCGAACAGGCCATCATTGCACACGAATTGTTCCTGACCATTACCAACGGCAGTAGCAAAAAATTACCGGTGATCGATTTGGCTCTGCCCGCAGACATCGATCAGGCCGTTGCTCAACTGGCTCATGTGCATTATACCGACATGACCACCATCCAAGAGATTGCCAAAAACAACATCGCATTCCGCGAACAAGCCATTGCAGCATGCGAGGCAATTATCGCCAAAGGCATGAAGGAGTTCGATAAGATGCAACAAGAACGCCAAGTGGAATTGGCCATGCAAGAGATTCCACAAGTGATCAAAAACATTCGCGAAACAGCCATCGGCAGCGTCTTTGCCAAAGATCTCGAGCAACTTGACGAACAATCGCGCGCCGTTTTGGAAAAAGTGGTCGCTTACATGGAAAAAAAATACATCTCGGTGCCCATGAAAATGGCCAAGGAGGTGCTCTTGCAAGAAGTCGGTAAAAATTAACCGACTCCATTCTCTCACCAATCTATGGCACAACTCCCCATCATCATCGGCACCCGCGGAAGCGAACTCGCCCTGTGGCAGGCCCATTACATCGAGCAGCGGCTCATCGCTGCTGGTCATGACGTGATTATCAAAATCATCAAAACCAAAGGCGACAAAATCCAACACCTCAGTTTCGACAAAATCGAAGGAAAGGGCTTCTTCACCAAGGAACTGCAAGATGCGCTGCTCACCGGTGAAATCGATATGGCCGTGCATTCCCACAAGGATCTTGAAACCCAACAACCCGATGGCCTCATGATTGCAGCAGTCACCGAACGGGAAGAACCCCATGAGGTCATACTCATCAAGGAAGAAGTGCGCGAGCCGTCTCAACCTCTCGAATTGCCAGAGCACGCCGTTGTGGGCACATCCTCCATCCGCAGAAAAATGATCCTGGGAAACATACGTCCCGATTTGAAATTCGAGGATCTTCGAGGAAATGTCCCTACCCGCATTCAAAAACTGAGAGACGGTTCATGGCAGGCCATTGTGTTGGCCAAAGCCGGATTGAATCGCATCGCACCGGATTTGAGCGGATTGCATCTTTTGGCTTTGGAACCGCATGATTTTGTACCCGCACCGGCTCAAGGCGCTCTAGCCTTGGAATGCCGTTCCAACGATACACGCCTGCAAACCATACTCGCAGCACTCAATCACGAGCAAACAGCAGCAGCAGTCCAGATCGAACGTGCGATACTGCGCGGCGTTGGTGGAGGCTGTCAGGTCCCGCTGGCTGCTCACGCCATTCAACACGATGGTCTTTGGCAAGTGTTTACCTCCTTTACAAACGGGTTGGATCAGCCCATGCAGCGCATCCATGTGGCCGGCCCATCGCCCAGCGAACTCATTCAAAAAACGTTGGAAACCTTGGTCATTGATCGATCATGAAGTGTTTTGTCAGCCGCGAAGAAAAAGATTGGCAACCCATAGCCGCGGCATGTTCACCAATGGATGTGCAGTGGATTTGTCAATCGCTGATCCACAAATCGACGGTCAATTTCGATTTACCCGAACGCTCATTCGATTGGGTCTTTTTTTCCAGTCAAGAAGCGGTTCACGCCTTCTTTGATCGGCAAAAACCACAAAACCACCTGCGCTATGGCGCCATCGGTGAAGGCACAGCCCGCGCTCTGAGCAAGCACACCACGCCTGCATTCATCGGCCACAACAACAACACCGAACAAACTGCCGAGTCCTTTCGAAAGATCGCTGGCACAAGCGCTGTGCTTTTTCCCGTTTCGGATATCAGTTTGCGCACCGTTCAATCTCATTTGCCACCAGCACAAGTCATCGATGTAGTGGTATATCGGACCCAATTGCGCACCATACCGATTCCCATTTGCGATCTGTACATCTTCAGCAGTCCAAGCAATGTCGTCGCCTTTTTCAGCACCAACACCATTCCGCAACAAGCTAAGGCCATGGCATTCGGCGCCAAAACAGCACAAAAGCTAACTGAATTCACCGACCAATCTGCACTCGTATTGGACCAATTGGATGTGAATTCCATTGCAACGGCAATAAAACAAATCTTCTTGCGTTGAAGAGGCCGTGCGTATTTTTGCCAATAACGCCATTATCGGTGCACCTTTCAATATGAAGCAAATTATTCCATTCTTGCTCCTTGTGCAGGGGCTTTGTTTCGCCTCGCAGGGGTGGGCTCAAACCGTTGCGCCAAAATACTCCAATGAGTTTTTGAACATTGGTGTGGGCGCTCGTGCTCAAGGTATGTCGCTGGCACAAGTGGCACAAGTGGACGATGTCACCTCCGGCTATTGGAATCCCGCTGGTTTGGTAGGTGTGCGTTGCGACCTTCAATTGGCGGGTATGCACAGCGAATATTTCGCAGGCATTGCCAAATACGACTATGCTGCCATCGCAAAACGAATCGACTCATCCAGTGTGGCTGCGTTGTCGTTCATTCGTTTTGGGGTGGATGACATTCCCAATACCACTGAACTCATTGATGCCGGTGGCAACATCGACTATGACCGAATCACCACCTTCAGTGCAGCCGACTACGCTTTTATCCTTTCATACGGGCGCAATGGACTTCCAGGCTTAAAGGGTTCCACAGCAACAGCTAACTCCGCACAACGCAGTGGATTTTCCTGGGGCGTGAATGCCAAAATCATTTATCGCCAGGTGGGCAGCTTTGCCAATGCTTGGGGATTTGGAATCGATGCCGGGGCGCAGTATTTTTCTGAGAAATGGCGCTTTGGGGCTGTCTTGCGCGATGTCACCAGCACATTCAACGCATGGAGCTATTCCTTGGACGAACGCACCAAACAAGTATTTGCAGCCACGGGCAATGAGATCCCAACGAATGGACTGGAAGTCACTTTGCCGCGTTTGTTGTTGGGGGCCGGCCGTGT
>CANHSF010000004.1 GCA_947463065.1 Flavobacteriales bacterium | reverse complement strand
GTCGAGGATCCACTTCCGCTTCTTTGGGTTCTTCCACTTTTTTCTCTTGCACGGGGAGCACAGGCTCTTCGGAGTGAAGCGAAATGCGGAATGCCGGAATCTCAGCCGGTGGCGTTTCAATTGCAGTCTCCGCAACGGATTCTTCCGCTGGCGCCGCTTGCTCTTCGTGTGGCTTCACTTCTTGATCGTATGCTTTGAATCGCAGCACGACCAAGCGCTCATACAGTTCGCGGCTGTGTTCGGTAAGGTCTTCCAATTGGGTTTTGGACAATTGGCCCGATTCCAGTTTGTCAAGACGGTCGCTGAGTTCAGCAGCCAATTCTTGCATACGTTTGAATTTTACTGGTTTGTACATAGATCAAGTTGTAATGTCAATAGAGCAATGGTTTCGATCAATGGGCGCTTATCGCCAATTCTATCGTTGATCAAATGTATGAACGAATACGAGGGTGGTTATTGTACCCCCGACTGAAGTTTTGCACGATCCTTTTTTGGCAACCCGTTCACCACCAATTCATAACTGTGGTCGATGAGTTCTTGGAAAAGCGCAAGGGGCACTGAACCATCTGTGGCCACGGTATTCCAATGTTTTTTGTTCATGTGGTAGCCGGGTGTTATGCCATGGTAGCGTTCGCGCAAATCGATTGCTCGTTCGGGAGCGCATTTGAGATTTACACCACTGAAATCATCGATGCCACAAAGCGCAAATGCCTTGCCCATCACCTTGTACACCAGGGTGTCGGGCCCAAACGGTGTTTCTTCGGTGACAGCCGATTTCGACAATACGTAGGTTCGAAAGATCTGAATGTCCATGTGGTAAAAATAGGAAAAATTACAGACATCGTTTTCTACGGATATCACTGTGCGCAAAGCTACATTTGCACCATGAAAAATGAACTGGTGTTGCCCGAACCCAATACATTCGCCACCCGCGAGGAATTTGCCATGGGGGCGTTTTTGTTGATCGATAAACCCCTCGGATGGACCAGTTTCGACGTGCTCAACCGCATCAAGGCCTATGTGCGCAACAATATGCCGCCATTGCCGCCCAACGAGCACGGACACGATCAACGCTTCAAAATTGGACATGCGGGTACGTTGGATCCTTTGGCCACTGGTCTGCTCACGGTGTGCACCGGCAAATACACCAAACTCATCGATGATATTCAGTCGGGCGAAAAGGTATATACTGGAACGATTGTCTTGGGATGTACTACGCCGAGTTATGATTTGGAAACCGAGCCCGAAAACCCCAAAAGCACCGAGCACGTGACTCTAGAGGACATAGAGCGCGTGCGGGCGAGTTTTGTGGGCGAAACCTGGCAACGGCCACCGCTGTACAGCGCCAAACAAGTCGACGGTAAACGGGCGTATCAGGCGGCGAGAAAGGGCCAAGACATGATCATTCCAGCGGTGCCAATTACGGTCAAGAGCTTTGAAATCAAATTGGTATCTCCTGGCAAGATCGATTTTGAGATCAATTGTGCCAAAGGGACCTACATCCGCAGTATAGCGCACGATTTTGGTCAAAAACTGGGCACAGGAGCCTATTTGGCGGCTCTAAGGCGCGTGTCGAGCCATCCGTTTCACGTAAGCCAAAGCATTGATCTTGAGGCGTTATTGGCTCGTCTCGAGGCCATGCCGTAACCTTGTTGCCCAAAGCCTTGTTTGGCGAGGTTTGCAAATAAACCATCGCGTGAAACGCAGTGCTGTCAATGGTTTTGAAATTAGCCCTTTACATTCGTTTTGGAATGCATTACCTTTGCACCCCTAAATTAAAAATCGTACAGCCTTGATTTCCATGATGAAACTAGGTCAGTTCAGGTACAAATTGCCCGAAGAATTGATCGCAAGCTACCCGGCCAAACACCGCGACGAAAGTCGTTTAATGGTGGTTCACAAACAAACCGGTAAAATTGAGCACCGCATGTTCAAAGACGTTCTCGATTACTTCGACGAGGGCGATGTAATGATCAACAACAATACGAAGGTTTTCCCCGCCCGCATGTACGGCAACAAGGAGAAAACCGGCAGTATGATCGAGGTTTTTATGCTTCGTGAGCTCAACGCCCAAAGTTTATTGTGGGATACTGTAGTCGATCCAGCGCGCAAAATCCGCATCGGCAACAAATTGTATTTCGGCGAAAACGACGAGTTGGTTGCCGAGGTGATCGATAATACCACTTCACGCGGTCGCACGTTGCGTTTCTTGTTCGACGGTTCGCACGAAGAGTTCAAGGCATTGGTCTACAAGCTAGGCGAAACCCCAGTTCCCAAATACATCAACCGTCCATTGGAGCCCGAGGACGATCAATGGTTCCAAACCATATTTGCCAAGCACGAAGGTGCAGTAGCAGCCCCAACAGCAGGCTTGCATTTTAGCCGCGAGTTGGTAAAGCGTTGCGAAATCAAAGGCGTGAATTTGGCCGAAATTACCATGCACATCGGCTTGGGAACTTTCCGTCAAGTGGAGGTCGAAGATTTGACCAAACACAAGATGGATAGCGAGCAGTGCATCATCCCAGAGAATACTGCGGCCATGGTAAATCAAGCCTTAGCCAACGGTCGCCGTGTATGTGCGGTGGGCAATACGGTCTTGCGTGCATTCGAGAGTAGCGTGAGCACAGAGCGCACCTTGAAGCCCTTTGATGGATGGATCAGCAAGTTCATTTATCCGCCTTACGATTTCAATATCGCCGACTGTTTGATCACCAATTTCCACCAACCCGAAAGTGCATTGCTCATGTGCGTGTGTGCCTACGGAGGCTATGATTTGGTGATGCAAGCCTACCAAGAAGCGATCAAAGAAAAATACCGTTTCTGGGCTTACGGCGATGCGATGTTGATTATTTCCTAAGAAAATACCAATCGATCAACCGATATTTGATACCCGTTGCCTCAGGCAACGGGTATTTTTTTGTTATGAAGATTATTGCTCAATTTGTTCTGTTGTTCGCGTTGTGGATTCCTAGAGAATGCACAGCCCAACAGGACCTTCAGAAATTGGCCATGCAGACATTGATGGAACAAGATGCACAGGGCGTGTGGGTCTTGTCACCCGCATTCGAGCGTATTGATCACGGGGATAGCTTGAACCACAAAGACAATGCGCGTTTAGTTGCTATTGCCCTCAATGTTAGCTTGGGCATGCTCGGTGTACACCGATTGTATTTGGGCACCGACGTCAAAGTCCCCATTGTTTATACACTTACATTTGGCGGAGGTGGCGTGCTGTGGCTAGTAGATCTGGGTTTTCTTGTTTTTAGCAAAGACATTCAACCCTTTCTCAACAACAAACACCTATTCATGTTTTCGCGCAAATGAACTAGCCCTCCGAGGCTTTTTTGGCTTTTCGAGCTTCAGCGCGCTTGGCTTTGCGATCGTTTACATCCTTTTCGAATGCGGCGAATTGTTCGGCCGTCATGATCGATTTTACTTGTTCCAAGTATTTTTGATGGAGTGCTTTTCTCTGTTCACGACGCGCTTTGCGCTCTTCTTTGCTGGCTTCTTCCTCTTTTTTGAATGAGGCGTTGTTTTGCGCATGCTCGCGATTGACTTGCAATAGGCGCTCGCTTTGCGACGGATTCAGTTGATAGCGTTCGGTCATTTTTTTGGTATGCTGCATAGCCCGTTCATCCGGTGTCTTCATTTCTTTTTTGGCCGCTGCGGGTTGTGCTTGAGTTTGGGCTTGGCCCATTGCTGCGATGCAAACAATGGCCAATAGGATCATGTACTTTTTCATATGCTTTGAATTTGACCTTATGATCAGGTCCGCAGGCAAAGGTTTAATCGTTGAAATGAAAATCATGCTTGAAGTGAACAGCGGTGCAACAATAGGCACAATTGAACGCATTGAAATCGGCATGTCAAATACCTGTTGAGTTGCTTGAAGTGGCTTCAATGTCGGCACAACCGATTCGGTTGTGCCGACAAGCCACTTGTCATCAAATGGGCAGTAAACCCCTCTGTTCTTTGAATTGACCAACGGTCAAATGCTCAGGAACAGATTTGGCGATGTAATACATCGACCTTTCATGAGCGGTGTAGCAATAATTGTAAACCATTTTAAACAATGCCCCATCGGGATGCAATTGGACATGGGTGTAGAACTGGAACTGGAAGCCGGCTGCAGCAAGAGTAGCCTCGCTTACCCACTTTGCGTGCTCATTGTTGAGCAGACTTTGAAGCACTTTGTAATTGCTTTTTAGTCGTTGGTTCACCTTTTTTACATGCGAGTTGTAATCGGCATACTTGATGTTGTTGAATCCGCTTCTGCAGGCATCATTGCAGAATTTTTTGTCAGAGCGGCCTTTGATGGGCTCTTTGCAGTGCAAACAGGCCTTGCCCGTCGACACAGAAGGTTCGTTGAACATAATTTTAGAGTTGTTAGTAGTTATAAAAAGAGAGACACGAATATAAACGAAGATTAATCGGCTAGAGCACGGGTTAATAAATAGTTGAAAAGATGAGTCACAATGGGTTCTCCTGACTACGATTCGGCCTTAGCCGATTATAAGCGGCAATATCCGGATAATCGCCGACTGGGGCGGAAAGTTGCCTACATCTTTGCCCTGTCAAACAACGAAACCGACTGCAGCGGATTTGGAGTAGACCATTTGACAAACACAAAAAAACACAGTTAAACGTTTTATTATTTTTTAAGATGAATGCAATTAGAAACAGTGTTCGCCTTATTGGCAATGTAGGCAACGCACCGGAATTGAAAGAATTTGAAAACGGTACAGGCAAGAACAAAACGATCCAAAAAATGGCTCGATTTTCAATGGCAACCAACGAGAATTATGTTGACCGCAAAGGTGAACGACAAACCAACACGGAATGGCACAACGTTGTGGCATGGGGTAAATCTGCTGAGCTCGTGGAAAAGTTGTTGCAAAAGGGTACTGAGGTCGTTGTGGAAGGAAAGATCGCGACACGCTCTTATGAGAAGGACGGTGTGAAGCGCTCGTCCACGGAGATCGTACTTAGCGAGCTTTTGGTTTTGAACAAAAAGACTGTTGGGCAAGAGGCGTAATCCTTGATGCTTGAGGATCTTGAGGCGTGTGGTTGATAAAAAAGGTTGATACTTCTCAGGTTCACGATGGCAGAATGTAGCCAGTGGTTATTTTTCAAAATACCAAAGCGGGTCCCGGCTAAGACCGGTGATCATGCGGTAAGCGTTTGCAATACACAAGGTGTTATGCGATGAGTGGAAGTTCAAGGGATTAATCCCGGGGAATTGAGCCTCTGCCCATGCGTTGACCTTGGTGATGATGCGTTTCTGATACCATACGGATAAACATAGCTGATTCAATACAACAATCAGGACGCGCATCATGCGCCGGTTGGTCCAATCATTTGTCCACCGGTCGCGCATCAGCGAGAGAAGCATAAAGCATCTTCTCTTGTGAGCTTTACATCAAAAACTGGTCGGACTTCTGTCCGATCAGTTTCTTCTATCTGCTCAGCCGTTGTTCCCACAGATGAATGTTGGAGCATGCGCTAGACATCGAGCCCTTCGATCCAACGGTCTGCGCGACTTGTGACCAAGGTGTGTTGATCAAGGAGCACAAACAGCGCAAATCATCAGGTACACAATTTTGGAAACATGCTGTCGTTGACAATCTGCCTTTTTTGAAAATTGGACGCGGCATGAAACCCCGCGATGCCACCACATATTTTGACCAAAGGGAATGACTTCGAGCTCAAGTTTGCCTTTGTCGGCGCTGCATCCGGTCCTTCGCTATAGCCAATCATCGCTTGGGCGAAGAGCAATGGCTTTAAGACCGGAGGAACAAACGCGCTCCAAACAAGCACCAGAAGCATGCTCCCGCCATGGCAGAATTGGGGTTCCCTGTTTTCAACTAAATTTGAAGGATTCGCATTAGACGATAGGACGCGATAATGACAATTTCCATTTTAAGGTTACGCATGCTAGTGCAGGTTCTACTGTTGATTGCTCCCGCAGCGGTCGCAGCTCAGGATGCGCATCAAGCGCCTGCTCCCTACCGTCGAGTTCCTCTTCGGGCAACCTATCGGGTAGAGCGTTTGGCACAGCGCCTGACCAGAAACTGTGAAACAGATTCCCATAAAGTAGCAGCCATTCATCATTGGATCACCCATCACATCAAATACGATGTAAAAAAATATTTGGCAGGCGATCTATCTGAAGAAACCTCCAAACGTGCGCTCAGGAAAAGGAAAGCCACGTGTGTCGGCTACAGTACCTTGTTCTTGGAT
The DNA here is from genome assembly GCA_947463065.1 of Flavobacteriales bacterium. Taxonomy (GTDB): domain Bacteria; phylum Bacteroidota; class Bacteroidia; order Flavobacteriales_D; family Sanyastnellaceae; genus CANHSF01. The sequence continues at coordinate 35,693 of CANHSF010000004.1, read as the reverse complement.
CTGTGCACGGCCTCCGATCTGCCATGCGCAAAGATTTCGGGCATTGCCAAGTCCATGGATTTTGATGTGGGCAGGAGAGTGGCTCTCACCGATCACATGTGGAACGCCGTTGAGATCAACAATGCATGGTACCTCATGGACATCACTTGGGCAAGTGGTCATGTGGTGTATGGGCGTCGCACGTTGTGGGGCGTCTTGAGCCATGTGTTCACCCTCGGACGCTACCCTACATTTCGCATCAGCCCTCGATTCCAACGCAATCCCAACTACAGATACTACCTCAAATCGGGCGAGGCATTCATCTACAACCATCTGCCCGCACACCCGATGTGGCAGTTGCAAGTGCAACCCAAAACCTACGATGCATTCATAACCGACAGCGCCTTTTATTTTCTCAAGCGCCCTAAACAAATGGAGCAAAAAGGATTTGAATGTCCCGGTTGCAAGGCCATTGCGCAAATGGATACACTGAGCTACATGATGGCACATGCCGAATTGGAGCATGACTTTGATCCAGAAAATCCACTATTGCTCGCTAACAAAAAAACGCACATTGCTGAACAGAATTTTCATCCCCGCGATCCTTTGGAACAGAAAAAGCGGAATCGCAGCGAATTTGAGCTGGCCGATAGTTTGAATGAAGCGGTATTGCAAAAATGGAAACACCATCGGGCAGATGCCATGGAGTTCAACAAACGCAAACTCAACGACCACAAGTCATACCACAAGGTGATCTGGACGCAGCAACGCAGCAGCATCCGCGAGTTGGATCGGGTGCGGTCGGGTTATGCGCGTGAGGCAAAGGTGGCAAGACGTGGCGTGGGTCGATCCAAGAGCAAAAACAAATCGTGGTCGCGCAGCATAATGAAAGTGCAACCCGCTAACCGCCCAGACACATCTTGGACAACCGCTGCATTGAGGCAGAAGTTTGTGGAGCTCGATATGCAATGGAATTCGATTGCAAAGGAGGTCAAAATCCAAAACGAATTTTTAATTGCTGCATTGGACAGTCAATTGCTGGCATTGCCCGATGTGCAAGAATTGACCTCGCGACTGATCAATCAACACAAGCGCATGATGGTGTTGCGTTCCATGGGTTGGGACGATCTGGATTGGCCCATCGATCAATTGGACTCTACCAACAGAAGCCTTACCGCGCAGCGTTTGCAACTTATCAAAGCATTGAAAACTGGTGTTTCTACCAAGGAGGTGCGCCAAAAAATGGCGCGCATCAATACGCTGCACCGACAACTCGACGGCATAGCGCGCCAGCACCGAACGCTTTTGAAAAAATGGCTTTCGCAAACACCATCGGGCACAGATCAACGTGCGTTGCGCGATTCGATCCTAAACCAATATGCCAATACATCTGCATTGCTCATAGAGCAGTCCAAGCTGTTGGAGCGTGCGTTGCTGGATTTGAAACGTGCATATCCATCTCTGAAATGGGGCATATACAAAGAGCGGCGAGTTCACCGCCGCGATCACTATTTAGCATTAGAAGCTGGCAACAGCAGTCGACGCTGGATTGTGAAACGGTATTACAGTGTCTACCATGTCATCAAACCTTTGGATCGTTTGTCCTCACGCCGCGTCAATCGATTGCGCAACGATATTGATCGGTTAGAAAAAATGAAATGATCGGATCAAAGGTCCATCACCCGTCAAGGCCGGGTTTGTTGGCTTTCGACATGTATTTCAATTTTTCGCTTCGGCCTTTTTTGAATACGTTGCGTTCGGCTATTTTACCTTTGCGCATGGCGCGCTGCTCTTCAATGGGCAGAGCAGCAATGGATTTGCATTCTTCACTGCAACAGTTGTTCGTCTCATGCTTGCAGTTATCGCATTGTATAAACAGGATGTGGCAAGCTTCGTTGGCGCAGTTGGTATGGACGTCGAACGGAGTTCCGCATTGGTGACAAACCGCAATGACATCGTCGCTGATGCGTTCGGCCATGCGTTCATCAAATACAAAATTTACACCTTTGAATTTATTGTGGAGTCCTTGCTCTTTTGCATCCCTGGCATATTTGATAATGCCGCCCTCCAATTGATGTACGTTAGGGAATCCCTTGTATTTTAAGTATGCACTGGCTTTTTCGCACCGGATACCTCCTGTGCAATACATCACAATGTTTTTGTCTTCTCGGCCTTTGAGCATGTTTTCGACCAATGTGATTTCCTCTCGAAAGGTATCCACATCGGGTAAAATGGCATTTTCAAAATGACCCACTTCGCTTTCGTAGTGGTTGCGCATATCGATCAGCACCGTATTGGGGTCGTCGGTAAGTGCATTGAATGCCGCAGCATCCAAGTGAACACCGGTGTTGGAAGGGTCAAAGGTGGGGTCTTCAATGCCGTCGGCTACGATTTTTTTGCGCAATTTGACAATCAACTTAAAAAAGGCTCTGTCGTCGCTTTGCACAGCAGTATTGAGTCGAACATTGTTCAGCCAAGGGATGGAGTAGAGGTGGGCTTTGAATGCCTCGAACCGATGCGTAGGCACGCTGATTTGAGCGTTGATGCCTTCTGAAGCGATGTAGGTCCTGCCCAGTATGTGGAGCTCGCTCCAATCCAGAAACAGGGTATCGCGAAACGACTGAGGATCTTCGACGTGATGGTATTTGTAGAAGGAAACGGTCAAGCGCGGTTCAGCATGTTGCTGGATCTGCTCTTTGAGGATGCGTCGATCTACGGTGTTGTGCAATTTTTTCATGAGGTACAATCGTAGGTTATACGTTCGATGTAAAATGCCAAGCGGCCGTGGGGTCCAAATGGGGTGCAAAATTAAGTCGAATATGCGGTGTGCGCAAAATGATTGATGTCATTTGGGCCGTTGCAACACGGATGCGGTCTGAAGCGAGGGAGTGAATGAGGATGTGTTAAGGAATGCCAATAATGGCGGCTCTCACACACCAAAACCAATAGGCATTCGTTAGGGGTTTTGAGTGGGTATGCCAAAATGATATAGGCCTCCAAAAAATAGCCAATTGCATGGAATTTTTCGATGAATGGTGCGAAATGGCGGGCGAAAAATTGTTGGAGGAATGATTTTTGGAACTACATTCGGAAAACCAAGGAAAAGAAAGAATGAACATGTTGGAATTATGTAAGCAAGTCCTATTGAAAGTAAGTTTCGATCGGTTGTTGTTTCGAAAAGAGCTCACCAAAGCCATTCGGTGGGTCAAGGGAGAGGAGTTGATTCAGTTAAAGAATTGGTGCCTCGATCAATTTGGAGAACGCTACCGCGAATTGATTCTACTTTCGTTCAAGCCCGCGCTGGCCTGACTTATGCAACTTCGAGTTGCCCAAAATGAAACAAAGTCTAACCCAACCCGCCGTGAGGCGGGTTTTTTTGTGATGTGGATTTAATGAGATGAAGGAGAAATCAAATCTATGGGGTGGGGGGTGTTGAAACAAGACGAAGGGTTGCCATGAATAATCGAGTTACAAAATGCCCAAAGATCTCTAGAACTATATCCTTACCGCAATAGTCTATTAGCTGCTTTCACGCAATGAGCATCATCCGTTTCGATTTTGTCTGCGCACGGTTCAACTCAATTCACCCTACCTTTGCACCATGGAATCAACGATTGTCAATAAGGTAGCTTCGAGTGGGTTGGTGACCATCGATTTGGAACAAGTCATACCCGCCGTAAAGTGGATGCCTGTGGACTTGGCGCCTCTGTTATTTCAAGGCCTTGTTCTTCGCGAAAAGGATTTTCGTGAGTGGGTCAAAGAACACGATTGGGCCATGTATACCGATGCTCATGTGTACATTTATTGCAGCGCCGACGCCATCGTGCCGCAATGGGCCTACATGTTAGTAGCTGGTCATCTCGCCGGCAAAGCCAAATGGGTGGCGCAAGCCAATGCTTCTGAGGCTAGCATGCTATTGGCACATCAAACCGTTGCACAAATCAATGCCGACGATTATCGCGATGCGCGTGTGGTGGTCAAAGGGTGTAGCGATGCCCTGATTCATGGACATGCTTATACATTGCTCGCTGCCCGACTCCAGCCCGTCGTCAAAAGTTTGATGTTTGGTGAGCCGTGCAGTACTGTTCCGCTCTACAAACGGGCTCAATAAGCTCTTGCGTTTACACCACGCATGTAATTGATAAATGCTTTGTTCACCACTTTGTTGCCTCCTGGTGTGGGGTAGTTGCCAGTAAAATACCAGTCGCCTGTATGGTTGGGACAAGCATCGTGCAAACCCTCGATGCTTTGAAAGATGACCTCCACTTTGGCCTGAATGCCTTCCGGTGTAACCAGCTCTGCAACTTTAGCCGATATTTCCTCGGGTGTAAAGGGCTCATAGATTTCCTTGACATAATTCTTCACCGTTTCTTTTGCGGCAAACTCTTGATCTTCGCATTTGCGCAATACGGCGTTGAATACAAGATCGTAGGTGCCGCGTTCCTTATGCAGTGCGCTTGCTGCTTGAAAGGCTACAAAGTCGCCCAATTTGGCCATATCGATGCCATAACAATCGGGATAACGAATTTGCGGTGCAGATGAAGCGATGATGATTTTTTTCGGGCCCAAACGATCGAGCATTTTGATGATCGATTTTTTTAGCGTGGTGCCGCGTACAATGCTATCGTCGATCACAATCAACGAATCCACTCCGCGCTCGATGGTGCCGTGGGTCACATCATACACGCTTTCCACCATTTCATCGCGCGCGCTGTCTTGTGTGATAAACGTGCGCAGCTTCACATCTTTGATCGTGATTTTTTCGAGACGTGCACGTTTGCGCAAGATGGTTTCCAAATCGCTGGCCTGAATGGGTGCGTTCAACTTACTGATCGCCGCTATTTTCACGTCATTGAGATGGTCTTCCAAGGCCTTCATCATGCCGTAAAAAGCGGTTTCGGCGGTGTTGGGAATAAAGGAAAACACCGTGCGATCCAAATCGTAGTTGGTGGCTGCTAAGAGCTGCGGTACGATATTTCGCCCGAGCTTTTGACGTTCTTGATAAATGGCGCTGTCGTTGCCGCGAGAGAAGTAAATGCGCTCAAACGAACACGATTTTTTCTCCTTGGGTTCTCTTATTTTTTTGACTGCACTTGTTCCGTCTTTTTTGATGATGTATGCATGGCCGGGCAGCAACTCATGGATGTCCTCTTCTTTAGCTTTGAAAGCAGTTTGGATAGGTGGGCGCTCACTGGCTACCACACATACTTCGTCGTCTTCGTACCAATAGGTTGGTCGAATGCCATTGGGATCGCGCAGCACAAAGGCGTCGCCGTGTCCGATAAGTCCAGCCATGGCATATCCTCCGTCAAAATCGCGCGATGCCCGCGTCAAAACACGCTGCACATCGAGGTGCTGTGAGATTTTTTTGGTGATCTCTACGTTGCTGTATCCTTGTTGTTTGTAAAGGTCAAAGAGTTGTTGATTTTCCTCGTCCAAGAAGTGACCGATTTTTTCCATCACGGTCACTGTATCGGCTTTTTCTTTGGGAAACTGGCCCAATTCAATCAGCAGCTCGAATAGCTCATCGACATTGGTCATGTTGAAGTTGCCCGCCACCACCAAATTGCGCGTCATCCAGTTGTTTTGTCGCAAGAACGGATGGCAATTTTCAATGCTGTTGCCGCCATAGGTGCCGTATCTCAAATGACCTAGAAATACCTCGCCCATAAAGGCAAAATGCTCTTTGAGGTATTGCGAATCTTTGAGTTTTTCGGGGTGTTTTTGCTGGAGCTCTTCAAAGCGAGCCATCACCTTGGCAAATACATCGCGGATGGGTTGACTATCGTTGCTGCGAATGCGGCTGATGTATTTTTTACCCGGTTCAGGATCGAGTTTAATGTTGGCCAATCCTGCGCCATCTTGCCCTCTGTTGTGTTCCTTCTGCATGAGCAGGTACATTTTGTTCAGGCCGTAAAATGCAGTTCCGTACTTGTCGGTGTAGAATTGGAGCGGTTTTTTGAGCCGTAGAAGGGCTATTCCGCATTCGTGCTTGATAGCATCACTCATAAGTTTTCTGCCGATGAAGGCAGTGCGTGTCTGTTGGAGGATGAATAATGAATTCCGGGTGCAAAATTACTACACAACGGGTGTTGATTCCTAAACTAATTCTGCCCAGTGAATTTTTTGTGACTGAAAATCAAATAATTAATTGGATATAAGAAATTTTTTTATGGAATTGGATACCCGCCGTCATCCTTGGTGTATAAAACAAACAATATGTTTAAAATTCAAATCATCGTATGCAACGCACTCGCATTAATGATGGGAATCTGCACCCTGGCTCAAACCAGCGGTGAAATCCACGGAAAAGTCTTGGACGAATCGGGCCAACCTGTTCCGGGGGTTATTGTAACAGCTGCACAGGGCGACCGAATTACGGGCGCCAGTACCGACGACGACGGCAAATACCGCATCAAACCGCTGGAAGGTGGCGTCTATGTCGTGAAAGTTCAGGCCAGTGGGTTTTCAGAATACATCTATGAATCCATTCGGGTAGAGCCCGACAAAATCACCATGATGGATCCTACCCGTTTGTCTTTGGATCAATTGATCGGTCCACCCATTGTCATTTTGCCCAAAATCAAACTCATCAGCTACGATGGCGACATGATTCAAACCCTCACCGGCGAAGAGCTAAAAAACAATGCAGCAGCAGGCGGAGGCGATATCAATAAGATCGTTTTTGCAACGTTTTCCGACATCAAAGCTTCCCCCGATGGAGAGGAGCTGTATTTCAGAGGCAGTCGAGCGGGCAGTGTATTGTATTTTGTCGATGGCATGAAGATCCGCGACAACAGTTTGACCATCCCCAGCAGCGGAATCAGCTCGTTGAGTGTATACACCGGAGGTTTACCCGCAAAATACGGCGACACCACTGGAGGTGTTATTGTCATTCAAACTAAAAATTACCTTCAAGAGCTTTATCGAAAGCAAAATCAATAGTATCGTTGAACATAGGTTGTTAAACAATGGAATGATGGTGAAACGTCGCCGTCATTCTATTGTAACCTAAATTTGAAAACAAAGGAAGCAGCTATTCGTGTTATCTAAATCAAACATATCTCAATGGAGCGATACCGATGTATTGTCGGGGTATCGAAGCGATGGTGCGCCGCATTGGATCGGCGAAATTTATCGCAGGTACAGCCACTTGGTATACGGGGTATGTTTTAAATATCTGCGCGACAAACACAAGTCGCAAGACGCCACTATTGCCATTTTCGAAAAGCTGATGGCCGATCTTAAAGTCCACGAAGTAGCTACTTTGCAACAGTGGTTGTACACGGTGACCCGCAACCATTGCATGCAGATTTTTCGCATGGAAAGCCGCGAGGCCAGCAAGTTGGGAGAAATCCCTTCAGAAACCGATCAAACAAGAGAAGAAGAATGGATGGCCATGCAAATGCGCGAAGAAGGATTGCGCGCATTGGAAAGAGCCATCGAACAATTGAATACCCCACAACGTACGTGCGTCAAAATGTTTTACCTCGAGCGCAAGTCGTACAAACAGATTTCATCTACTACAGGATACACAGAAGGCGAAGTAAAGTCCTATTTACAAAACGGACGAAGAAACCTAAAACAAATGATGCAAGCAATAGCATGAGCAGGAACATGGAACATATGAGCCTCCCTGATTTGAACGAACTACGTCAATTCCACGAAGGCGGACTGGATCCGGCGCGTATGGAAGAAATACGTACCATGGCGCAAGACAGTCCATTGCTCCGCGAATCGATGGAGGGCTACGCCGAAGCAGGGGCATTCGATGCCATGCCAGCGTTTGATCAAACGCCTCTCGCCGGCTTCGATGCGGCCGCATCATCGACAGCGACGCAAACCGCCGCCAGCCTCACGCAATCTGCTGTCCAAACAACATTTTGGACCATTACTACAACGAAGTTGATCGTTGGTTTCATGATATTGACAGGCGTTGGAATATGCATCTATTGGGACAAACAACACAACCAATCAAAGACTAGCGCTACCACAACAGCGCAACAAAGTGCAGATGCTGGCCAGGAAAACCTTGCAGCGCTCCATCAGACCGATACTTTAAAAACATCAAATACAAACTCCATAGTGCCTGCATTGCCCGCTGCTGGTGAAGAGGCAACGCTGACACAAACCGAACCCGAAAGTGCCGCGCTAACTCCATTGAGGGATCGATCGGAGTTCCCACCCAATGAAATCGTTTCTAAAGAATCTAAGCTTCATGAGCATGCAAATGCGGGCGATGACGGCATTCGTGAATCAAAAAAGGGATTGATCATGGTCGGTATGACGCAGGTCCTGCACTATCGCGTGGCCGATTACACCGAAGTGAGAAAAGAAAAATGGAGCAACGCTGTGTTTTCGGAGGGCCATACACCGGCCAACCAAGAATCCAAAGGAGCCATGCCCAAAGAAATGGAGCAAAACGCATTGAGGTATTTGGAGTACATCGAATCCTGCATCACCTACCTCGATCGCAAACAATACAAACAAGCGCGCGAAGGTTTTGATGCATTGCTCAAGTTGTACCCCGATGATGTCAATGCACAGTTCTATGGCGCCATGGCCAGATACCGTTCCGGCGAATATGCTGGAGCAGTTCCATTGTTCAAATTGACAGAGTCAAATGCGATGCGTGTTTTTAGAGAGGACGCTAAATTTTACCGTGCCATGTCATTGAAGGCGTCGAACAACCCAGCCGAGGCAAAAGTGCTTTTCGAAGAGATTGCCACAGCCGGCGGAGCTTATGCCAAGCGGGCGTTGGAGGAAAATCAATAGCCGCGCAACTGTCCTCGCCGCGCGGCCATGCATTTAGAATGAGGTAACAATACCAAGGGTTGCAGTGTGGTTGTTTTCGAATTTGTTTCGATTTGAAGCATCCAATCCACGCTGTTCGATGTATTGATTCATATAGCCCAATTCAACGGCAAAGTGCTTGTTCAAACCAAAACCGACTGCTGCACCCAGTCGATTTTGATCGAATACGTTTCTTCCCACCTGATTCCCGAAATTGATGAAAATTTCATCGTATACATTGAGATAAATGCTTTTCGAATCGGTTTTCCGAAAAAAGTATTGATACCGCACAAAGTAACGCGCGCGATTTTCGAAACGAGGAGAGCGAAATCCGCCTTCGTTCGAGCTGCCTATGTGGCGTTGCTCAAGCCTGTAGCGATGCGTAAGATTGGATGTTGCAAACACTTGTTTTACTTGAAGCTGTTCGAAAATACGGTGTTCAACAAATGCATTTTTCGCAGGATAATCCCCATACGGTGATGTGTCGATAAAACCATAACCAAGACCAAACGAAGCATTGGCCGATGCTTGGTAGAGTAGTGCGCCGCGCAACAACAGTTGTTGCGGCCTTTCTCCTAATTCGTCGCGTCGCCATTGCACATCATAAAATCCCGACCAAGGGCCTTTGATTTTGATGGTCCCATTGGACATAAACCAGGCATGACGCTGTTCGGATGTAACACGGGTGTTTTGACCCCAACCGATGCATTCCATACAAAGGAGAAATAAAATAACTATGATATGTTTCATGGATGATATCTAGAGTAGAAAGGGCGAAGCAAGCAAAAAAGCAAAGGGATCACCCTGATTGCTTCTTTGCGTAGCTTTCAGCCAATTTTATTTTTTGTTGATGTCTTTATTGATCCGAACGGAAAGAGGATCTGCGCTGAGTTGAATAAAACGCTCTAATCCGACCAGTTCAAATTGACCTCCTTGGGCTTTGAAATCCGAAGAGAGGCGCTGCAAATTCTCCATCGTGGAGTGGTCGATCATAGAGATGTTGGAAACAATTAATTTGACATTCGCGTCTTTTGGAATAGTGTTTAGCTGATTCGTCAACGAAATGTAATTGCTGAAAACAAGAGAGCTCAGTGCAATCACCTCGTATTGATCAGCGCCTTTTTGAATATCAACTTTGGCCTTGAAAACCTCAGAAAACTTGAGCCCCTTGGAAATTTCAAAGATCAGTTTGAGTAGGATACCGGCCAAAATGCCCAATAACAGATCCGTGGCTAAAGTCACGATGATGGTGAGCAGGAATATGAAAAGCTGGTCACGACCAATTTTTAGCATGTGCTTGAACTCATTGGGGTGTGCAAGTTTGAGACCGACACCAATGAGCATAGCCGATAGCGCGGGCTTGGGAATGAGGCCGCTGAACTGGACAGCTAGCAAAAGGAAAATCAGCATAAAAAACCCATGAAAGAAGTTCGACCATCTCGATTTGCCTCCATTGTTGACGTTGGCCGAAGAACGAGCGACCTCGCTAATCATCGGCAATCCTCCAAGTGCACCTGCAATAGCATTGCCCAACCCAAGAGCGCTCAGGTCTTTGTTGGTATTGGAGTTGCGGTGCAAAGGGTCGCGCATATCAATGGCTTTTACTGTCAATAGGGCTTCGAGACTCCCTACAATCGAAAACATCACAACATACTTGATAAAAATGCTCGGAGTTTCCAGTCCACCAAAACTGACATTCAATTCCATGATGTCATGGAGTGATTTGTCAAAATGCACAAACAATTTTTCGTCGAGCCCAATGAGTTTAGAGAGGGGAATCGCTACCAGAAGAACAAGAAGTGGGGCTGGAATCTTTTTTGCAACGGGATGCTTCACCAATGGCCATCCCAAAACAACGATCAAGCTTACGATGCCTATGATCAAAGCGTGATGATTCAAGTGCTGCAAGGAATGGGGCATAGCTTCAAAAAGCTCGAAGGGCTTCACCAGAGGTTTATCACCAGCAGCGCCAACAACGGACGGGTCGAGGTGCTTGTGCATTGGGTTGATACCAAGTAAACCATGAAGCTGTTTGCTGATGATGATGATTCCAATGGCGGCCAACATACCGTGCACCGCTGGCAATGGAAAAAAGTCGCTCAGTTTGCCCATTTTGAGAAGGCCAAAAAGGATCTGAAATATCCCAGCCACCAAAACGGCTCCCAAGGTGAATCGCCAACCCATTTCACCACCGCCAAATTCGTTGACAGCACCTGCAACAATGACGATGAGACCCGCTGCCGGTCCTTTGATGGTCAGCGGTGATCCAGCAAACAGGGCCACAACCAATCCGCCAATCATGGCGGTCAATAATCCATAAATGGGCTCAAATTCGCTGGCTTGCGCTATGCCCATACTCAATGGAAGCGCAAGTATGAAAACAAGAAAACCGGAGAGCATATCCTCCTTCCAATATTTTTTTAATTCGTTGATCATAATCTTTGGTAATAATAATTGAAATTTATGAACTGCGGTAACCCATCTCATAAATGGACTGACTGTGCGGTCCCAGAAACAAGCGGGCATAAAGGCGAATGATGGCCAATCCATCGAGAATGAAACTCATGGCAACCAACGAGGCCAATCCGATCTGATCCTCGTGAATATGACTGAAAATGAGGTCTTCGCCCAAAAACGTAGGGGTGATCGGAAAGCCTGAAAGTCCCAAGCAACAGAGCAAGAATGCAAAGGCAACGCGGGGATGCAAATGGCCGTGGCCATGAAACTGGTGCAGGTCCAAATGCGGTTCGTACCGTTTAAATCGTCTCAGTATCAAGTACCCAAGGGTTCCAGCAAAAGCAACACCGCTGATGTACAGCAATCCTTCGATCACATCGTATTGCTCATTGAAGGCAATGGCGATCACCACCATGAAGTGATTCATCACCACCATCAACAACGCCGTAAACGGGTTGTGCCGCTCTGTAAACGCCTTGAGCACCATGACGATGCCGGCCAAAGCAAACAAAAAGGGCACAAAACGATGGATCTGATTGGGCAAGGAGTAATTGGTGTATAGGGCAATGACCCCCGCCAACAACAACGCTACAAACAACCAAAAGGTCCGCGATAAGGTCAGAAAGTCAAAGCGCTTGCCCAACGACTTCAATGGATTCCACAACCTCCGGTACAACAAGGTATCCAAGTTCCATTCGCGCAGCGATAATACATACAACCCATAAACAAGCCGCTTGGGCAATGCGCTGCCAATGTGCCTTCGCTGTCCCTCAAAGTGATAAAACTGATCTCTGATTTTGTAGCTCACAACCGAGGGCGATACCAAGAGTTGGTATGTTCGAAAAAAGGCATTGCCCGCAAAATGTATCAAGGCCATGGTCGTCCAACCGAATGAAAGTTCGGTCATCATGATCCCAATCTGTGCAATGGAGGCATAGGCAATTTGGCTTTTGATAGACGACTGCACTTGCGCAATGCCCGAAGCAATCAAAAAACTGATCACTCCCACGGCAAACAGGATCACACGAACCAAACTTTGATGCTCCCAAAAATGATACGTCCGGAGCATCAGAAACAGGCCCAGGTGCACCGACAAGGATCCATAAAAAATAGCCGATGAAGGCGTGGGGCCTTCCATAGCGCGAGGCAGCCAAGTGCTAAAGGGAAACAGCGCCGATTTGGCCATTGCACTCAAAACCAACAGCAGAGAAACCGCCAAGGCCAATCCGCTGTAATGGGCAATGTGGTCATGCACCTCTTGATATGCAGCCAGTTCGGAAAACGTGATATTCGCATGCCACAAGTGGTGACTCAGCCACATGGCCAGCAGAATACCAACATCGCCAATCCGATAGATCGAAAAAACCTTAACTGCATTTTTTACAGGCAAATACCGGTGGCGGTAAAAGGCAATCAATAAAAAGGACGACATCCCAAGAATCTCCCAACCGATAAACAAGGTCTCCAAATTGCCAGAAAGCACCGTGATATTGTAACCCAAAAAGAAAAACAAGATCGTTTGGAAAAATCTGCGGTAACCCGTTTCGCGGTGCATGTACGTTCGGCTGTACAAACAAACCAAACTCGACAAAAATGCCCCAACCAAAACAAAAGTGGCGCTGACTTGATCAAAGTAAAAATCAAAAAAGAATTCATAGTCGTGCGATGCATACAATGTCCAATCTTTCTCATTGAAAGGCTGGTGTCCACAGAACAACCAATACAAACCAACCCCAGAGGCGGCGATGAATTGCATCCAAGTGGTGGCAATGGCTACACCGGAATTCCATTTTTCTGATTCCGTTCGAAAAAGCGATAGCAATACGAATCCGCTAAATGGAATCGCAATAAGCGTCAAAATGAAATAGTGCATCATAGGGTTTCGAGGATTTGAATGGGTATGTTTTCTTCGGCGCGCTCTATGATGGGCATCACGTTTTTGATCCGAGGCAGGGCAACTTCAAGCGGGCTGTAGGGCTCAAACCTTCCACCCACGAGCAAATGCGTGGCATGGTTCGTCGGGTCAATGGCCACCAGCCGCACCCACTCGTTTTGGAACCACTCAAATGTGGCGGCGTCGCGAGCAATGGCGGTTTGTACGATGTGCGGGAAATGCTCCACCACAACCAAGAGTCGCACCGGATCATGCACCTCGATCATCTGGCTTGGCAGTCCTGGCCGAAGGTCGCCGTCTATGCCATTGGCCACTCCAATCAAGCCCATCACATTGTGCGGAAGTTTGGAGCCAGCGCCCAGTTTTTGATTGTCCACACGAGAGAAGTAGTATTCCAAGTTGATGCCGCCGCATACAGGAGCCACCGCACGCAATATGGCATGCAAGTAAGTGCCCTCCGCATCTACACGATAATCGTACGAGTTGAGAAAACTTCTGCGGTCCAAAAACACATTTTTGCTCAACGTGCGCCGACCAACAATGCATGCTGCATTCGTGGCATGGTTGAGTTCTGGTCGCGGCTCAAATAACGATACCGACCGCAGGGCCACTTGCTGATGCACTTTTGCCGCCGATGCCGCTGTATTGATGGATGCAAATCGACGCGAGCGCTCTTTCGCATTGGCATCCAATGCAGCACGAAAGGCTTGTGCATTGCGGCGATGCTGCTCCTGAAGTTCTGTCGGTAGCGACTGTATGTCGTAATAATGCATCTCATCGCGCGTGGTATCGTGCAAAGCACCCACGAACCGCGCAGCACTTGGAATGTGGATGCCTATGTTTTGTAAATGCTTGCGCACCTCGCTATGGTTGGCCATGTAAGCCATTGCACGTGCATTGACCGAACCTGCGCGACCGCTGCATGCGCCACAATCGTAGGCTGCGAAATGCGGATTGTTGGTGCTACTGCTTCCATGTCCTACGATGTAGATCAAGTCGCCATAACGCTCAGTGAGGCCAATGCTCTTCAGAAAACGCTCGACACTGTCGCACATTTCGGCAACGGTATAGCCTACGAACAAGCCATCCTCCGTCGGGTGCGATGCATCGCGCTCAATCGTCAGTTGAGCGTCTGCGTGCATGTGATGGGTGGCACTGGAGGTATTGGCGCTGATCTTAGGAAAAAACAAACTGAATAAAAGTTTGAGCGCCGACCAGAATCCAACAAGTTGGGTAATGACCACGCCAGTCAACGGGTGGTGCGAATGACGCGAAAAGTGCAGATCGCTTTCGGTTCCGGTCCCCGAGCCAAGCTCTTTAATAAGATGAATGGGGGTGACGGGTGCAGGACAAAGTTTGGTCATGAACTTGCCATTGAGCGGTTTGAAGTAGAATGCAACCCCGAAAAACCCCGGTGTTCCAAAGGTTTCGAATCGTCCTTCACCATTTTCCAAATGGCGGCGCAGCGAGCATTCGCGGTCATCGATACAAAGAATGGCTTGCGTGGTGGGTTGAACATCTTTGGGTGCAAGCGGTGATTCCTTCAGCGCAACTAACAGGGGGTCATGAAAACTCCACTCCAAAGCCTCTTGCCAAAGCGAGATCACTTCGCGGTATTGTGTGAACGAAGTGCGCGAAAAAAGTGGAGTATGAGGTGTGCTCACGTGTTGCCCGAGCGGTGCCCAAATTGGTCCAAATTCACGGTCCAAGGCATCGATCTCCAATAGCAATTCGAAGAGGATGGCATGGCGCAATGTGATCTTGCGTTGATCCAAAAGCGTATGCGGCAATTGCTCGACGGCGCTGACCATGCCGCTCCAGCCTTGATGTGCAAAACTGAGATCGAACAAATAATCGTGATAATACTCCTCTTGGCCAACCAATTCCTTCAAGAGATCGGCAATGCCAAGGTCCGTGTGTTGAAGGAGTTGCTGTGCGCGTTTGCCTTGGATGATTTTGATGCCACTCTGTTGATTGAGTTTGCGCAGCGCGTCCAAGAAGGAGTCATCGGTGATGGGAAAGCACCAACTGGCAATTCCTTGATCCAGATAGCTGCACAGTGTGCGAAACAAGAGGGGATGCACCAATGCGTCCAAATCAATTTTGTAGTGCTTTTTCCAATGGCTACGCAAACCCCCAATGCGCGGTGCGTCTGGCTTTGAAAAGGTTTTGCGCAACAACAGTTCGCGCCACTCCATGCATTGGGCCTCGCCTTTTTTGCGTGTTAAAACGGCATTGAGGTAGATGTCTGGAATTTTCCCAACCGAATGCCATTGGCGATACGTCTCCAAGTCGGGCGATACACGATAACCAAAAATGGCTGAAGCAGCGCCAATGCCTTCGTGAAAGGGCTGCGACTGAAAGGCATGCAGAGTGTTGTGATGAATAAAGTCTTTTAAAGGAGCTTGGGCAGGCAGATGATGATGCAAATGATGCAACGCAGCTTCCTCATCAAATGCGGTTGTGGCCAAGTCTCCTTCGTCATGAATGTGTGTTGTCATGAACGGCGGAATTAAATTTTTGGTAAAATGAATGGAGTCGATGCGATTCAAGGCAGAACCACATCAGGGGATCATGAGATCACTCATGAAGCAAGCGGAATAGGCGTACCGCTAGAGACTTAGGCTTTTGGCAAAGGGGAGCTGCGTCGGCCGCAGAGCAGATAAATTTTGCGATTGAACGGCGTGAGATAGGCATGCTCTTGATAGGCCAAGGCCGAAGCTGTTGAGGCGCAATCGCGCAAACCGTTCAAATAACTTTGGCGCACCAGAGCGATGATGTCACCTTCGGCAATCTTGAAAGCCGGGTGAAATTCCGCGCGGTCTTCCTCAAGACATTCCTCAATTTCTGCCGAGAAGGCATACAATTCGTTGCGGCTGTGATGGGTGTCGTGGGTAAAACTCTCGATCACCGGAACTTGCAACGACGCACCCAGAGCCATCAATAGAATGGCCATTAGCGCACTCATGGTACGTATAAATGGGATATTTCGTTGGGTTGATGTCAATGCAAGATGGTTGAACGGAAAACAAGAATGCAAGTTTCGCGCATCAAAAGCTGGGCCAAATGTAGTGCATTTAGAACTTCGAATGCAATTCGCAAAAGCATTGCGCACGAATGCACCAAATGCCTATTTGGTATTGAAAAAGTTCATGGTACGCTCGATACCGATGTGACCGAAGGAGAAAACAGCGTCCATACATTTTTTGATGTGCGCATCCAAATGCTCTTTTTCTTCGGCATTCCATTCGCCCAGCACGTAGTCTACTTGATGCCCTTTTGAAAAGGCGTTGCCCACTCCAAAACGCATGCGGATGTACTGATCGGAGCCAAGAATTTGCTGAATATGCTTGAGGCCGTTGTGGCCACCATCGCTGCCGCGTTGGCGAATTCTGATTTTCCCGTACGGCAAGGCGAGATCGTCTGTAATCACCATCAACTGGCCAACATCGATTTTTTCTTGTTGCAGCCAATAGCGCACTGCGTTGCCGCTGAGGTTCATGTAGGTGGAAGGTTTGATCAACACGAAGGTTTTGCCTTTGTGCCTCACTTCACACACCGATGCATAACGGTCGGTTGTAAAAAAAGAATTGGATGCCCCGGCTAGAGCATCCAATATCTTAAATCCAATGTTGTGACGGGTTTCCGCATACTCGCTACCAATATTTCCGAGCCCGGCTATGAGGTATTTCATGCGCTAAATCCCGATCAGCTTATTTTTTCTTTTTACCGTCGGCAGCAGCAGCAGTGTCGGCAGCGATAGATGCACGAGTAGCATTGATGCTAACCACAGCAGAAGCATCTGCTTCAAGAATGGTGCAGCCTTCAACAGCGATGTCGCGCACGCGGATCATATCGCCAATTTTGAGGTTGGTGATGTCCACTTTGATATCATCTGGCATCAAGTCAGGTAAGCCCAAGATGCGCACTTTACGGTAAGCCTGTACCAATTTACCACCGCTCTTCACACCTTCAGAGTTACCGAATGGACGAACAGGAAGGGTTGTGCGAACTGGTTTTCCAGGAAGCAACTCCAACAAGTCAATGTGGGTTACAAGGTCCGTTACGGGATGGAATTGTTGCTCTTGTACGATGGTTTTGTACGTTTTGCCACCTACTTCGATGTTGATTTGAAGGGTGTCCGGTTGGCGAACAATTTTATCCCAGTCGTTGCGACTGATGTGAAATGGAACTTGTTCTTGACCACCATAAATCACACCTGGGATGCGATTTGCTTTGCGCAATTCGGTGGCGCCCTTTCTTCCTACGCTCTCTCTTGGAGAACCGCTCAATGAGACTTGTTTCATGTTGTTTTAAATTATGAGATTATAAAATTAGAGCTGATGCTCTGGTTTTCGATAAGGTTGTGCAGCACGCCACCAAACAAAGGAGCTATGGGGAGCACCTTAATTTTGGACAAGGGGCGATCTTGTTTGAGCGGGATGCTGTCGGTTACGATTAGCTCGGTAAGCACAGACGCTTCGATGCGCTCATACGCTTGCCCACTCAAAACAGGGTGCGTACAAACAGCGCGAACACTGAGTGCTCCGTGTTGAATCATCATTTCGGCAGCTTTGCAAAGGGTTCCTGCGGTGTCGCACATGTCATCAATGATGATCACGTTTTTACCTTTTACATCACCAATGACCGTCATGCTTTCGATTTGGTTGGCCACCTTGCGTTGTTTGTAACAAATCGCAAGATCACATCCCAATAATTTAGCATACGCATTGGCGCGCTTGGTTCCACCGGTATCTGGCGCTGCAATCACCAAATTCTCCACATTCATGGCTTGCAAGTGCGGAACAAAGATGGTACTGGCGTAGAGGTGATCTACAGGTACTTCAAAAAACCCTTGTATTTGTTCGGCATGCAGATCCATCGTAATCACACGGTGAACACCTGCTGCTGTCAGCAAATTGGCCACGAGCTTAGCTCCAATAGCAACACGCGGTTTGTCTTTGCGGTCCTGACGGGCCAATCCGAAGTAGGGTATAACCGCAACAATGCGCTTGGCTGAAGCTCTTTTGGCAGCATCGATCAGCAACAAAAGCTCCAACAGGTTATCGGCTGGAGGAAATGTACTTTGAACGATAATCACATCGCGACCGCGCACCGTCTCCTCAATGCTGGGTTGGAACTCACCATCGGAAAAACGCTGAATAATGACATTGCCCAGCGTCATTTGAAGCTCTTGAGCAATACTTTCCCCTAAGTAAACAGAGGCGGAGCCAGCAAGAATTTTGACCATGTCAGTCATGACAGTGATGGTGTTGTATGATGAGTAAAAGCGAATTGTCCCCCAAAAAGGGCCGCAAATATAGCCATAATTTCTGACCGCAACGCATAATTTCGGGGCATTGTTCTCTATTGACGGGCTTGTTGGCCCAATGGGCTGGCGCAGCTGCATTGCATCGGGGATTTCTCAATTTGTTGTTGTGCACAGCCCGCAACTGGCGTACATTGCACCCGAGGATGTTCTCCTCCAAACACCCTGACCAAAATGGCGATCAACATTCTATTGCTCGAAGACGAGAGCATTGTGCGTAAAGACATTGAAAGAAGTCTGACTAAATTGGGATATAACGTTGTTGCTCAGGCAGATAACGGAGACAAAGCCCTGGAGTTGGCCCGCGAAACCAAGCCCGACCTGGCGCTCATGGACATCCAGATCAAGGGCGACAAAACGGGCATTG
Organism: Flavobacteriales bacterium; assembly: GCA_947463065.1. Classification (GTDB taxonomy): domain Bacteria; phylum Bacteroidota; class Bacteroidia; order Flavobacteriales_D; family Sanyastnellaceae; genus CANHSF01. The sequence goes on along the minus strand of CANHSF010000004.1, from coordinate 16,874 downwards.
AGACGGCCGAGTTGCTCAAGTTGGAAATGGACATCCCTGTGATTTTTCTCACGGCATTTGCCGACGAAACCACCTTGGGCAATGCCAAAGAGGTGGAGCCGCACGGTTATATTCTCAAACCGTTTAAGGAAATTGATCTGAAAACGACCATCGAGTTGGCGGTGCACAAGCATCAGAAGGAGCGCGAACTGAAGGTCGAGTTTGATTTGCTCAAGAGGTTGAGCGATTACAAAGCCACAGCGGAATTTCTATTTGTCCGCAAAAATCAAAAATTGGTCAAGATCAACCACAGCGATATCTGTTTTATCGAGGCATTGAAGGATTATATGCAATTGGTGCTGCACCGCGACGGCAAGGAATGGGAGAAAATCACCATCCATGCCACCATGAAAGATGTCGAGCGCAAGTTGCCGAAAAGGACCTTCCAGCGGGTGCACCGCTCTTTTATAGTCAACATGGACAAGGTCACAGGTATTGCCGGTGGCGACATCATCATCAATGTGAGCGACGGCCCCAAGGTCATCCCCGTAGGCGGCAATTACCGCGACGAATTCGGCGAGCGTATCAACGTCCTGTAGGTGCGAATTGCAATGGATTGAATTCCCGTCGTGATGAATTGCAATTCATCACGACCATTCGTCCCTTACGTTTTCAAAACACCCCCAACCAATTTCCTCAAAAAAACGAAATGCACCCGAGGTGCATTTCGAAATTGTATCCTACACGGGCATCGCTCAGGATGCAGGTTGACAAGAGTTATTGCTTGACCACAAGGGTGGTGTGCTCAGCAACCTTGACGCAGTATTGACCAGGCGCATAGGCATCAAGTTGAATGACGGTTTTGGTCGAGGAGATGCGCTGTTGATCCAACAGCTGTCCAAAGGTATTGTACACCTGAAAATCAAGTCCCACAAGATCGGCTGAGCAAATCAGAATGACTTGGTCAGACGCAGGATTGGGGTAAACGGCTAGGGCGTCTTCACCATTTTCTTGCACACCGATAAAGGCGTAATTGATGATATTGGACTGTGAAGTTTGCACCGAGCGACTCGGATCGCAACTCACGCCTTCTACCTCGATCATATAATACCCATTGGTGAGAGGAAGCAGGTCGCTATAGCTGTTGAGATTGCTTGCTATAGTGGTGAGCAACTCCATATTATCTGGTGCTGTACCGCGGTAAATGTTGTAGCTGCCAAAAGCGAATCCTTCGTAATGGGACCAGATCAAATTCACTGTATTTCCTACGCCCAAGTTGGAGGTGAGATGAATGGTTTTGTGCAACGCTGTGAGCGAAGACTCAATTCCACAGGTATCAATCAAAGCCAATTTATACCGGCTAGCTTGTACGGATGAATTGGAATTGATGTCTTCATAAATGCCATCACTTCCATAGTCTACGGTTCCAATTGGCTCATACACATCTGCGACGTTGGTCTCTTTGTAAACCACATAGGCATTGGTTACTTCGGATGTGACGGGCTCCCACACGATCACATTGTGGCCGGTGGCCGAATCCACGGTGACCAAACAAACGGGAACGGCTTCACTTTGGGCAAAGTTGATCACGACCGGCGGCAACTCAGCCGAACATCCACTATTATTGGTTACGGTGAGCACGTATTCACCTGAAGCCGTTACGGTTATTTCTGGAGTCGTTTCCCCACTGGACCACGCGTATGAAGTCGCATTTCCACCTGCAGCAGTAATTGTAGCAGAAGCGGAGGCACAATCTGCATTCTGCTCCATCACCGTTATTTCTGGCCATTGCACTCCGGGTAGTTGAGAGATGTTCAATATTTGACTAACGGCAGAGCACAAACCATCATTCACCATGACCTGATAATTACCAGCGCTAGTGATACCGAATGATTGTTCGGTCGCGCCGCTAATTTCAACCCCATCCAAATACCACGTGTAGGATAAGTTGGTTCCATTGGAGGATGCGATCAGTTCATTGGTTCCACCGGGGCAAAACGCGTTGCCATTCGTTGAGGAAATGGCTGCTGAAAGACTGCAATCACTATTTACCACGATGAGATTAGATATGTCTCCGCAAACACCATTACCTTCGCTGAGTGAAACTTGGTAAGGTCCATTTTGTCCCCAGAGGACTTGAATCACCGAGGTCCCTTGTCCACTCACTATGGCGCCATTGGTGACTGTCCAATTGAAGGTATTGCCAGCGATGGGATTGACCGCATAGGTTACAGTAGAAAATGGAGTGATATTCGGATTACCGATGATGGGTTGACTAGAGAAATTGAATACTGTAAGGACACCGCAACCTTGAGCCCATGCGGGATTCAAATTGTATTCTGCAGAAGGAGTGACCAAACAGCGAAAGGATCGTGTGCCATAAAATTCAATGGGAGTATAACTCATGCTAGTAGCGCCTTCGATGAGATTCCAACTAGTATAAGAACTTTGATCGCAATTCCATGGGGAGCCACCCTCTTTGTAGTACCACTGAATTTGATATTGAGAAACATTCAGAGGAGGCAGTAATGTCATAGTTGGGATGTTTGACGGACACATGGGGAGATTGCAACAGCCGTCTTGAAACTGACCCGCCAAAATTCCGTAATTGAAATTTGTGCCGATGCAGTTGCAAGCGTCGTCAACGAGGTCGTTATAAGTAAAGGCATTGCTGTCGTTGCAGCCCGCGTTCACGTATAAACAAGAGCCATTATCACATCCGGCATCGGGGGTGAAGTTGCAAGCATTGGTATCGGTGCAGCCTGGGAATATGCAAGAGTTGTTTTCGACATCTGCGGAAGGGTCATAATTACATGCGCTTTGATCCAGACAACCAAAAACAAGATCTTGACAAATAGTCGTGTGCCAGCCTAAATGACTGAAATCATCCACCATTAGCGTATCCCATTGAATGGTTGGATCAAACTGAGATGGGTTTGAAGTTACGCCTTGAAGAATATATGGCTTACGAATTATGGTGTGATTAAAGGTCCACGGAATAGCATTGGGATCCCCTGGTGCTGACCAACCCAATCCTGGATCCTCACCAATTTTACCGACGATATCCACTATGGTGCCAGACTTAATAAGAACAAACGCGTCATCGCCGTTAAAATAGAAGGGAGAATTACTTATAACCAATATAGGATTCACGAAAGTATCAGCAACTGCTTCAAGCTCATTTGAAATTGGAATTTCATTTCCTATACCATTCGGATCTCGTTTGTCTAGGGCAAATACTCTTGTAGACCTTGGTTCTATTGCCCCTGTGATACTCATCAACATGGGGGTTGGATCGCCATCTCTAGCTCTCCCAAAAGAGTAATTACCTTGACCTAAGTCGATAGTATAGTTAGTAGGATTGTATAATTCTATTGCTTTATTATTACCTGTTCCTTCAACATATTCAGATATAATTATGTCATTCCCGCAATCGATAGAATTAAGCATCCCGTAACAATTGCAAAATTCATCATAAGAGTCAAAGAGGGTATTGGCGTTTCCGTCATCGCAGGTTGCGCCAAGTAAAATACAAGTCCCATCATCAATTAATGCAATCGGGCTGTAGTTGCAAGCATTCGTGTTGGTGCAACCGAGACTTGAAATACAGGATCCGTCGTCGCAAGTTGCTGATGGATTATAATTAATTGAATTTAAGAATGTACATCCTGCTAGGCCATTACCCCCACATTCGCCGCATTCATCAAAACTCAAACATGAACCGTCGTCGCACCCCGCTTCCGGGTTGAAATTGCATGCTAATGGATTATTGCATCCTGGATAAGCACAGGAATTGTCACTGCATGTTGCAATCGAATTATAATTACATGCCAAAGGATCTATGCAACCTGCTATACCCGAACCTAAACAATCTCCGCATGGATCTGGATAAAAACAACTTCCATCGTCAGTAATTGCAAACTCATTATAATTACAAGCAATAGGATTTGTACATCCAACTGTACATTCAATACAAAGATTCCAACAATAGGAAGGCAGTGTAGTGTTTATGCTTTCAATGGGTGCTGTACGATTGCCGTTGCCTGGTCCGCATGGACCAGAAACGTTTTCGTTCGGATTCGCCCAGTCATCTCCATTGATGAATTTGTACTCAATTGCTGTCATTGAGCCCACTGAATACACACCTTCCCAAATGTTGTCGCCGTTCCAGTCTTGCAAAGGAGATGCATCTACGTCCCAATCGCCTGATCCATCGCCGTCTGCAAATGGATTCTGGAAGTTACCTGCCACGTGCACACCTACAGGATTGACCGCAGGTTGCGTAGACATGTCTACACGGAAACGAACTGCGCTTTCGCCGCAAGCCGCACACTGCGCAAAACACACCTCATAGTTCATAGCTGCTGTGCCTACCATCATTTGACGGTTATCGTTGCCATTCACTTCAACTTGGCAAGTGGGCGGAACCTGTTCAGTTTGTGACCAGTCATTGCCATTGATGAATTTAAATTCATAAACAGCGCTGATTAGTTGAAGTGTAATGGAGTATAAGCCATCCATATCTGCATCTGAAAGTTCATAAACACCCGGGAGCCAATTCACCAAACTAGGATTTTCTGGAATCCCGTCGTAGTTAACATCCTGAAAATTACCTGTGATGTGAACTCCATTGGTGTTTACTATTTCATTTGACATATCAACTTTGAAAGTCACGGAGACTTGACTTGCTGCACCGAAACCTCCAAAAATCGAAAAAAGAAGAATAATTATTACATTTTTCATAAAAATATGAGATTACCTATTTGCGTTTTGTTTTCATTAATTTTTCAAGATACTCTTTCCTATTCTCGAAAAAATTCACATATTCCCTTCCATCGAATACGTCGCTTTTATCGTTATTGCAGAAATAGCATGCAAGACAGCAATTCTTTTTGGAGTATGGCTTGGAAGAATCCCAGCGATCAACTTCTAGATTGACTCCCCGAGATCTGCCTTGCGTCACGACTCCGTTTAAGGGGAACCTGGCAGATGTCAATTTACTGCTCATAACAATCGCTCTAACTGTTTCTTCACTTACGTTGCAATACGTGCATTTTCTTGGTTGTGCCAGATACCAAGTAACATATTCATCGAAAGACGTAAATCCATTTCTGCCGCTTTTCACACGAGAATTGAATTGAGCTTTCAATTTTGCTTTTAGCGCTTTTGCATCTCTTGCATCTTGGGTAGAATTGAGTTTCGTTCTATTCACGTCAACGGATATATGCTTCGAGGACTTTTTGTTATTCTTGATCATGATAACCTCATTTGGATTTGGTATGCTCTTCTCCCAATTCAGGTTTTCGAGTTTTTGAACGATCGCATTAGTTGCATCTGAAACAGAGTAGGTATAACCTAAAATTGTCGTAGGGTTGTTTCTTATCCATTTTTTTAATGGATGAATTTCCCCATTGGAAGGTGATACGATGTAAAATTTTCGAGACATCTAAGAGTTTAAATAGTTGTTATTGTAATGTATTATGCTCTGCGCACTCCCCACAAGGCCTAATCTCAAAATCAGAATCTCGAAACTTCTCAATTAATTTTCTTAAGCTTTTTTCAGCATCTGCATATTTCTCATAACACTCAGTCCAAAAACCATTGCGATTAGTTTTGATCTTTTTGCATTTACACTCACAGCTATGAATAACGAATTTCGTTTTATTGGATTCGTTAACTGTCGGGAAATTGAAGTAGAATCGGTATTTCATAAATTGAAGTAGGGAATAATCATTCAAAGACATGGATAAGTAAATAGAAAGAGTCATTATAAGTTCCATTACATCCAGCCCAACCCCCATAGGACATCGTTAATGTTTGTCCAGGGTGTAACCAAAAGTTTACTTCACCAGGAGCCACACTTTCTCCCCAGAGCGGGAATCCATCAACAAAAAAAGCAGAGTTGTGACAATTACCAGTTTTCCCAATAAATAAGTATTTAATATTATACATTTTACCCGCTGGTACCGTGATAGTTTGCATTGGTGCACCACTTTCAATTGTGGTGTTGTTTAACGCTCCTCCGACACTTCCTGTAGTTATTAAGGCTGAGCTATTCGCTGGCAAAAGATATTCATCTATCATGACATAATAAGTGTCACTGTATGTTCCATTACATCCAGCCCAACCTCCATAAGACATCGTTAATGTTTGCCCAGCATGTAGCCAAAAATCAACGGCACCGGGAGCAGAACTTTCTCCCCAAAGGGGGTAACCATCAACGAAAAAAGCGGAGTTGTGACAATTACCAGTTTTAGAGATATATAAGTATTTCAAATTATACAATTTCCCCGCAGGAACAGTGATAGTTTGCATCGGTGCACCACTTTCAATTGTGGTGTTGTTTAATACTCCACTAACATTACCTGAACTCGTAAATGAAATGTTTGATGCTAAGTCCCCATCAAAATTGTAAATACCGGAGTTCATGTTAATACCATTAGCATTAACTCCTTGAGGACCAGTTGCTCCTACAGCCCCGTTACAAACATAATTAGTAAGCGAGGCATTTACTTCACTTGCCTCGAGTGTTCCGTTACTATTGGTATCAAGGCCATATTCTAATCTTACTCCGCCTGTTGGACAATTCGCTCCAATAGTTTCTGTAGTTGTTTTCACCAATGTGTTTTTTCCATTTTCACCAGCCGCGCCTGTTGCACCAGTCAATCCCATTAGCCCTTGCGGACCAGTTGGTCCTGCAGCACCAGTTAAACCAATAGGACCTTGTGGACCCGTAGCACCAGCAGGACCCGTCAATCCTATCAGACCTTGAGCACCAGTTGCGCCTGTAGCTCCCACAGCACCAGTTAATCCTATCGGACCTTGAGCACCGGTAGCCCCCACAGGACCTGTCAAACCAATTGGACCTTGTGGACCTTGAGCACCTGTTGCGCCAGTAGCACCTGCAGGACCTGTCAATCCTATCGGACCTTGAGCACCTGTTGCACCCGTAGCACCAGCAGCGCCAGTTAAACCTATCGGACCTTGAGCACCTGTTGCACCAGTTGCGCCAGCAGGACCCGTCAATCCTATCGGACCTTGAGCACCTGTTGCACCCGTAGCACCAGCAGGGCCAGTTAAACCGATCGGACCTTGAGCACCCGTTAATCCAATCGGACCCTGTGGTCCTTGAGCACCTGTTAGTCCAATCGAACCTTGAGGACCTGTCAATCCAATCGGGCCTTGAGGACCAGCTGCACCAGTAGCCCCCGTAGCACCTGCAGGACCAGTTAATCCTATCGGCCCTTGGGCACCTGTTGCACCAGCAGGGCCAGTTAATCCAATTGGACCTTGAGGACCAACTGCACCAGTAGCACCTGTCTGACCTTGAGTGCCTGTTGCACCTGTAGCACCCGTCGCACCAGCAGGACCAGTCAATCCAATTGGACCTTGTGGACCAGTAGCACCCGTCGCGCCAGTTAAACCGATCGGGCCCTGAGGACCAGCTGCACCAGCAGGACCGGTCAATCCTATTGGACCTTGCGGACCTGTTGCACCCGTCAATCCTACTGGACCTTGCGGTCCTTGAATGTTTCCAACATTGATCCAATTCTGATCGTTTGAACTCCACACAAACAAATCACCATTGATCAGATAACTGTCACCGGGCATGGCGGTGGCTGGTAACTCACTTTCATAGGCAAAGCCTCCCAAGATTGAGACGCCTGTTCCAGCAGGGCCTTGTTCGCCCTGAATACCTTGAATACCTTGAGGCCCTGTCATTCCTTGTGGACCCATAGGCCCTTGCTCTCCTTGCAAACCTTGCGGCCCCGCTGGTCCTTGCGCTCCGTCTTGTCCATCCACACCATCTATCCCCGCAGGCCCCTGTGGTCCTGTCATTCCTTGTGGACCCATAGGCCCTTGCTCTCCTTGCAAACCTTGCGGACCTGCAGGACCTTGAGCTCCGTTCTGTCCATCGATACCATTCATTCCCGCAGGCCCTTGCGGACCCATAGGACCTTGTTCACCTTGAATACCTTGAGGACCGGACGCGCCAGGTGCTCCATCTTGCCCATCAGCTCCGTTTATTCCTGCAGGACCTTGTGGGCCTGTCATTCCAATTGGACCTTGTGGACCTTGTTCGCCTTGGATACCTTGTGGACCAGGGGTTCCTGAACTCTCCGCATACAAGGCATAGGGGACCGATAAAAATGCTGTCGTTCCAAGGTCAACATAATTCGTTCCTCCTGCAATGTCCAACTCCACATGGAGGTATTTCATTTCACCACCCCAATCAATGTCCATCTCTTCTATCGATCCGATTTGGACATGGAAAAGTCCAAAGGAATTGGTGGTTGGCTGGTGTTCTTCTTGAAATACGACCACTCCAGGACCTACCTCAATGCTGAGGCGCAAAGAGATGGTTTGGTTGGCCACAGGTGCCCCTACGGCATCACGAGCAACGCCTTGATAGGGGATTTGCTTTGGCGCTTGGGCAATAGCAATGGCACTTACTAAAGCTAAAAGCGAAGAGAGAAAATATTTCATGACTTAGTTTACTTTGGAAATACTGGATTTGAAAATAATTTGACCATTTGAGTTGGACAGTATGATGTGATAAACTCCTGCTGCAAATTCAGCAATATTCAGCTGTATGCTTTTATGATAGAAATGATCGTCTAAGACAAGTTGACCCGTGCTATCGAATATACGCACATGCTCAATGGGCTCGTCCGAATTGAGATTGACCAAGGCTCTGGTTGGCACAGGAAAAATTCGGATGTCCGCTCGAACCAATTCGTGTGTCGCAATGATCTGCTGCGCAGGTTGAAGTTGGCCACTTGTAATCGAAACACCCGAGCTGGACTCCATCGTTGCAACGATGCTCTCAGCTACATTCCATTCTATGGTCATTGCGGCAATAACGGCATTTCCACCACTTGCATTGATAGTACTTGGTTGTATGGTTTGGGCGTCCGAGCGTATGCCCCAAATCACCAGTTGCGTGAGGAGTAAAAGTTTTCTCATAGGAAGTGGGGTCGCGGTTGATATCGAAATTTCAATGGCTACAGGTGTTGATCGGTCGTTAGGTTGTTAAGCATTTGTGCGTGAAAGAACATTTCCTTCGGCGACAAAAAAAAACGCACAATTGCTGAGAAACAAGTGCATGCTCGCATGATATATGCGAATGTAGAATTTTGTACAACGGGATGTTCTACAAGAAATGTGCGCATAAGATGTTATAGTTAAGCGGGGTAAAGGTAATACAAGGACTCTTATATCTATAGAAAGAAATTCATTTAACAATGTGGAGGAATGTTATGTGTCAAGCGTGGGATTGGCTTACCATTTTGCAAGTGTAAAGGGAGCTATTGGCTGCGATAAGCAGGATTGGGTGCTCATTCGAATCCACGAGAAGTTATCTGCACGAATTCGCTTTTTATCTTTTCTTGAAAACTGTCTTTTTTTCATTTGCTTATTGTTTTCTTAGCCAAGAAAAAAAACCTGATTGTAGGTTGTTTACAGCGGTGTGATAATTAACCCGCTGATCCATTAGATTTAAAATCAACTTCGAAAGTGTATATAACCTATCATGAGGTAAAACTAGCCACTAGCGATTTTTAGCGGGACTCATATAAGGCGGGTTTTGGTTATGAGGATACGCGGTTAAATCGGGCAAACGTCTATTGGACATTATTGCTATCTAAAGATACTGTGGGTGTTTGCTACTATAGCACCCGTTGGCTAAATCGCAATGCTGCGAGAGTTAGGCTGGGCTATATTTCTTCTAGATATCACACTCGCACTGTGAAATGATTCAGAACTTTGATAACTTAGTGGTCAAAATCAAAAATTTAAAAAGAGTTCTATGCGCTATTTAGTCTTGATTTTATTAGGTTTATTTTTAGCATCAAATGTTATAGGTCAGCGAGGAAGAATTTCTGATGCTGATTTCGATGAGGAGGATTTAAGAAATCAAAAACGCTGGTCCCATTTTCATTTTGATGATTCGGATAAAATCATGATTGGCGTGGGAGTGTTAATGTTAGTCATAGGGATTGGCTTGCAAAGTAAATCTAAGCCAGGCGATGAGGGCTGCCTTGGAATAGCAATAATATTTATTGGATGCATTTGTGTCTGGCCCCTCATTTCTGCAATCTTATCATTATTTACTCTCATTCTCAGAATTATCCTAATAGGCGGTCTAATCATTGCAGCGGCGGCTTTTGTTTTCTCTCATTTTCAAAAGAAAGAGTGATTGCAACTACTGCTTCATTTTGTAATACCAAATAAGGCCAATACCAATTATCACATCCAAGATGTTCCATAGTTCGCGTCCTAATGCTATCTTCATTAAAGGTTGAAACAGTATGGCCAAACCAAGAAAGACTAATCCTATTTGATTTCGATTGGTTTGAAATTCATCCATTGCGGTGACTACGAAGAATATAGCAGCAGCCAATCTGACAAATTGATAGTAGCCATATGGCATGTCTGCGAGACATAGAAAGAGGAGAATGGCTATTGTATACGGGATAATTTTTTTCACTGAAGTCTAGTTTTGATGTTTATCTGTGCAACATAAATAGCGTTTACGAGGATACTTGTTAAAATCGGTGACCAATAAGTATATTCTTATTGTAACCTCTCCTTATTTAGGACATTTTGCAAATGTTAAAGGAGCTATTGGCTGCGATAAGCAGGTTTGGGTGCTCATTGAAGTCTACGAGAACTTATCCGCACGAATTCGCTTTTTATCTTTTCTTGAAAACTTTCGCTGATAGTCGAAACGCAAACTCAACCCAGAGGATAGACTAATCCAACCTTTGCCTTGTAGCGAAGATTTTAAGTGCACATCGGTCATCCATGAGAAGATGGAGATGGGCAAACGAAATCCGATTGTCGCTTGGTAATACTTTGGATGACGGAAATCCCAGTTTTCATTTATATGAAGTGCCAAACCATAATGCAGCACGCGGAAGGTAATTCCATCAATACCGAGGTCAAAGTGTGCTGGAAGTGATTTGGTCGCGGATAGTTCATTATCCAGAGAATCGACTAGAGCAGTTGCGCTGCCATAATCCAGCATGCGCATTCGAACACCGATAAAATCGCTTCTTACGGGATAGGACTTTTTATAGTTTTTTTCGAATTTATATTTCCAATACAGTCCGACATGATAACCGAAGTAATAGTGATCAGCAGTATAGTTTTTTAAAGAACCCAAATCGACATCATTAAAGTTTAAGTCAACACCGACCCAGGTGGATAGTAATTTAGGTCTTTGTTTTTTTTCCTCTTGAACGGCCTCTTTTAGTATTCTTCGCTCTATTGAGCTCTTGAGCTTAAGAAGTTCGCTGTCCCTTTTTCCGTAGCGATTTTCGAGTTCCTTAATCAATGCATACGCGAGCCAATACTCTTCCTTGGCAATATTGCTTGCTACGCGTTGCATCCCTAGTTCAATATGAAAATCATTGTATTCATTGCAAATTTCCTGATAAGCAGACTTGTCAATATCTCTAAATTGGTCGATTGTGGTCTTGAGTTTTTCGACACTTATTTCTTCTTTAAACTTGATAGCTGAACGAATTTTCTCTGCGAGTTCCTTAAAGTATTTCCGACTTATTTCTTGTCGAAGTGAATTGATGCTCTCGTCGCAATTTACGATCCCGCAATATTGTGATAAAACCTGCAAGCCCTTTTCGAAATCCCTTTGATTCATGAGTTCGCCGCATCTGCGTATGACATAATCCTTGTAGTTGGATTTTGCATTTTCGATGGTTAAGGTCAATTCTTCATGGTAGAAATGATCAATCTTTAGTCGGTTCAAAATCAATAGCGCATCATAATATTGACCTGATTTTAGTTTGCTCTTGGCCTGGTCAAATTCATGATTAAACGCTATTTGATCCTGCGAGCTAGATAGGGCAACCATTTCGTTATTGTACACGTCGATCAGCGCGTTCCACTGTTTGGTATCGATCTCTGGATTTAAATAAAGTGCGCTCTGATAATCGCGATTGAGGATCAAATATCTTTGTTTTAATGATTGCACATCAACCTTGCTATCGGACGAAATGATCCCTTGAATTTCGGCGTTCAATGCGGTCATTTGACTAATGCAGTTCTGCAGCGTTGCTGTGGCGAGTTGACGTCGTTGAATGCGGTATTTGCCCCATATCACTTTAGCTTTTTTGTCGATACAATAGTCAACATCTGCGAAGCCAAGACTTGTTGATGTTTCGATTTTCATTTGTGTTTGAAAGAACTCGGAGACATTGCCGTTGGTCTCTTTAATGGAGTGGTCCGTCACGCCAGTTACTTTCGTCATTATGGATTCAGACATGAGGAGTTGGAGTTCTTTTTTCAACTGTTCTTTTGCAAGCAGTAAACTCTCTTCTCCCTTTTTCTCAAAAGTTCTTGAGGATCGAATTTCAATGAATTCTTCAGACGTAGAATTTGCAAGAATAAATTCGGAGCAGTGCTGACTATAAACCGATCCATATCCAAGAGAAAGGAAAATGAACAGGAAGGAAAAATAATTGATGCCTTTCATATTACGATCATTTGGACATTATCTCACAATGGTCACTATTCCCATTGTTTTGTATTCCTTAAATCCACATTTGAGTTGGGCTGAGTAGTGCCATATGTAGGTGTCAATTGGTGCTGGTGAACCATTGATAAGGCCATCCCAACCTGGATTAATCCCCTGGTCTTCAAAAATCATTACACCCCATCTGTTAAAGATGCGAAGCAATGAAGTTTCCGGATCCACGTCAATCGTGACCACCTGAAAGGTCTCATTGAGATCATTGCCATTAGGCGTAAACGTATTAGGCGCCCATACCCGAAGCTCAAATGGAATAGAAATGGTATTGGATGTGATATCAGTGCATCCAAATGAATTGTACGCCGTGAGGGTTGGTTCGTAAATGCAATTTCCATCCTTTTGATAGTCTTTTCTTGGACTAACACTAAACGATGTACTTCCATCTCCAAAGTCCCAACTATATGCAATCGCATTTTGTGAGAGATTGTCAAAATCCACTTCGAATTCGTAATCAAGATCGAGTGTGGTATAGTTAAACTCAGCAATAGGCTGAGGATAAACTGTAATTTGAATGGTGGTTGTATCCGTGCAGGAGTTCGAGTTGACAGCGATTATTTCTACATCGTAGGTGCCTGAATTTTCATAGATGTGTTGAAGGGTATCACCAACAAACGAATTGCCGTCATCTAGATTCCAGAAGTAGTTTATGGCATTCGTAGACGCATTGGAGAATTGAACCAAGAACGGTGGACATCCCGATAAACTATCGGCAAAAATTTGAATGTCAGGTGTTGTGATCACTTCAATACTATTTGTTTGAACTGATGGGCAGCCATTTTCAGATGAAATTGCCACTAGAGTGACCTCATAAACGCCTTCGTCAAGATAAACATGATCAGGCGATACTGCTGAGCTAGACTGATTGTCACCGAAGTTCCAATTATAACCATAAACGGGGTCTCCGAATGCCGTGAAATTGGTACTTTCGCCTACACATAAAAACTCTTCGCTGGTTATAAAATCAAAGTTCGGCGCTGGCAACACATTAATTATTTGTGTAGCTGTATCTTGAGCTCCGCAAAAATTGCCAGCGATGAAATCAACATTGTATTGGCCGTCAGCAGCAAATTCATGAAAAGGATCTTCTTCTAATGAAGCAAATCCATCTCCGAAATCCCACGCAAAATAAGTCACACCAAACATCTCTTGATCGAATTGGACGGGCAAAGGTTCACAACCGTTGATCGGGTCTGCATTAAAAAATGCTGTGATTGAATTAGGCACGACAATTACGGAGTTGATGGCCTCGGAATTCCCGCAAGGATTGCTTGCGATGAGGCTGATGTTGAATTCCGCAAAATCGTTAGATGCATAATAAACGTGATCTTCTGAAAGCTCTTGAGAATCTGAAATCGTATTGTCGCCGAAATCCCATTGATAGGTGGTCTGCCAAGCGCAGGTTGTTTGATTGTATATTTCTAAGTTCAACGAAGCGCAGATCGTATCGGTACTCGTAGTGAAAATTGGTTGAGGAAGAGAGAATACCAACAGTGAATCGCCGAATGACGTGGTGCCGCAGATATTGGTGGTTTCTAAATGGATAAAATAGTAAATGGAATCGCAAGGGGCAGCAGGAAAAGTGAGGACTCCAGGCTCTGCATTCACGCTGCTGCCAAAGGGATCAATTTCCCATGCATAGGTCACCTCAGAGCCAATAGATGTATTTTCAAGCAGCACATCAATGGGTCCGCAACCAGCGTGCTCAGACATTGTAAAGGACGTTTCAGGTAAGGCCAATAGGTGGATAGTTTGGGTCAAAGAATCGATACAACCGAAGCTTGAAAGTACAACGAGTGTAATATCTACATATCCAGTATCTTGAAATGTTACGATTGGATTTTGGAGGATACTGCTGTTTTCTTCGCTTCCAATAATCCATTGATAGGTCAGTGGCCCGCACGTTCCGCAAGATGATTGATTTATAAACTGAATAGGGGTTCCGATGCAAGCGCTCAATGGGTAAGCAAATGCCGCTTGCGGCAATTCGTGAATAGTGATCATTCGCTCATCGGAGTTGACGCAACCATTTAAGTCTGTGAAGGTGTATTCGAAATCGTTTGAGCCAATCGGGAGAGTGCCGGGATTGACTGCATCGGATGGGGTCCAAACCGCTGATATACCGGCATTCATCTCGGGAGAATATCCAGAAAGTGTAAATTCATTAGCATCTTCGCATACGGCGAGGTCGACGCCAGCGTCCACAACGGGCAATGGGTGAACCAACACATCAACCTGCTCGTTGTCACTGCAGCCAAACGCGTCAGTGACATTCAAAATCAAAGTAAAAATGGAGTCGGAAGCGAGGAGCTCATTGAAATCGAAAGAGACATCGGGCGTGTTGCCTGCTCCGGGTGTTAAATGCTCAACGGGGCTCCAAGTGAAAACAAAAGGAGCTTGGCCCAAGGTTGCACTGCCGTTGATATCCACGTTTTCGTACAAACAAGTTTCTACATCGTCAGCGGCAGCCATTTGATCCAATGCATTGATAGCAACGACGGTTTCTGCAGAGTTCGTGCAGTTATAACTATCGGTGATGGCAATTGTATAGGTGCCTGAAGCATTCACTGGCGTATTGATTGATGTGGGATCAATGAGCCCAAGCTCAGGACTCCATTGATAAGAATAGCCGACACCGGAACCGCCACTCACCGTGGCTGAAATCTCATCGCCACAATCAATTTGAAAGGATGCTTGAAGGTCAATAGTTGGAAGAGCATGAATAAAGACGGTGCTGGTTGCAGTGATGGCCTCGCAGGGTCCCGCTCCATCGGGATCAAATGTGGTCCATTCTAAAATCACGGATTCCTCTTGGAAAAATCCCACATTGGGAGTAAAATTCGATGCATTGGTGGAGTAGTCGTCCAGTGATCCCAAGTTGGTGGGGGTCAATGTCCATTCCCCAGGTCCATTCGAAACCGACAGCACTTCTACTTCTGAATTTGAACAAACGTCGTAAGGACCGTTGATTTGAGCACTCGCTTCCGCCAGAATGCTTACAGATACCAAGGCTTCCACTGGCAAACAAGGTCCCGCTTCGTCTGGGTCACTGGTGGTCCATATCAATTCAACTGTCGTTGCTGATTCCGTAGTAGATGGCGTATAGTCAGTCGCTGCTGCTAAGTCGTTCTCAAAAGACCCAGTGCCACCCGACCACGAGCCGGTTGACGGGAAGGAGGTCACTTCAATTTCTGCCGCCCCATTGCTGCATATGGTGTAAGGTCCACCTGCAGTGGCTGTAGCTGGCGTGCTCACGTTGAGCGTAGCGTTGTCAATGGCGTTGTTGCAAGGTCCCGCATTATCGGGGTCAAAAGTCTCCCATGTTAAAGTCACAGGTCCTCCCACTTCAGAGAGTGCAGGCGAGTAGGTTGTAGAAGTGTTTGTGGGGTTTTCAAAAACACCCGCACCTCCAGTCCAAGTTCCTGCACCGTTGGCCGTTGCAGAGATACTCACAGGCTCCAATCCGCAGGTAGCATATGGACCATTGGCATCGGCAATAGCGGCGGCCAATACATTGACCACTGCTTGCGCGGTGACTATGGGGCATGGTCCAGCATCATCGGGGTCCATTGTGGTCCAAGTCAAGGTCACAGCGGTGGCTGTTTCAGCATCCGAAGGATCATAGGTGGTGCTGCTATTGGTGTTGTTTCCAAAGGTGCCAGATCCCCCCGACCAACTTCCTGTGCCCGGGGTTGTAGTGACTGCGATGGAGGCGATGTCACTGCTGCATATGGTGTAAGGTCCACCTGCAGTGGCCGTAGCTGGCGTGCTCACGTTGAGTGTAGCGTTGTCAATGGCGTTGTTGCAAGGTCCGGTATTATCTGGATCAAAGGTCTCCCAGGTCAAGGTCACAGGACCCCCGACTTCTGAAAGCGCAGGTGTATAGGTTGTGGATGCACTTGTGGCATTGGCAAAAACACCTGCACCACCTGTCCAAGTGCCTCCGCCGTTGGCCGTCGCAGAGATACTCACAAGCTCCAATCCGCAGGTAGCATATGGACCATTGGCATCGGCAATAGCCGCGCCCAATACATTGACCACTGCTTGCGCGGTGACCACAGGGCAGGGACCTGCGAGATCGGGGTCCACGGTGGTCCAAGTCAAGGTCACAGCGGTGGCTGTTTCGGCAGCGGTGGGATCATAGGTGGTGCTGCTATTGGCGTTGTTGCCAAAGGTGCCAGATCCCCCTGACCAACTTCCTGTGCCCGGGGTTGTAGTGACTGCGATGGAGGCGATGTCACTGCTGCAAATGGTGTAAGGTCCACCTGCAGTGGCTGTCGCTGGAGTAGAAACGGTCACCGTGGCTTGATCTGCTGCTGAGTTGCAAGGTCCACTGCCATCGGGG
>CANHSF010000003.1 GCA_947463065.1 Flavobacteriales bacterium | reverse complement strand
GTATCATTTTCTTGAGAAAATTAATGAAAGGCGGCAGCAATCACAGTTTCGGGATTCATGTGGCCAAGTTGGCCGGAATGCCTGTTGTGGTGTTGGAGCGTGCCAAGCAAATGCTGGTGGAATTGGAAAAGTCGCATCAAACAGAACGGCGCAAAGAAACCGCAGGACAAGTGGCCAAGGAAAATCTGCAATTGAGTTTCTTCCAACTGGATGACCCAACTTTGGCGCAAATCCGAGAACAAATTTTGGATTTGGATATCGACCGCCTCACCCCGGTTGAAGCCTTACTTAAACTTTCAGAGATCCGTCGTATTCTCGGGGCGAAAGCATAAAAGGCTGCCAAAAATCCCATTGAATCATCAACCAAACCACTACGCAGGGAATGGCTTTGAATGCATAGTAGGTAAATAGGCCCGTTTGCCAATGTTCGGGAAACAAATCGGTCGACGATAACTGTGTCATCACCCATGCACACACAAAAACTATGCGATGCAGCGCAGTGACATCGGGTCGTATAAAATACCACAGGCCAACACCAGCCGCAGCCAATATGAAGGTGGGTGACTCGGCTTTGTGATTGAAAATGACCATCCAAATCAATGCGGAGCATACCACGTAGGTCCGATAAAGAGGTGTTGAATATCTGCGCACAAGAACAAGCGGAATGCAGAATACAACAATGGAATACAGCTGCACTTGCCATTTCTCGGGATACCAATGGAAGACGTGATTCAAAAGGGTCATCACCGATAAACCCGGAGGGCCATTGTGGTCTTTCTGCAACAACAGCAGCCATTTGCCATACATATTCCACAACACATCAAAAGACACGCAAAGCAGTGGCAATGCACCCAGCAATACCATCCAGAAAATTCCATACAGCGCGCTGCGCCAAACCTTTGGGTAGAACAAGTACATAGCAAAGGCAGCCAAACCGAGCACTTTGATGTAGGCACAAAGGCAAATGCACAGCACTGACCAAAACATTTTTTGTTGCTCTGCCAAAGCGAACCCCATAAGGACCAAGCCCAATAGCAATCCATTGCTTTGTTCATTTTGCAGTTGAGTAAAAAGTTCTAAAGCGATATAAAGCAAGGTGAACATTCGGACACGGTCACCAATGCTTTTCAGTGCATGGAGTCCCCACAATATGGGAGCGACATTCAACAGGTTCCACAACAACAAACCCAAGGCATCGGGCAATGATGCCATGGGGGCCATCAAAACCGCAAAGGTTGGACTGTACTTGTAAAGATCCCAGTATTCGTATTTGTATTTGGCATAGAGATCCTGTCCATTCAAGAGATGATAAAAACTCTGCTTAAAAATGACGTAGTTGTTGTAATTGGTAATGGGATAAGGCGGAACTGGATGACTGGTGAGAATAGCCTGTGCAGTAGCCACACCCGCCAACAGCAGCAAAAGAATTGCCAAATGCCGATATGCAATGGCCTTTGCAAAGCGTTCGAAATAAGCGATAGTCATTTTCAAATGGAATCGTATGAAGCATGAGTGCTCCACCGCGAATGTAGCACTTTGTGAATTATTTGTGCATTTAGGTAAGTGTATTTGGTACACTTTCATTAAATTGCCAACCAATTGGATAAAGTTTGTGCCCTGATCCTGACCTGGAGGGAATGCTGTTCAAAGAATTTCGAAGTGAAGCAGTATGCACAGGTTGGGCTGCGCTAATTTTATCCTGAACAACCGAAATTTTCATCTGGACCATAGGCATGCAAGTATCAGCAGTCAATCATAAATACAGTGCAAAGTATTTCCCCGACGCAATCCGCCGTTGGGAACAAAAGGGTAATTTTTTCCTTTTTTACACCTCTGAAACAATTTTGGAAGTGCAAGTGCTCTCCGACAAGTTGTTTCGATTCCGCTATGCAGCAGACGGCAAGTTTCATCGCGATTTTTCCTACGCTGTCAATGCCGATATACAGGTGAGTTTGGTTTCGCTCAGCGCATTCGACGATGGAGAGAACATTGGAATCATTACCAAAGAGCTCAAGTGTTTTATTCATAAGGAAAATCTCAAGGTAACCATAACCGATTTGCAAGGCCGCATCATCAACCAAGACGAGGCCGGTTTCCATTGGCAACACTATCTCACCAAAGGCGGCAAGATCGTTTATTGCAGCAAAAAAATTCAAGAGCAAGAAGTTTTTTATGGGTTAGGGGATAAGCCGACCAACTTGCAATTGAGGGGAAAGCGCTTCGAGAATTTCGGTACAGATGCCTACGCTTACGGCGAAGAGACCGATCCTTTGTACAAGAATATTCCCTTTTACTACGGATTGCATCACAACACAGCTTACGGCATTTTTTTCGACAATACCTTTCGCACCATATTCGATTTTGGTCAAGAGCGAGATGATGTTAGCAGCTATTGGGCAAGGGGAGGCGAGATGTGTTATTATTTTATCTACGGCCCACAGCTAATGAACGTAGCAGAGCAATATGCCATGCTGACCGGAACGCCCGAATTGCCGCCGCTTTGGGCACTGGGCTACCACCAATGCCGCTGGAGTTACTTCCCCGACACCAAGGTCAAAGAAGTCGCCATGGAATTTCGCAAACGAAACATCCCCTGCGATGTCATGTACCTCGACATCGATTACATGGAAGGTTTCCGCTGTTTCACTTTTAGCAAATCCCATTTCCCCGACCCCAAAGGATTGACCCAAACACTGAATGACGCTGGATTCAAAACGGTGGTCATCATCGATCCCGGTATCAAGGTGGATCCCGAATACGAGATTTACAATGATGGCATCAAGAACGATGTGTTTTGCAAAAGACAGGACGGTGCGCTGATGGAAGGCGATGTGTGGCCAGGCAAATGTGTCTTTCCTGACTTCACCAGCGCTCGTGTGCGCGAATGGTGGAGCAATTTGTTTGGAGTTTTGATAGACAACGGTGTAGCCGGAGTTTGGAACGATATGAATGAACCGGCCGTCTTCGAAATTGGAACCTTTCCCGAGGACGTACGACACGATTACGATGGTGATCCCTGCAGCCACCGCAAAGCCCACAACATTTACGGGCACATGATGGCCAAAGCAACGTGGCAAGGACTCAAAAAATTTCAGATGCCCAAACGGCCATTTGTCATTACCAGAAGCGCGTACAGCGGAATTCAAAAGTGGAGTAGCGTATGGACGGGCGACAATACCGCCACTTGGCAACATCTGCACATCGCATCTCAACAATGCCAGCGCTTGAGCATCTCAGGCATTTCTTTTGCCGGCAGCGATGTTGGCGGTTTTATCGGAGAACCGGACGGTGAGCTGTATACCCGATGGGTACAGTTGGCGGCATTTCATCCTTTCATGCGAACCCATAGCGCCAGCAACGAAACAGGATTCGATCAAGAACCTTGGAGTTTCGGTTCGTCGTACGAAGCCATTTGTAAAAAATTCATTCAAATGCGTTATCGCCTGCTGCCCTATCTCTATACCACGTTTTACCAAAACATGAAGTACGGCACACCAATGCTCCGACCGCTGGTCTTTGCTGATCAAAACGATGCGGAAACCCACCTGCGCAATGAGGAGTTTTTGTTGGGCGATCATCTGTTGGTGTGTCCTGTGACCTCGCCGGGTCAGCACAGTCGCCGTGTGTATTTGCCCAAAGGCGGGTGGTACCACAATTGGGACGATCACTTTTTTAAAGGGTCGCAAGAGGTCGAGGTGCCTACACCCATCAAGCAAATTCCTTTGTTCATTCGCGAAGGGGCGGTAATACCCACATGGCCGCAAATGCAATTCGTTGGTGAAAAAGTGGTGCGTGAAATTACCTTGCATGTCTATTTCAAAGAGGGATCCGAAAACAGTTGGATGTACATGGACGATGGCGATAACATGGGATATAAAAAGGGCCAACGCACGCTCGTTCGCTTTGAAGTGAGTGGTCAAAAGAATCAATTCAAAATTTGGCAAAACACCATGGGCTCTTTTCCAGCAGACCGCACAGAAAAGTATAAGTTTGTGGTCACCGGTATACCGTTCAAAGCCACGCACTACGAAATCGATGGCAAACCACAAAAAATCGGCGAACGCAACCGCGCCATGGGTAAAATTAAGTTTACCGTAGACAAACATTTTCACACGATTACCATCAAATAAAGCATGCCTACCAAACGCTCATCCTCTTCCACAGCTATTGCTGCTTCCTATAGCCGCATCGGTCAAAACCGCGTTTTCATTGAGGGCATTTCGCCTCAAGTCGAAGGCGGTCTGTATCCCGTTAAAAGAATAGAAGGGGATCTTTTGCAAATTGAAGCAGACGTGTTCACCGACGGACACGACATGGTCAGAGCGGAAGTGCACATTCGTCCGTCGGGTCAAAAAAAATGGGACGTGTTGATCATGTCGCCCTTGGGCAATGATCGTTTTATGGCGTCCTATGCGTTGGAGAATGTGGGCAAGTACATCTATACGGTAAAGGCTTACATCGATCATCCGAAAACATGGATTCATGCTTTTCGCAAACGCTTGCAAGAGGCAGATGCACATGAACTTAATGTGCAATGTGCCATTGGAGCTTCTTTCTTGGAAAGTTTAGCAGTGCGCTACAAAAAGGCCGCAAAACAAGCACACCAATGGATAGAGGCGTTGCAAGGCGATCAAGCCAATGAAAAGGCGGCCAGTCAAGAATTGGAAGCATTTTTTGACGCTTATCCTTTGGCCGATTTTGTGACCGAATGGCCAACTGCTTTGGAGGTGGTGGCTCACCGCAAACGCGCAGGCTTTAGCGCATGGTATTCGTATTTTCCGCGCAGCGCTGCCCAAGAGGCGGGAGAACACGGTTCATTCCGCGATTGCGAGGCCTTGCTTCCACGCATCAAAGAATTGGGTTTTGATGTGGTTTATTTTCCGCCCATTCACCCCATTGGCAAAGCTTTTCGAAAGGGAAAAAACAATAGCCTCAATGTTCAGCCGGACGAACCCGGTTGCCCCTATGCCACAGGTTTGGGCCAAGGCGGGCACAAGGCGATCTTGCCGGAATTGGGCTCGCTCAAGGATTTTCAGCGGCTCATCGCGAAAACCCGCGAGGCAGGCATGGAGTTGGCCATGGATTTCGCCATTCAATGTTCGCCCGATCATCCCTATGTCAAGGACCAACCGCAATGGTTCAAATGGCGTCCAGACGGAACAGTGCAATACGCCGAGAATCCGCCAAAGAAATACCAAGATGTGTTGCCTTTGGATTTCGAGTGCGACGATTGGAAAGCCATGTGGTTGGAACTGAAAAGTATTTTGGAATACTGGATCCAGCAAGGCATTCGCATTTTTAGGGTCGACAATCCACACACCAAAAGTTTTCTTTTTTGGCAGTGGTGTTTGGAGGAAATCGAAAAACAACATCCAGATGTGATCTTTTTATCGGAAGCATTCACGCGTCCGCGCATCATGGAAAATTTAGCCAAAAAGGGTTACCATCAAAGTTATACCTATTTCACTTGGCGCAATACCAAATCGGAACTCACGCAGTACATGCGCGAATTGACGCAAAGCCCCATGCGCGAGTATTTCCGCCCCAATTTTTGGCCCAATACCCACGATATCAATCCGTATATTTTGCAAACCGGTCACGAACCGCAATACATCATTCGGTTCGTCTTGTCAGCCACCCTCAGCAGCAATTATGGGGTTTTCGGGCCGTGCTTCGAATTGATGGAACATGCGGCAATTCCGGGCAAAGAAGAGTACCTCGATTCCGAAAAGTACGAAGTGCGCCATTGGGATTGGAACAAACGCAACAAGCTGATGCAGGTCATGCGTTTGGTCAATGCAGCGCGCAATGAACATGCTGCGCTGCAATCGACCAACAACTATTTGGAGGTGCCGACCGAAAACGAACACATCATGGCTTGGGCCAAATGCTCTGGCGAAAGCCGTGTGATCGTAGTGGTCAATTTGGATGCGTATCACAAGCAACAAACCATGATTCACCTGCCACTGAGCGCCATGGGGTTGTCCCAAGAGCGCTCCTTCTCGGTGGTCGATGTCATTACCGGAGAAGCCTACCGCTGGCAGGGTAGTGCCAATTACGTGGAGTTGGATCCTTATCGATTGCCGTTCCATTTGTTTCGTTTGGAGCAATAAATCCGTTGAACAGGCGGGGATCAATCGGTAATGAAATTTGGAACAACGGGGTGCTTAGTGTACATTTGACACTTATTAACCCGTTAACCGTTTCCTCGCCCATGAATCCTCACGCACACGCCATGCCATGGTCCGAATTGCACCGCAACAAGGAACATGTCAACCTCCTCTTGAGCGGTATGACTCCGCACATTGTTCAAGCGCGTTGGTTTGGCGGCAAAGCCTATCAACTGAAGCATGTCATGTACGATCATGTTCTTCATTTTCCATTCGAGGATCAACTCTTCATGCTGGTGATCATAGAAGTGGCTTATGTGGATCACCCGTTGGAGTATTACTTTTTTCCTTGGGCCTGTGTCAAGCGCTCTGAAGTGGGAAATGCAGTTGTGTTGGCCGATTGGAGTGAGCAAGAGGTGATTGTGGATGCTGTTTCATGCCAGAGTTTCCATCGCGCCATGTTTGATCATATCATTGGCAACCGTCAATTGACCACTACGCCCGGTCGATTGAAATTCGATTGCGGAATCGGTCTCAATACCTCACAAACCTATTTGAATTCGCGTAATCCCGGGGTGGATCAAAGCAATAGCTCGATTTTTTTCAATGACAAATACTTCATGAAAATTTATCGCAAGTTGTTTCTTGAGACCAATCCAGAAGTCGAGATGTTAAAGCAGTTGACCGAACAAGGGCATTACTCGCATGTGCCTGCCTATCGGGGTAGCTTAATTTGGGAGCGAAAGGGTACGTTGCCTGTGACGTTGGCGTTGATGATGTACAAAATAGAGGCTACGCGCGACAACTGGACCACCACAGGCGATGAACTGAACGACTTCTTGCATGCATTTATCGATGGCCGTTTTTCGATCCATGAATTTGTTTTTGAACATGTCGAATTGTTGGCAAAACGCACAGCAGAGATGCACAAGGCCTTGGCCATTGCCACGCGCGACAAGGAGTTTAAGGTGGAGAAATTTAGTCCAGAATACAGGCAGTGGTTGTTTCATCATCTGCGCGACTTGATCGATGGCCGCATGGCATTGCTCAAAAGAAGTTTGCCGCATTTAGATGAAGAAGCTCGATCCATGGCCGAGTTTTTTATCGCACGCAGAGGGGTTATTCTCAAATTTTTTGAACGCATTCAGCGCGTACCGTTGAAATCATTGCGCACACGCATTCACGGTGATTTTCATTTGGGTCAGGTGCTGTACACCGGTGGCGATTTTGTCATCATCGATTTTGAGGGAGAACCGGAATCGTCCATTGCTGAGCGCAAAATCAAACATTCGCCATTGAAGGATGTAGCCGGTATGATTCGTTCATTCCATTATGCGGTAAGTGCGAAACTCTTTTTTAGTGCCGAGACAAGCGAAATGGATCGCGAAAAGTTGCAAAAAGCCGCAGATCGTTGGTTTTATTTGATACGCGAAACATATACAGAGACTTATCTGAAGGAATTGGGACCGGACCAAAAGTTGTTTGCCAGCAAAGCAGAGTTGAACTTCTTATTTTTGCTGCATCTCTTGGAAAAAGCAATTTATGAAGTGGGTTACGAATTGAACGGCAGACCCGATTGGTTGAAAATACCTCTGAAAGGCGTGCTTCAAGTGATCAACGAATTGGAAAAATACGAATCATAATCATGGCGAAAAAAACGGCAGTTTCATCTCCTAAAGGAGCAGGTCAAAAGGTTATTCCGCATTCGTTGTTCAGCGAAGCGGATGTCGCCGCTTTTCGCAATGGAGACCATATTGCGCTTTACAAGCTCTTTGGAGCCCATGCCATCAAGCACAAAGGTGTTGAGGGCACTTATTTCGCTGTTTGGGCACCGAATGCACGTTCGGTTGCTGTTATAGGCAACTTCAATCATTGGTCCCATGCAGAACACGAACTTTTTGTGCGTTGGGACAGCAGTGGGATATGGGAAGGATTTATCCCGAACATGGGTAGCGGTGAAGCCTACAAATTCGCCATCCATACCGAGTCGGGCGAAGTCTTGGAAAAGGCCGATCCATTCGCATTTTTTGCGGAGCTGCGCCCACAAACGGCATCCATCACTTGGGCATGGAAACACAAATGGAAGGATACAAAGTGGCTGAAGAAAAGAGCATCCAGCGATTTGCTCCAATCCCCATGCAGCGTCTATGAGGTGCATTTGGCTTCTTGGCAACGCGATCCAGCTCAGCCTGATCGTTTTCTGAGCTACAATGAGCTAGCCGACCGTTTGATTCCCTATGTGGTCGAGATGGGATTCACCCATATCGAGTTTTTACCTGTAATGGAGCATCCTTTTGATGGCAGTTGGGGATACCAGGTCACAGGGTATTTTGCCCCGAGTTCGCGTTTTGGTTCGGCTCAAGATTTTGCTGCCCTCGTGGACCGCTTTCATCAGGTCGGAATCGGTGTTATCTTGGATTGGGTGCCTGCACATTTTCCGGGAGATGCCCATGGTTTGTATCAGTTCGATGGAACACATTTGTACGAGCATGCCGATCCG
The DNA here is from genome assembly GCA_947463065.1 of Flavobacteriales bacterium. Taxonomy (GTDB): domain Bacteria; phylum Bacteroidota; class Bacteroidia; order Flavobacteriales_D; family Sanyastnellaceae; genus CANHSF01. The sequence goes on along the minus strand of CANHSF010000003.1, from coordinate 36,005 downwards.
CGCAAGGGGTATCATCCCGATTGGAAAACATATATCTTTAATTTGGGTCGTGGTGAGGTTCGTTCTTTTCTAAAAAGCAGCGCGGCTTTTTGGTTGGATGTTTTTCATGTCGATGCACTGCGTGTGGATGCTGTGGCGAGCATGTTGTACCTCGATTATTCCCGCAATGCTGGTGAATGGGTGCCCAATCATTTGGGCGGTCGCGAGAATTTGGATTCGGTGTCATTTTTTAAAGAACTGAATGAAGCGTTGTATAGTCATTTTCCGGGGATACATACCATTGCGGAAGAAAGTACTAGCTGGCCCGGCGTTTCGCACCCCACATATGCCGGTGGTTTGGGTTTCGGTATGAAGTGGATGATGGGTTGGATGAACGATGCTTTGCGTTATTTCGAGCGCGACCCGTATTACCGAAAGTTTCACCAAAATGAAATTACCTTTTCATTGGTCTATGCCTTTACCGAGAATTTTATGTTGCCTTTGTCGCACGATGAAGTGGTGCACGGCAAACACGCGTTGATCTACAAAATGCCTGGAGACGATTGGCAGCGCATGGCCAACCTGCGTTTGTTGTACAGTTGGATGTACACGCATCCGGGTGCGAAACTTTTGTTCATGGGCTGCGAGTTTGCGCAAACCGCAGAATGGAATCATCAACAAAGTTTAGATTGGCACTTGCTGGAATATACGCCGCATGCAGGCATTCAAAATTTTGTAAAAGACCTCAATCGTTTGTACACCTCATCGCCCGGGCTATATGAGCGCGGCATGCAGGCCAGCGGTTTTGAATGGATTGATAATTCAGACCATGAACAATGCATTCTTGTATTTCTTCGTCGGGGCCATCGAACAGCGGATGATGTGGTTGTAATTTTAAATTTGACGCCGGTTCCCCGACCACATTATCGCATCGGTTTACCCGGTGCGGGCAATTGGCAGGAGACACTCAATAGCGATGCGCAACGATACGGCGGAAGCGGCCTAGTCAACGAGGTGATTCATGTGGATGAAATTGCTTGGCAAGGAAGGCCTTACTCAGCGGCATTGAGCTTGCCTCCGTTGGGTGCTGTGGTGCTGCAATGTCCTTTGGAGAAAAAACAAAAACGATTGACCTTGTGATGAAAAGAAGGTTATGGACAATTGGCCTGCTTATTTGGGCACTGCCGATTTTTGCTCAAAAAACCACAGCGGAAGAATGCATTGCGCCTTGGTTGGGCCATTGGAAAGGCAATTTGATTTGGCAAATTGGTCCCGATTCTTCTCAAACTGTCGAAATGCACTTGGTGATCGAACCGTTGGATAGCATTGGGCATTACAGTTGGAATTTGGTGTATGGCGCCGATCAAGCCGACAACCGCGGCTACACCCTCAAACCGGTTGATCTTGAAAGCGGTCATTGGGTAGTAGACGAAAACAACGGCATCCTGATCGATCAATATCTCTTCGGCAATACCTTTTCAAGTGCATTTGAAGTAATGGGCACCCGAATCGTGGATGCGTTTGAAGTGAACGGCGATCAGATGAATGTACGTTTCTTCAGTTTTGGCAATGAAGCGGCACGCACTTCTGGTCAAGGTACCGATGACGTTCCAATCGTCTATTCCTTTCCTATGCGCTCTTTGCAGTCGGTAGTGCTCTACAGATTGTCGAATTGATGGCGCAGGACGGGTATGTCAACCTAAAATCAGAACAGCAATTGGCAATATGGGTTAGTCCAAGCTGAAGCAGTTTCGAATGGAACAACCGATTGGAAAGAAGCAAAATTTGGAGTCTGTTATCGATGGCGCATCAATAATGCAACAGCATGCGCTACAACACCTTCTTCGCGGCCAATAAATCCCATTTTTTCATTGGTAGTGGCTTTGATTGAAATCTGATCCATGGCGATGCCTGCGTGTTCAGCAATGGCGGCCTTCATGGCATCGATGTGCGGTGCGATTTTCGGTTTTTCAAGCACCAAGGTGGAGTCGATGTTTTGAATTTCCCAACCTTCTTCGCGGATCAACTTGACCGAGTCGGCCAATAGAATTTTGCTATCGATGTTTTTGAAAGCCCCAGAGGTGTCGGGAAAATGATATCCGATATCGCGCAGATTCGCAGCACCCAAAAGCGCATCGCAAATGGCATGCAGCAGCACATCGGCATCGCTATGGCCAAGGGCGCCTTTGTGGTGAGGTAGCTTCACGCCTCCCAACCACAAATCGCGCCCCTCTGTCATTTGGTGTACGTCGAATCCGTACCCAACGCGTATTTGCATATCAAAATTTTATTTGGCTTCCCCTTCGGCTGCATCGCCACTGGCTTTGCCCAAAGCGAACTTTAAGCTGAAGCGAAGGGTATTGGCCAATGGGTTTTGTTGTGTGGTAGAAATGAGATACGAAATGTCGATGGTCATTACCTGGTAACGCAAACCTGCGCCCAAAGTGATGAATTGGCGATTTCCTTTAGAGAAGTGTTCAAAGAAGTAACCGGTGCGGAAAGCAAATTGCTGATCGTACCAGTATTCGAAACCAGACCCGATGTTGATCTCGCGGAGCTCTTCTCTGAGAACTGATCCAGCTACCAAGTTGCCTTCGTTGTCCACATCGCCTGGCGCGTCGTAGAAGCTTTGGATGATACCTCCAGCGGTACCCACATCGGGATTCATACCGGCAACGATGGTTTCACCGTCAGGTGAATAACGTGGCGGAGTGGGGACCAAGAGCTTGTTGAAGTCCAATGCCCAAGTGAGTTGATTGTAGTCGTCGAAGTTGGCAGTGATCGCAGTACCCAAACGCAGATTGGTTGGGATGAAATCGCGTTTATCGCTGTTGGTATAGCGCATTTTGTTTCCAATGTTCGAGATATTGGCCCCCAAATTCAATCGTGATTTTTTGCCACCGATTTTGATTTTATCATTGGTATAGAACACCGAGATGTCAGCAGCAAGCGAACGGCCGGGGCGGCTTTCTGCGCCACCTACATTCGTGCCACCAGTGAGATTGCTGTTCACGAAACGAATTGCAATACCCCCTGAAAGTTTATCGCTGAATTTTTGACCGAACGAACCATCGATCGAGAATTCATTGGGTTTGAAATCGCGCACTGCGGTGCCTACTTCATCGGTGAAGGTAATATTGCCCAAGGTGAAATAACGAAGCGATACCCCTACGGTTTGCAATTTGGATAGGCGTTTGTATCCGCTCACATAAGCCAAGCTCATATCGTTGACCAAAGCGCGCAACCATGGGGAGTAGGACAGGGATACTTCCATATCTTCTTCCACAAAGGCCAACTTGGCCGCATTGCTGTATGGGGAGTTGGCATCAGGACTGAGCGCAACATTGGCATCACCCAGAGCACCGGCCCGAGAGTCGGGAGTGATTTGCAAGAAGGGCACTGCCGTAGTGATGGTGTTGAGCTGGACCTGTTGGGCCTTGCCGTTTTGATTGAGTTGCTGCGCAAAACATGCGGGAGCAAGAGCAACAAGCAAGGCGACAAAAGGAAAACGTGCTTTTAACATGATATTCAATATAAGGGGCGCCAAATATACGGCGACTGCGTAAATAATGTTTCTATTTAAGAATAACCAACTTCTCGAATTGTTCGGCCTTTTGGCCCAATTCGTTTCGAATTTCGACCTTATAGATGTAAACACCTCGACCGATTTTGTCGCCGTATTCGTCCAAACCGTCCCACTCAATAGGAGTTGTGCGGAATCCCTCTTGTTGGGTTTGCTGGACGATTGTTTTTACCAATTTTCCGCTGACCGTGAAGATTTGAATTCGGACATCCAACATTTCACATGCTTGATTGTGTTCGAACATGAAAAATGTCTTTGTCGTAAAGGGGTTCGGATAGTTCAGTACGTGTTCTAAGGCAATTTCTGAGCTTGCGGCTACCACGAACTCCAACGAGGAATTACTGCTGTTATTGTGCACATCCCACGCTTTTAGTGTAAGGGTGTGCTCGCCTTCTGCCAAACCATCCAAGGGATAGCGCACTTCGCCGCTTTTGTAGGTATCGGTGTCGGAGGTATAAAAATCGTTCAATACCAATGGATTGCTCGTGTCTTCATCGATAACGGCCGTCAGATCATGGCCGATACCATTTCCTACTGTATTGATGCCGTTTTCGTCCGCCAAAAGGGCCAACAAGAGCGGAGAATTGTTGGTGAGGCCACCCGATACAAACGTGGTGTCGTTCATGTATAGCATTATTTCGGGACCTACGGTATTGAGTTCGGCATTGGACAACATGCTGCCAATCTGAAAATCTTCGCCAGAACCATGCGCGTCCATTTGATTGGCCACGGCATAATAGCTGATGCGACCATTGCCTACGGTGTAGTTGATGTCGTAAGGCACCACAAATTTGAAGGTGAAATCACCGTTTTGCACACTGGCTTTTCCCCTGAAAATGATCTTGTTCCAGGTGTTGTACTGCAAGAGTTGACCTCCACCTTGGATGGGATCGGAATCGTTGTTCAGTGTGGTTACGCGGGTGCGCTTGTCAAAAACGTTGGGGTAAACAAAGCCATTGAAATTGGTCAATTTCTCGCCATTGTGATTGGTGATCATGCCGGTAACCGTTACTTCTTGCAAAGCCTTGATGGTATCGTTGAAAGCGTCAATCGCAATGCCGTTGATGGCGGTGGTGACTACATTTTCTTGTGGATAGCGCAACCGAAGACCGGGATCACCCAACAAGCTGAAATTGGGCTTGCTGTCGTTGGAGGCCGATACGCCATTCTTGGTGAGCATATTGATTTTGCCGAAAGTGAGCTCCGCATCGTCGTCTTCGAGGGCGTATTCGTAAAAGGCCGAACTCAATTCATTGTTGTCGCTTACAAATACAATGCGGGTGGTGGTCATGGCGGCAATTCCTCCGCCGTTGGGGTTCATGATCAGCTCTTCACCTGCCGTGTCTTGTGAGTTGTCATCAAATTTGGCCAACTCACAAGTGGCTGTCAAGAAGAGGGGCAGTCGGTATTTGTTGGTGAAATTGTTGATGGTTTCGATGTTTAGAATGCGCTCATGGGCCCAGCCTTTTTCACCGCCATGGCCGATGTATGTCACGATCAAACTTCCAGCTTCAATGCGGTTGCGCAACTCATCTTCGACGGCTTCGTAGCGCTCTCCGCCCGGTGTGCTTTCCTGCTGATAGGCATCCATGAAAATTTTGATCAGATCGTATTCCGGGTGATTTTGGGCTGTCACATCACTAAGAAGATTGCTTTGGGTGGTATGATAGAACTCGCTGGGGCCCGAACTGCCGTCTTGGTCATCGGCCACAAAAATCAGCTTGTTGCGCCAAGGTCCAAAAGAACTTTGTTGCTCATCGCCGATACAACTTGCGTCGGACGATCCGTTGGTTTGTTCCGATAAGTAGGCTTGCACTTTGCTCACATAATCCAATCCCATGCTCGTGGTCTCGGCTGGAATTCGTCCTACTCCGCAGTCGGTGAAATTATCGGGAGAGGCATTGTCATCGTCACTCAGAAACACGAAGTAATCGTCGCTCACGTAACTCGACAATGGGGCTTCGCTTCGGTCTGATTCGAACACGATGACATTGTTGCCCAAGAAAGCATTCCAACCTTTGTTGCGCGCATAATCGCCGTCGCCAAAAAGACAAACATTTTTGGGTCGCAGTGATTCGTCGCCATTTGCGCGGTCGTATAGCATTTTCACAAGCATCCGTATTGCGGTCACATCGGGGTTACCCGAGCTGAATTCGTTGAATATTTGTTGCTGCGTGACCAGAGCCACGTTGAGTCCTTCTTCTGCGTGGATTTCTGCCAAAATATTGGCGGCTTCTAGGTGATTGGGTGCAGCAATGATTAGATAATCCACATTGCTCAGGCCATGAAGGTTTTGGTTTTCGACAGCACCCATAGGAGTGGGGGTCAGGAATCCACCATTGGCAAAGGCAATGTATTCGCGCACGGCATCTTTGTATCCCTTCCAGCTGACAACGGAACCGGACGTATTGAAATTCACCTTTTGTGGCAAGCTGACATCCGTGATGTCCCAAATTTGCCAGACGTTTTGTGCACTAGCCAATTGGTATTCGCCAATTTGTCCGCTTCCAGCAAAGGCCGAATCCCTAAAAACCATTTGAGAGCCTGTCATGGTGAGTTGACGGGTAGCATTGACGCGGATATAATCCAACCACCCTTGAGCATCCGAATAGCCTTTGTTGTAGGTGACCGCCACGTTGATGGCGGAGTTGACCGGCGTAATCAGCAAGGAAGCTTCGCGGGTTACAGCGCGGGGTGAAGTGGCGGCATCGGCATGAGACGCTGGAGCAGTAGTCACAGAGCTATTGCTAGACGCGAAGGTGAAAGAACTTTGAATATTGACCGAGCGGATGGCTGCCCGCGCTTGGATGACGGCAGGAGCTGTGGTGACAATATTGGGAAAGCTAAAGTTGAAAGACGAGTTCACATTGGATCCGAATTCGTCGCCGTAAAATTCACGACCAGAGGCCACGAGGTTGTAAAGATCAAGTTCGTGGTATTGAAAGTCTTGAAAGCTATTGACCACATGATCAGCAGGGGCATCGATGGATGGAGCGTTGCCTATTCGGCCGGCTGCGATATCGTCGACCCGAATGAAGTAATAGGCGCTGTCGGTATAGAAGTGTTTGATGTGCTGCCAAACGCGACGGTTCAACTCGGTGTCATTTCCCATGGCCCAGGTATCGGGTCCCTCGCCGTAAAACAGAAAATACTCGTCGCTGGACATGATTGTATCGCTGTTACCAACGAATCCTACGGCGCAGCGGCGGAGATCATCGGGTCGGGGTAAGGCATTGTTGGAGGGCAATAGGTTGCCACCGTTGCCATAAATATTGATGCGTTGCGGATTGGGGTCGGAGACGCCCATTTGGGTCAACAAGCTTTTATCCACCTTGTATATTCCGTCTTTGGCAATGGCGATTTTGTACCACTCGCCAAAGGCCAAAGCACTTTCTTGAGCGAAAGTAAGAGTTCGGTTGCGAGCGGGTGCACCGGGTTCAATATCAAGCTCTATTTCCACCTCGGTTGCCCTTTGCCAGCGGTTGTCCACCCATTGAAAGGCGGGGAATTGGAATTGGACGATGGTGTTTTTATTGGTTTCTGAGCACCTCGCCATAGGGGCGGAGGAAGGTCGGTACCGCTGCAGCATTCGCTCTTCTTGAGCGCTGACGGGCTCTAGCGTCAAACGGGTGATGCGATAATTGCCCGCTCTGAAGAGGCCTTTTTTAGTGGTTTGCCACAATATGGTAGGCATATCCTGGTTATCCGCATCGAGATATGCACCATCAAATGTTGTTGAAAATGTATTTTCGCTATTCGACCACTGTAACTTTTTGTCGAATTTTATAGTTTCAAAGCCTTGGGCCTGATGGCTCATGAACAGACCTAGAATCAGTATTGTATGGAGTTTTCTAAAAAACATGCCGCTAAGGTAAGATTGGACGCAACGCCATTAACACTTCTTGCGTCTGATTATTGCAGTCAACAAATATTTTTTTTTGTTGATAATTGCCTTAATATTGCTAATTGATTTTACACCCTATTGAAAATCGTTCAGATGAAGAAAAGTTTAATCTACTGCTCATTAATTGTCACTATTCTTTCCGCATTTAGCAGTTCGGTATTGGCTCAAGATCCTGAGTTTACTCAGTTTTATGCCAATCCACTCTATTTAAATCCCGCTTTTGCCGGTACCAATCGTTGCCCTCGTCTGGTGATGAACTACCGCAACCAGTGGCCTTCGCTCAGCGGTAACTTTGTGACTTCCAGTGTGAGCTACGATCAACACGTGGAGACCATTCAAGGTGGCTTGGGACTCATTGTACTCAATGACCGCGCCGCCGAGGGTACCCTAAAAACCACCACGGTGAGCGGTATATACAGCTACCAGCAAGCCATCAACAGAAAGTTCTCCATCAAGGCCGGTTTACAAGCAACTTACTTGCAGAAGTCATTGGATTGGAGCAAGTTAACGTTTGGTGATATGATTGATCCGCGCAAAGGATTTATCTACGAAACAGCCGATCAGCAGCGCGGCGGAGCGGTCAAAGCAGTCGATTTTTCCGCTGGTATTTTGGGCTTTAGCGATGTGGTTTATGGAGGTTTTGCAGTGCACCACCTCAATGAGCCCAACGAATCGTTGATCGTCGGAACCAGCCGCTTGCCTATGAAATATACGGTTCATGCTGGAGCGGTGATTCCAATCGAAAAGAAAAGCAAGAATGCAGATGCAAAGATTTCACCCAACGTACTTTACCGTCGTCAGGGGGAGTTTCAGCAATTGAATATGGGAGTATATGTAAATAAAGGTCCACTTGTGGCTGGTGTTTGGTTCCGCGGATTGCTTTTTGGCGAAAAATACCGCGACAGCTTTATCACCACCATTGGAATTCAAACCGATGTGATCCGTTTTGGCTACAGCTATGACGTGACCATCTCAGAGTTGACACCTTCTACCGGAGGTTCACATGAGGTATCGCTCGGATTCAATTTCGAGTGCCGCAAGAAAAAGAAGACACTTCGCACAATAGCTTGTCCTTCTTTCTAGTTATTTATTTGTATATTGGTCCACTTTTGTTTTAAACCAACATTTTTTATCAAGGAAATCATGAAGAACCTCTTAAAAAACTTTGGCACCATGGTCGCTCTTGCGGCTATTGTGTTTTTGAGTTCGTGTGAACCAGAGCGTTCCGGAGCAACCGGTTGGAGTTACAACGACGAGAAAAACGGCGGCTACGAACGCAATGCCTACATCGAACAAGAAACCGGTCCTGGTCTAGTGCTCATCGAGGGCGGTACCTTCACCATGGGACGCGTAGAAGACGACGTGGCTTTTGGTTGGGACAATTATCCACGCCGTGTCACGGTGTCCTCCTACTATTTGGATGAAACAGAGGTCACCAACCAATATTGGTTGGATTACTTGCATTATCTCAAATTGGTTTACGGAGAAAGCTATCCCGAGATCATCAATCGCGCATTGCCGGATACATTGGTTTGGCGCGAAAAAATGGAATTCAACGATCCATATGTCGACTACTATTTGCGCCACCCCGCTTACCAAGATTACCCTGTGGTGGGTGTGAGCTGGTTGCAAGCCAATGAGTTCTGTGCTTGGAGATCTGACCGTGTGAACGAGTTGATCTTGATTCGCGAGGGCTTGATGGAACACAATCCAACCGGCCAAACCGACGAAGAACATTTCAATACTGATGCTTATCTGAGTGGTCAATACGCCGATGCAAGTGGCGGTGGTCAAATGAGAGATTACAGTCCAAAAGGAACCGGAACCCGTTTGGTTCGCTTGGAAGATGGTATTTTGTTGCCACGTTACCGCTTGCCTACCGAGGCTGAATGGGAGTACGCTGCGTTGGGATTGATCGGAAACTCATTCCAAGAATTGATCACCGATCGCAGAACTTACCCATGGAATGGTCACTACGTGCGCAACGACGACAATGGAGGCCGCTTCTTTGGTACCATCCGTGCCAACTTCGTGCGTGGCAGCGGGGATATGATGGGGGTTGCCGGTTACCTCAATGATAACGCAGATATCACTGCTCCTGTCTATGCTTATCCTCCAAACGATTACGGTTTGTACAACATGTCGGGCAACGTATCGGAATGGGTGATGGATGTTTACCGTCCACTATCTCCAGAAGATAAAAGCGAATTCCGTCCTTTCCGCGGTAACGTCTATGAGACGCGCGTGCTGAATAGCGATGGTTCATTTGCCGACAAATACGACAAAAACATCTATGATATCAACGGCGTGAGCTACTTCTTGACCAAATACCAAGAACAAGCTGGAGCTAAATTGACCGAAGCGGACAATACGTTGATCAACAACTGTTTGGAGAAAGTTACGCAAGCAGGTGACAAAGAGAAAGAACGCAAAATCGATGAAGCCCAAGACTTGATGCAAGAGGTAATGGAATTGATCGTGGATAGCGATTCGCCCATTGCCCCAGATCTTCGCGACGGAGTAAGCGATTACATTGACAATACGCCGGGTGAAGTGCGCAAGCGTCAAGTAACTGTTGAGGAAAACATCGATCGTCGCAATTACCGCAAATCGGATTACATCGATTATGACGACGGAGACTTCCAAAGCAGTATCTACTATAGCGATGCCGATAAAGAACAAGATCAGAACCGCATGTACGAATGGGGAACCACCACGTTGATCAACAACCGCGCTCGTGTTTACAAGGGCGGTAACTGGAGAGATCGTGCGTACTATACCATACCTGGAACACGCCGCTTCTTGGATGAGCGCCGTGCCATGTCAACGCTTGGATTCCGTTGTGCAATGGATCGCGTTGGTAGCCCAACTGGTATTGGCGGAAAAGAATAAGAATACATTGTTCAAATCACAATACAAACCCCGGAGCATCTGCTTCGGGGTTTTTTATTTTGGTCCTATGATCGACACCATTTTCAAACACTATTTGCAAGTGCGCAAAGTGACCACAGATACACGCAACATCCCTGCAGGCGCGATATTTTTTGCCCTCAAAGGAGAGCGGTTCAATGGCAACAGCTTTGCACAACAAGCTTTGGATGCGGGTGCTTCCATGGCTGTTATCGACGAGGAGCACTTCAAATCTGACGATCGCATGGTTGTGGTGGAGGATGTGCTCGCGGCTCTGCAAGAAGTTGCGCTGCGCTACCGACAAACTTTCGATATACCGGTGCTGGGCATTACGGGCAGCAATGGTAAAACGACAACCAAGGAATTGGTTCGGAATGTGTTGCTCAAGAAGTTTGAAGTGCACGCCACCAAAGGAAATTTGAACAACCACATCGGTGTTCCATTGACCTTGTTGTCGATGGCTTCAACCACCACCTTGGCCATTATCGAGATGGGAGCCAATCATCAAAAGGAAATTGCGGGTTATTGCCGTTATGCGCTGCCTACACACGGTTTAATCACCAATATTGGAAAGGCCCATTTGGAAGGTTTCGGTGGAGAAGAAGGTGTATTCATTGGCAAGCGCGAGTTGTTTGAGGCAGTGAAAGAACGCGGCGGGGTGGTTTTTGTAAATCCCGAACTACCGCGCATGTCCGAAGCAGCAGCAGGAGCGCAACGTGTTGAATACGGCTTTCACCACGGGGGTATGGACCTCAAGGTCGTGAGCGAAAGTCCGACCTTGGTGTATTCTAGCACGTGGGAGGGCGCAACCACAGAGGTGACGACCCATTTGGCGGGTGCATATAATTTGTACAACATCGCAGCATCGATAGCGGTTGGCCGACACTTTGGTGTACTGGAAGCCGATATTCATCAAGCCATTGGAGCTTATCAGCCCGACAACAATCGGTCGCAATGGCACAAAACCGCATACAACGATCTCATTTTGGACGCCTACAATGCCAATCCAAGCAGCATGGAACACGCGTTGCAGGCGTTTGCCCGACAAAATCACGCCGACAAAACCTTTGTATTGGGCGATATGCGTGAATTGGGCGAAGCCTCGCAAATGGAACATGAGCGCATTTTTAATCTCGCTCAACAACTCCAACTCAAGGGCATTTGGGTGGGTACTTGGTTCAGGGAAATTGCTCAAAACAATGGAGCACTTGGATTTACCAATGTGGAGGAGGCGATGATCCATTTGAAAGAGCAACAGTGGCGTGACAAGTTGATCTTGGTGAAGGGATCAAGAGGCATCGGATTGGAACAATTGGTTCCTGTATTGTAATCGCTTTGGTTGTATTTTCGCGCGTTCAAAATTCGTGGTAATGAAAAAGAATTTTATTGAGGAATTGAAATGGCGTCGCATGTTGCACGATGCGATGCCGGGCACCGAAGAAATGCTCCAAAAAGGGGTGACTAAAGGGTACATTGGATTTGACCCAACAGCAGATTCACTTGGGGTGGGGAATTTGGTGCAGATCATGACCTTGTTGCATTTTCAAAGTTGCGGACACAAGCCAATAGCCCTTATCGGCGGCGCAACGGGTATGGTGGGCGATCCAAGCGGCAAGTCGGCTGAACGCAATTTGTTGAATGAAGACGTTTTGCGCCACAACCAAGAATGCCAGCGCAAGCAAATGGAGAAGTTTTTGAATTTTGATTGCGGTGAGAATTCGGCAGAATTCGTCAACAATTACGATTGGTTCAAGGACTTTGGTTTTTTGGACTTCATCCGCGACGTTGGCAAGCGCCTTACGGTAAACTACATGATGGCCAAGGATTCGGTAAAAAACCGCATCAGCGGCGAGGATAGAGAAGGCATGAGCTTTACTGAGTTTACCTACCAATTGATACAGGGTTACGACTTTTACCATTTGTGGAAGAATAAAGGTGTGATGCTGCAGATGGGAGGCAGTGATCAATGGGGCAACATCACCACCGGCACCGAGCTCATTCGTAGAATGGATGGGGGAGAGGCGTTCGCCCTGACCACTCCACTCATCAAAAAGGCCGATGGCACCAAGTTCGGGAAAACCGAAGGAGGCAATATCTGGTTGGATCCCAACCGCACTTCTCCTTATGCATTTTATCAGTTTTGGCTCAACGCCAGTGATGAGGATGTGGTCAATTATATTCGAATTTTCACCCTCAAAACGCAAGAGGAAATTCAGGCGTTGGAAGCTGAACATGCCTTGGACAAGGGGCGTCGATTGTTGCAAAAGGCATTGGCCGAGGACATCACCATTCGTGTGCATAGCAAAGAGGATTTGGATATTGCCATTGCGGCATCTGGAATTCTCTTCGGGAAGTCCACAGTGGCCGAAATGAAGGCAATGCCTGCAGCGGTATTGAATCAAGTGGCTGAGGCCTTGCCCAAGGGTCAACTGACGTGGTCGGAACTGGAGGCGGGAGTCTCCATCCAAGACGCTCTGGTGAAAACGGGATTTTTTGACAGCAACGGCAAAGCCAAAAGAGCATTGGATGAAAATAGCATAAGCGTTAACAAGGAGAAAGCACTACATGGCCGAATGATTGTTCGGGATGATGTGTTGCCGGGGAATTTGATTTTCTTGCAAAAGGGTAAAAAGGATTATTTTTTGGTGGAAGTATCGGACTAGTTCGCATTTTCGAAGTAGTAGGGGGGTGGTCATCCGATTTGTATATTTGGAGAACTAAACCTCCATCTTATGAAAAATGTCTTTTGCTTGTTCGCGTGTGCGCTGGTGCACTTTTCCTCGTTAGGCCAAGACTACACTCCGTTTCCGGTAGATGACGCCGAATGGATCATCAAACGATACTTTGCTGGTAACGGTGGGCCTACATCCACCTCATTCGCCTCCTTCGCCATGGATGGCGACACACTAGTAGAAGACACACTGTATCATAAAATTTATCTGCGATATGCGAGCAATCCAAATTCCCCTTTACTTGTAGCGGGCATGCGTGAGGAAAACAAAAGGGTCTATTATCGCAAAATCGGATTTGGCGAGTTTGGCAATACGTGTTTAGAGGCCGAGCAGGAGTATTTGGTTTATGATTTTACCTTGGACGAAGTAGGCGATAGTTTGTATTTGCCCATTAGTTTGGATATGAGTTTGTTCGTGGTGCAGTCCATCGATTCGGTTTGGATGAACGATAGTTATAGGACCAGGTGGCAATTGATGCCTTACCAAGATATGTGTTCGCCTTTTTGGTATACCTATATCGAAGGCATTGGCTCCGATCGTCACCCCTTGGGTCATGCGGTTTGGATGACCCAAGAAATGAGCTTTACACTGAGTTGTTTCAAGCACCAAGGAGAGTTCGAGTATTCTTATTATCCCGAGCCTCCGCTATGCGATTTGGCTGATTATGTTGGAATAAATGAAGAATTGGGAGAAAGCTTGTGGCGTGCCTATTTTGACGGATCAAACATCGTTTGGCAGTTAGCGCAAGAAGTAACGCCCATGCGCATAGAGCTGTATACGGCTTCGGGTGCGAAATACGATGTCGAAAATAGGACCAATGGCTCGATGGATGTGGGAGCGTTGCCTGCAGGCATCTATATGCTGCGTTTGGTCGATAGCGAGGGTGTTGTATACATCACCAAGGTACCGGTAGTGAGATGATCCATAGGGATACTAAAAAATAACGAAGGCCTCCGTGAGGAAGCCTTGGTTATTTGTTTAGGAAATCATGAATTTTCTTGATATCTCTGGGTGTCGGACTACCGGATCCGCTCCGTAAATACCAATCGAATTTTCATTCGACAAAAGTAAGACGTCGGGCTGCATGGAAGGTTGCTTTTGGGAGGCAAAATACCTTGAATTGTGAACAGGGTTAAATGACCATCAAATTGCATCCACGCGCGTCGCTTTGGTCGAATCGCCCCAAAACTTCAAATCGTCCGTCGGGGTGCACTTTGCCCAGATCTTCGGTGGCGATAAAGGAACAGGTATGGGCATTGGCCAGATCGATGATGTTGAGCCCACCAGAGCCATATTCAAAACAAGAGAGCGGATCGGTGGTGTCGCGCACCAGCACACGTATGCCTTGTCCCGGCAAATAGATGCCTTGCCCAACGGAATAGGCTTGACTGCTCAATTCGGTCATGCCGTATTCACTGTGCACGGAGGAGATTTCGAACGCCTTTTCCAATGCGCGATGGACCTCTTCTCGGGTCATTTCGCGACCACGTCCTTTCATTCCCCCTGTTTCCATTACAAGCGTGGAATGCAGCGGAATGGCGAAATTTTCGGCAAAATCGAGCAAGCCAAATGTTACCCCGATCAAAAGGGTTTTTTGGCCCACCGCTTCCAAAGCAAGCAAACGATCGGCAAGGGCTTGGTGATCATAAAGGAAATACCCATTTTGTGGATGCTTGCTGCGTTCCATAAAGCCCTCTACCATGGTGATTAAACCCGATCCTGAACGTTCCAAGTAGCTGGGCAATAGCCCAAGGATACAATATTCAGATACTTGTCCGTAGATGCTTTCAAAGAGCCGTATGGTGTGATCGACATAATCGGCCTTTGAGCGCACGGCATGTTGGCTGGTCGTTGCGCCTGTGGTTCCGCTGCTGGTGAAGGTTGTTTCGGCAGACCAAGATCCGCTGCGCACATCGTGGGTTTTAAAGAATGAAATCGGTAGAAATGGAATTTTTGTGTAATCTTTTACCTCGTCTGGGCGAACCCGGAGTGCTTGCAAGTAGTCTTTGTAAATGACGTTATGCCGAGCTTGGTATTGGAAAACTTCGTGCACGACATCGTCAAAGCGAGAGGTGGAGTGATCCACTATTTGTTGTATATTTAGCGTTGCAATGTCCATTCGACGATGCAAAGAAAAGCCCTATTCGCGGTATGAACAATCGATTTTTCTTTTTCATTCTATTGGTGACAGGATTGGTGTCCTGCCTAAAAAGGGAATCTTATCCAGATACACCGGCGATCGGCATGCGCGCGCAGGAAATCATAGGCGATTCGGCCTATTTTGCGATTGATTTTACCGATGGTGATGGCGATTTTGGTTTGAACGAAGGGGAGTTCGAGGGCGAAAACTACGATTGCAGGAAGTATTACAACATCTTCATGAAGTATTACGAATTGGATAATGGGGTATGGGAGTTGTACGAATTGGACCCCTGCGTAGATCCCGATTACGTGCCGTATTACTATCGCGCACCGTATGCGGAACCCACCGGTCAAAACAAGACGCAGAAGGGGTTTGTGGAAGTTGAAATTGGAAATTGGGCAATCAACACCGGGCGAGATACCTGCCGATTCGAGATTTTCATTGTGGATCGGGCCCAAAACAAAAGCAACATCATTTACTCAAAAACATTGGTAAAACCCGATTGATCGACCGCGATTGAACGGCCGCGTTTCGGAAAAGTTACGAAAAAGTAAAAAAAAGTGGCAACCATTGATTTTCAGGTGCGTCTTACCTATGAGCGCTGAAACAAAACGTCTAACCATAAAATTTTACTGCTATGAAACCGGACTTGATTCAAACACTTTTCAGAGAATATCCTGGATACCTCATGTTGGGAATGTTCATTGTCGTCATTGGTGCTGTCGGTGGTGCAAAATTATTTGAGAAGGCTGGCCGCCGCTGGTATGCTGCTTTTATTCCAGTATACAATGTTATCGAAGTGCTGCGCATGGTCGGTCGCCCGGTAAGCCACATTGGCTTTTTCCTGGTCCCGCTTTACAACATCTACTTTTTGTTTCGATTGTTTATCGAGATTGCCCAAAGCTTTGGCAAATACTCGGTGATCGATTACATCTTGGTGTGTTTTTTCAATGGATTTTACGTGCTAAATCTTGCGTTGGCTTACAACGAGGAGTATATAGGTCCGGTTTATGGCCGAGGCCACAAGAACGTGCAGGAACAGGAACCTGCATTAGTTTAGATTTTTTGGTTTCATATCCCTACGGAGCAAAACCCCTCTTTAGAGGGGTTTTTGTTTGATGTCTCTTCCCTAAATGCAGAGTATGCCGTCTAGCGATGCGCGCACGCGGGTGGCACTGCGCCAAATGCGATTCAGCCCGGGATTTACTGAATAGTTGCGAATGAACACCGTTACCGAACAACTATTCGGTTCAATCGCGCATCATATCTCTTTCTCCCGTATCAATGGTTGCCTCGAAATAGAGAGAAGGCGTAACCTGTGTAATGTCTTTGTCTTTGGCTGCTTCTTGCAGGGCGCGGACATACTCGATGCCACGAAGCTTATGGGGCCAGTTCACCGCATAGAGTCCAGCTGCCCCAAACACTTGATCGCGATAAACAAAATGATATGCTTCCAATTTGGCTTGCACCTTGGCATAACTCAGGTTGTAGTTGACCCGCATGGTGGCGTCTCCGTGCAAGAAGGTAATGGCGTTGCGGTTTAGTCGAATGACCTGGTTGAGATGTAGAATCATAGAGTCGGCCAATAACGACTCCATTACTAGGATGCGTTGGCTGCTGGATAGATGGGCCAATGATAGCATGGTGCAATATTGGCAATGGCTCGCAACAATTTCAATGTGTGGATGGCGCTGCAATAGTGCTCGTTCGAGATCCAAGCGGTCTTTGGCGGGTATTTCAGGGTGATCGCCCAAAAAGATGCGATTCCATTCAACGCCGTAGTTGTCGGCGACGAACTCAATCCCGGCAACAGCAGGACCCATGGGCAAAGGGATTTGATCGGGGTAAATGAGTTGCACATGCAACCACGATTCATTGGGCAATTGATCGTAGTCGATGGCTTGTTGAAATACACCCATTCCGGCTTGCACCCGCACGCTGTCTATTTTTTCATAGAGATGGATTTTGCGATCACCTTGTCGAACGGTAGCCTCATGCGGAAGCCATTGGCCGTTGCGGTAGACGTAGACCAATACTTCTTCGCTGACCTCAGTGGGCCAGGCGATATTGAGATGCACGATACACCCATAACGCACATACGATTTTACACCGCCGCGATTGTACCTGGTCCAAGTTCCAATTTTTTGCTCGTCCTTGGGATAATAAATGCCTGCTTCCACCGGATAACCTTCCTCGTCCACGACCAATGCATTGGCCAGGCCATCGCTGCGATTGACCATTGCAAAAGCAGGAGTTCCATTGGAGTGCCAATGTATGACCCATTCGGTGTGGGCGACGAAAAAGGCAATGTCCACGCTATGGTGGGGGTTGTCTTTGGTAGGCACATAAGCCATGTGGGTTATAGCTTGCAGGCCGGTGGTATGCGCAGCGATGGTGGCCTTGAATTGCACCCACCCCGTGTCCCCTGAGGCCACGGATTTAGAAGCCGAAAAGAAGGGGTCATGGGATGAACGAAAGGGCATCGGTCGATACGTGCCACGACCGGTATTCACGTATTTAAAGCGGTGGCGCACATCCACGCTGCCCTCTGCATTGGAGTGGAAATACACTTTGGCCAGATGCGATCGGTCGTCTAACCATTGCACACAGGCCGAAAGGGGTTCATCGACTGTGGAAACAGGATTGGGGATGTGAAAAATTTCATTGACCATGACCCATTCCAACTCCTTGAGGACAAAAAATCGTTCATAGATGCGGCCGTTTTCTAAGCCGGTTGCCTTGCGTTGAATGGGCTCGGTGATGGCTTGAATGCGAACGTTGGGGTAATCGCTCAACTGCGGGATGCGGGCGTAGGATTGCGTTGTTTCGTCATAACAATAGAAGTCGTAGTAGTCCTCGAATTGATCGAGGTCGTTTTTGACACGCTTGACCCAAATGCGCAAATCCATGATTCCATTGGGATTGGGGTCTAAGTAATCGCCGAGTTCCAACACCTTTTTACTGCCTTCGCTGCCGAGATACATGATGTTGGAGGGCTCAATTTCTTTGATCTTACTCAAGGAGTACCAATTGCGAATAACGACAGATCGCAGTCCATATAAACTATCCATGCCATTGCTTGCGCGCAGCGTGTCGATTACTGTACGATACATGTGGACCTGCGGATCAAATGCCGGATTGGGTCGAGCAGGTTGATCGAGGTAATACGTGGTTGGCTCAAAACGATTTCCGCTTACGGTCTGCAGCGCGAAGACATATGAACCACGCTGCGGCGCTTCGAAACAACCGGGCTGATGCAAGGGGACTGCATTGCGGTAGTCGAGGCGATAGATACGCGTAGGGAATAGCCCACCATTTTTTTCACCATCGATGTCGACCACCTTGGCCATGTAAACAGGGATTTGAGAGGGGGCAGTTCGCTGGATGTCGTGCGGAGGCATTTCAACGACGTAGGATGTTTCGAAACCCGCAAATGCCCGTCTGGGGTAGGGTTCGAGATGTTGTCCCCGCGGATGCCGAATATGGGCATTGTCATAAAAAACAAGTGAGTCGTAGCTGAATGAGAAACGCTTAAGGTCATCGTCCCAATGTGCATTTTTGACGGTGTAAGGCACGTGGTTTTCGTCGACCAAATAAACTTTGAGGCCAGGGATGGGCTGACCTGTTTTGGAGTCCACGATACGCATGACCAAGGCCACATGATCATCTTGCGCAGGTTGCGCCCATGCAGTGGACCTGAGCAGGAGGCAGAGCACGAGCGCAAGCCCCACCGATAAGAAGGAAGAGCTGTGAACCAAAAGATTAATACTACGTGATGTCATGACAGCGCAAGGTACAACCAAGAGGGGGAAAGGTTCAAATGGGGTGGAGGCAAGATTAGCTGATATGCTTTTAGAAGTGCCCTAAGAGCTTTCTTTTTCATTGCACGTCAGGCTGAGAAGATAAAACTCACTATCTATAAATGATTCAAAGCACAAAAAACCCAACACATCGTGCTGGGTTTTTTCATGCATAGACTATTCCTTATTGGATAAAGGCTTTGGCTCGGTCGAGGGCGGATTGTAATCCTTCGGGCTTGGTGCCTCCTGCTGTGGCAAAGAAGGCTTGTCCACCGCCGCCACCATTGATGTCTTTGGCCAAGTCACGGATGATGTTGGAGGCATTCAAGTTTTTGGCGGTCATCACATCATCGGTCATGATGACGGTCAATGTGGCTTTGCCGCCTGACTCGCCTGCAAATACCGCGAACATGTTGTTCATCTCAGCGCGCAATTGAAAGGCTACGTCTTTGAGCTCAGCGGCATCCAAATCCACATGGGTCGCCAAGTACTGAATACCATTGACCTCGCTGAATTGAGGAATCAATTGTTTCTTGATGTGTTGAGCCTTCTCTTTATTGAGCACATCGATCTGTTTTTGCAAATCGGCGTTGCGCTGCATCAAATCTTGAACGGACTTGAGCGGGTCTTTGGCTTTCAACAACTGTCGGATGTCATCCAGTGTTTGGACTTCGTTTTTGAGGTATTCAAATGCGTTGTTGGACGAGATGGCTTCGATCCGACGCACACCTGCCGCAACAGCAGCTTCGGAGCGCAATTTGAACAATCCGATTTCAGCGGTATTCTGCACGTGCGTACCGCCACACAATTCGATGGATGTGCCGAATTGAATAACGCGCACGCGATCACCATATTTTTCGCCAAAGAGCATCATTGCTCCAGTTTTGCGCGCATCATCAATGGCCATAGAACGATTTTCGATCAGGGGCAACGATTGGCGAATACGCCCATTCACCAACTGCTCCACGCGCTCCAATTCGTCGTCGGTCATTTTGGAAAAGTGCGAAAAGTCAAAACGCAAAGCTTCTGCATTCACCAATGATCCTTTTTGTTCGACATGGGTGCCCAATACTTCGCGCAGGGCTTCGTGCAATAAGTGCGTAGCGCTGTGGTTGCTGGTTACATTCGTGCGGAAAGCGGTATCGATTTGCGCATGGAATGCAGCCTCGGGTTGCTCGGGAAGCTGCTCGGTAAAATGCACCCACAGATTGTTTTCTTTTTTGGTGTCGAAAATGCGAACGATGTCGTTGGCACTTTGCAAAATGCCTTTGTCGCCTACCTGACCGCCACCTTCGGCATAAAATGGTGTTTGATCCAAGACCAATTGATAAAATTCTTTCCCTTTGTTTTTGACTTTGCGGTACTTCAAAATTTTGGCCTGGCATTGTACGGCATCGTAGCCGACGAATTGCGTTTCGCCCACTGCCAATTCCACCCAATCTTCGGTTTCCAATTTGGTGGCTGCACGACTGCGTTCTTTTTGTTTTTGCAATTCGCTTTCGAATCCATTTTGATCAATTCGCTTGCCGCTTTCTCCCGCAATCAGTGCAGTAAGGTCGGTCGGAAATCCAAACGTGTCGTACAGTTCAAACACCACTTTTCCATCTATGACATCGCCTGTGGTGTTTTTGACAATTTGATCCAACAATTGAATGCCTTTGTCCAAGGTGCGGAGGAAACTTTCTTCTTCTTCCAAGATAACTTTAGAAACAAAAGATTTGTTGGCTTCTATTTCTGGGAAAAATTCACCCATTTCGGTGGCCAACACGGGCACCAATTGATGCATGAACGGTTCTTTGAGGTCAAGAAAACTGTACCCGTAGCGTATCGCTCGGCGAAGAATGCGTCGAATGACATACCCTGCGCCACTGCTGGAGGGAAGTTGTCCATCGCAAATGGCAAACGAAACAGCGCGTATGTGGTCGGAGATCACACGCATGGCGACATCTTTTTTGTTGTCGGTGCGTTGGTAGGTTTTGCCAGAGATTTTCTCAACCGCGCTGAGCAATGGTGTGAAAACGTCAGTATCGTAGTTGGATTTTTTACCTTGCAAAGCCATGCAGAGACGCTCGAAACCCATTCCGGTGTCGACGTGCTTTTGCGCAAGTGGCACGAGGCTTCCATCTGCTTTGCGCTCAAACTGCATGAATACGTTGTTCCAAATTTCAACGACCTGCGGATGATCATTGTTGACCAATGTTTTGCCATCTACAGCAGCGCGATCGGCATCATCGCGGAGATCGACGTGAATTTCGGAGCATGGTCCACAGGGTCCAGTGTCGCCCATTTCCCAAAAATTATCCTTTTTATTGCCGCGCAAAATGCGGTCTTCAGCGATACGCTCTTTCCAAATGTCGTAGGCTTCTTGATCGAACTCTAAATTTTCTTTATCGTCGCCTTCAAATACAGTGACGTACAAGCGGTCTTTGGGGATCTGATAGACCTCTGTAAGCAGTTCCCAAGCCCAAGCGATAGCGTCTTGTTTGAAGTAATCGCCAAACGACCAATTGCCGAGCATTTCGAACATGGTGTGGTGATAGGTATCCACGCCCACTTCTTCCAGGTCGTTGTGTTTTCCGCTCACGCGCAGACATTTTTGCGTATCGGCTACGCGGGGATATTGGATGGCTTCGTTGCCCAAAAACCAATTTTTGAAGGGAGCCATCCCGCTATTGATGAACATGAGGGTAGGATCGCCTTTGACCACCATTGGGGCGCTGGGTACGATTTGGTGACCTTTGGATTGGAAAAAATCCAAGAATTGTTTGCGGATCTGTTTGGATGTAAGTATTGCCATAGCGGCGCGAATTTACCCCGAATGTGCCATTTGGCCAAGTTTTATGCCCACACGAAACGAGTGCGTATTGGCAAGTCAAATTGGCGTTGAAAATAACCGCCGAATGCTTATTTTCGCGCTCGGGATGCCAAGGCTTAAGTACAAATTCAATCCAACGACGCTGAATTTCGAGCGTATCAGTTACGAGTTTCGTGACTATTTGCTGAGTGCGCTCAAGTATTTGTTTGCTGGATTGGTTATTGGCGCCATTGGAGTGGTGCTTTATGCGTCCTTCTTCAAAGATCCCGCTACAGCCCAATTGGAGCGAGAAGTGAAATTCCTCAAGAAGCAAATTCGCGATTTCAACAACCAACTGGATACCTTGGAGCAATTTGCGGGCGACTTGCAGGATAAGGACGACAATGTGTACCGCTCTATTTTTGGTTCGGAGCCTTACCCTGAGCACATGCGTATTGGCGGTGTAGGAGGCCGCGATCGCTATCGCGATATGCGTGGCTTCAGCAGTTCGGAAGAATTGATCGAGACCAAACGTCGGATTGAGGCGTTGCAGCGCGGTATGGTGGCGCAATCCAAGAGTTTCGAAGAGGTTTTTGAATTGGCCAAAGCACAAGATCAGATGCTTCAGAGCATGCCGGCCATTCAACCGGTGAGCAACAAGGATTTGAAACGCATTGCTTCGGGTTTCGGGGTGCGTGTTCATCCAATTTATCGCATTGCAAAGATGCACACCGGCTTGGATTTTACCGCCGATGTTGGCACCGAAATCTACGCCACAGGAGATGGAGTGATCTCTTTGGTTGAGAATAAGTTTTCAGGCTATGGGTACCATGCCGTCATCAATCACGGTTATGGCTACGAGACACTGTATGCCCATATGAGCAAGATCATTGTTCGCCAAGGTGAACGCGTAACGCGCGGTCAAGTGATTGGCTACGTGGGCAACACCGGGACATCCACGGGGCCCCATTTGCATTATGAGGTCGTTAGAAATGGCGAAAAGGTAGATCCGGCGTTTTATTTCTATAGCGATATTACACCGGAACAATACGAGGACTTGTTGCAACGCGCTGCCAATGCAACGCAGTCCTTTGACTAAATTATGGGATCGGATAAGGTACGAGACGCAACTGTCGCTTATCTTGCCTGCCCCAACCTAGATAACCAAGCTTATGTTAACCGAAACACATCAGATCGAAAAGATCTATTTTACGATAGGAGAGGTGGCCGATATGTTTGATGTCAATACATCGCTTATTCGGTTTTGGGAAAAGGAGTTTCCACAATTGCAACCCCGCAAGAACGCGAGGGGCAATCGCGTCTACACCAAGAAGGATCTCGAGTTGTTTCGAAAAATTCATCATTTGGTAAAGGAGCGTGGTTATACACTTGAAGGTGCCAAGCAGGCTTTCAAACAATCGGGCAATGCACATCAGAAATCAATTGTTGTCGAGCGTTTGATGCGAATCAAAGCAGAGTTGCTGACCATTCAATCGAGATTGTAACACACATTTCTTCTTGTGCCCATATGAACATGTGCTTGCGCATCATGTTTTGAGGCTATGCCAGTGGGAGTCTATTACTTTAGAAAAGATTGCCGTATCAATGACAATCCTCTGCTTGCGCGGGCTTGCGCGGAATGCGATCAATTGATTTATGTTTGGGTGTGTCCACCACCGAGTCAGCCGGGCCATGCTTGGTCATCGCATCGTGCGGGTTCACTCCGGTATGCTTTTATGCGGGAGTGCATCGAAGATTTGCGTGCGGATTTGGCCGCTGAAGGTGTCGTGTTGGTCGTGCGATTTGGCGATCCCGTGCAGGTCTTGGCCCAAATAAAAGCGGAATGTTCTTACGATCGATTGTATGGCGAAGAGCTACCGGGCACTGAGGAAATCATGGGATGGAAGACGATCAGCGACTATGCCGCGAGCAATGGAGTGCAGGTCATTCAGCACTGGCAACGCACGCTGCTCTCCTTGTCCGACTTGCCCTTTGGGATCAATAATTTGCCGCGCGTATTTACATCCTTCCGCACCAAGGTCGAGCAAAATTGGCATGTCAGAGAATCAGCAGATGTATTGTCGTGGCCGAAAAGCGTGGCATTGCCATCGGATCCTTGGCAGTTAGAATTTGCGAAGGAGAAGAAAATGGACCCCCGTGCATCCTTGGACTTTAAAGGAGGAGCCAAATCCGGTTATGAGCGATTGCTTTGCTATTGTGGATCTGCGGATCTTTTGGGGAGGTACAAAGAGACCCGCAATGGGTTGATTGGCCCAGATTACAGCAGCAAATTATCGCCTTGGTTGGCTTGGGGTTGTTTGTCGCCGGTTGAGGTCTACGACGCCATATTGAACTATGAGGATAAATTCGGTGCCAATGAATCTTCGTATTGGTTGGTCTTCGAATTGTTGTGGCGCGATTTTTTTCAGTTTACGGCACGCAAAGAAGGGCGTAGAATCTTCTTGCGCAGTGGATTCGGTGAAGGTGTTCGATCCAAGTCGAATGGTCGTTCGGTCGACGAAATAAAATGGAAAGAGGGCCAAACGGGTCATGCTTTTGTGGATGCTTGCATGCGCGAGCTCGTTGCCACAGGGTATATGAGCAATCGGGGTCGGCAGAATGCAGCGAGTTACTTGGTGCATGATCTCGCTATCGACTGGCGCATCGGTGCCTCTTTTTTTGAATATCACTTGCTGGATTACGATGTGGCTAGCAATTGGTGCAATTGGGCCTACATTGCTGGTGTGGGCAACGATCCACGGGCAGGCCGCAAATTCAATGTCGATAAACAAGCTTCAGACTACGATCCGAAACAAACCTTTGGAAAATTATGGGCATGAGTAAACCAAATACTGATTTATCCGAGCAGCAAATTGACCGTGTCATTGAAATGGCTTGGGAAGACCGCACCCCATTCGATGCTATCGAACGACAATTCGGTTTGTCTGAAGCCATGGTCATAGCGCTCATGCGCAAACACATGAAGCGAAGCAGTTTTGAAATGTGGAGAAAACGCGTTACGGGGCGCAGCACCAAGCACCTTGGATTGAGGACAAACGATGTTGCCCGCCACAAAAGCGCTTCACAACGGTTCATTACCCACAATAAAATGAGCAAACGATGAAGGAAGCCACACTTATCCTTCCACACCAATTGTTCGAGCAACATCCCGCTTTAAAAATGGGGCGCACAGTGGTGTTGGTAGAAGATCGCTTGTATTTTTTGCAGTACCCTTTTCACGCACAGAAATTGATCTACCATCGGGCCAGTATGAAGGCCTATGCCAAAAGATTGGCTGCAGCAGGCTTTGAGGTGCAGTACATTGATGCGCACCATGAACTCGCAAATGGTGAAATTTTGATGAATGCGTTATGTTCGAGTGGAGTGACAAGTGTATGGATGGCAGATG
Source organism: Flavobacteriales bacterium (assembly GCA_947463065.1). Lineage (GTDB taxonomy): Bacteria > Bacteroidota > Bacteroidia > Flavobacteriales_D > Sanyastnellaceae > CANHSF01. The sequence goes on along the minus strand of CANHSF010000003.1, from coordinate 10,751 downwards.
CCGTGGACTACATGGCTATGCGACGCATTCGACGTTATACGGACCGAATGAACATTCGCTTGGAAGTCTTAGAAAGTACAAATTTCGAGGTGACGTCGGAATATTTGCATACCTATTTCAAAGGCAAGAAAAGGTTTTTCTTAACATCCTTCTATATCGATGAGCGGAAAAGGCATAAGGTTTTATTGGATCAAGCGGGAGAACCACTTGGAGGGCAGTGGACGTATGATGCTGAAAATAGAAAGCGTATGCCAGCGGCCGAAGTCTTGCCTGCATTGCCCGATTATAGTGCATCGGAGGACTATGAGGAGGCCTTGCGTTATGTGCAAAGTCGCTTTCCTCAAGCGCCAGGATCCATGAAAATCCCGCCTTATCCGATCACCCCAAAGGATGCCAAAACCTGGCTGCAGCGCTTTTGCAAAGAGCGTTTGCATAAGTTTGGGGATTATCAAGATGCCATCCAAATTGGACAGCGGTATATGTACCACAGTGTTTTGACACCTATGCTCAATGTCGGTTTGTTGTCTCCGCGCGATGTATGGAGTCAAGCCATTGCCATCGGTCAAGAGTTGGATGTGCCCCTCAACAACATCGAAGGTTTTGTGCGGCAGGTCATGGGTTGGCGAGAATACATTCGTGCCGTGTATGAATTGAAGGGAGTGGAGCAACGCAAGCGCCATTTTTGGAATCATCATCGCTCCATACCAGCATCTTTTTGGAATGGGACTACCGGTATTCCACCATTGGATGATATGATTCGGGGTGTGAATGAAACCGCTTACGCGCATCATATCGAGCGTTTGATGATTGCCGGGAATTTTATGTTGTTGTGTGAGTTCGATGCCGATGAAGTGTATAAGTGGTTCATGTCCTTGTTTATCGATGCGTACGATTGGGTGATGGTTCCGAATGTCTATGGCATGTCGCAATTTGCGGATGGTGGACTGATGAGTACGAAACCCTACATCAGTGGATCAAATTATATCCTTAAGATGAGTCATTACAAAAAGGGGGAATGGTGTGACATTTGGGATGGTTTGTTCTGGCGATTCATTGATCGGCATCGCGATTTTTTTGAGCGCAATCCACGTTCAGTGATGATGGTTAGAAACTTGGATAAAATGGATGGCGCCAAACGAAATACATTAATGCAAAAGGCCAATGCCTTTTTGGATCAATTGGCACAATAAGGTTTGGGAGGTGAATTATTGTAATTTTGGAGCATGATTCAAGGCTTGGTGCTCAAAACAACGGGAAAGAACTACGAGGTAGTGGATGCATCGGGTGCAGTAATGATGTGCCAAGTGCGCGGCAAGATTCGTTTGGAAGGTCGCAGCACGACGAATCCGGTGGCTGCGGGAGATCATGTGATGGTCGAGTTGGAGAATGAATCAGAGGGAACCATCGTCGAAATTTTGCCCCGAAAAAATTACATCATTCGACGCAGCGTCAACCTTTCCAAAGAAGCACAGATTGTAGCAGCCAATATTGATCTTGCCTTGTTGGTGGTCACCTTAACACAACCACAGACGACTCCAGGATTTATCGATCGATTTTTAGTTACCGCCGAGGCCTATCAAGTGCCAGTGACTTTGGTCTTTCATAAGATGGATCAATACACAGCTTCAGAAATGAAAGAAGTGGAGGAGATGATCGCCATGTATTCCGCGATCGGGTACTCGTGTTTGCGAACCTCTTTGGAAACAGATGAAGGGCTCGAGGAGTTGGAGGATTTAATCATTGGCAAAGTGGTTTTGATCAGCGGACATAGCGGAACGGGCAAGTCGTCTTTGGTGAATTATTTTATACCCGATAAAGATCTGCGCATCGGTGATGTATCGGATGCAACGGGCAAGGGAATGCACACCACCACCTTTGCCGAAATGCATGCGATACCTGAAGGCGGTTATTTTGTCGATACACCTGGGATCAAGGGATTTGGGTTGGTCGATATAGAAAAAGAGGAGCTGCATACCTATTTCAAAGAGTTTTTTGCCCTTTTGCCTTCCTGTAAATTCCACAATTGCCAGCACCTCAATGAGCCAGGGTGTGCAGTGATAAAAGCACTGCAAGAGGGACATGTAGCGGAGTCACGTTATCGCAGTTACGTCAGCATGCATATGGATGAGGCCGAAGGTGGGCAGCGGCGTCGTTAAGCGAGACAGGCGTCTTGATATTTTTTGTTCAATCCAATTCCTTTGTATTACTTTCGCACCGCATTTCTCACAGGGGTGTCTCGTTAAAAACGAGACTGAGATTATACCCTTTGAACCTGGGCAGGTCATGCTGCCGAGGAAGAAAAAGAGGTAGCAGCCAAAAAAGGTCGGCTACCCTGGGCCGGTCAGATGGAAATAATATACATTGGATCGAAATGAGAAAAAGTTCAATTTGTGCAGCGCGTAAATTTTTTTCGGTTGCGTTTTTCACCACAGCATTTTGTGCTACTTGGGCTCAACAAACTGAGCCATCAAAGGCACCTAATCCCATAGACACCAGCAATCAGATGCTATTGCAGCAGGTGGTCATCACAGTGACCATGCCCCACAGCAATACCCCTATGGCAATGGCCAATGTAGGTGCAGCCCAAATTGCCCCCTTGAACAATGGTCAAGACCTGCCCTATTTGTTGCGATTTACCCCGTCGTTGGTGGTAACCAGCGATGCGGGCAATGGAGTAGGTTACACAGGCATGTGGATTCGAGGCAGCGATCCCTCTCGTGTCAATATTTCCATCAACGATATTCCACTGAATGATCCTGAAAGCCAGCAGGTCTTTTGGGTGAATACACCGGATTTGGGGTCTTCTGCAACCAATATTAACATACAACGCGGTGTTGGCACCAGTTCGAGCGGTGTTGGTGCCTTTGGCGGCAGTGTTCGCATCGATACCCGCGATTACAGCCCACTGCCCTACACGCGATTTTCTTCGAGTTATGGTTCCTTCGCAACCATGCGCAACACCTTGGCATTCGGAACCGGGGTATTCAAAGAACGCTTTAAGATCAATGCGCGTTTGAGTCAAATCAGTAGCGATGGATACCTTGACAGAGCTTCAACGGATTTGTATTCTGCCTATGTGGATGGCGAGATGAATTTGCACAATTCGAGCTGGCGCATTGTGGCGTTCAGTGGGCGTGAACGCACCTATCAGAGTTGGTATGGCACACCTTGGGAGGTGTTGTACGGCACGGCTGAGCAGCGTCAAGCATTTGCCGAACGCAATGGATTCGATCAAGATCAAACGAACAATCTATTGCAAAGCGGCCGCACATATAATTTCTATCAGTATCCCGATCAAGTGGATGCGTATGGTCAAGACCATGCACAGTTGAGCTATCGCAAATCCTTCCGCGAGCGTTTGTCGTTCAATGCCACACTGAACTACACGCGTGGAGCGGGGTATTTTGAAGAACAACGAAGAGGCGAGTCGTATGAGCGGTATGGATTTGCACCGCAGGTGCTGGAAAATGACACCATAACTTCAACCGATGTTGTTCGTCGACGTTGGTTGCGCAACCATTTCTTTGGTGGAGTCTTTAGCGTAATGAAGCGATTGCACAAAACCGACATCACGTGGGGAGGCAATGCCCATCACTATCGCGGCGAGCATTTCGGTGAGTTGATTTGGCTTCAGTATGCGGGCAACATCGAAAAGAATGCGCGCTACTATCAAGGCTGGAGCGACAAATTTGATGCGGGGTCGTACCTCAAAATGAATCGACAAATTGGTCGAAAACTGGATGTTTATATGGATGCACAAATTCGATATGTCGATTATGTGACGAACGGTGTGGACAACGACTTGATGAACTACAGTATCGACACGGATTTTTTGTTTTTCAATCCCAAGGCAGGCCTTACTTATATCCACAATGAGCGCTTGAAGTATTACGCATCGGTTGCCCGTGGCAACAAGGAGCCCAACCGCAACGATTTCATTGATGCCATCGATCCAACGCAGGTCAGACACGAGTCGATGATCGATTACGAGTTGGGAGGCCAATGGAAAAAGAAGTCGTGGGAGGTAAGCGCCAATGCGTATTACATGGATTACACCAATCAGTTGGTGTTGAATGGAACGTTGAATGATGTGGGCGCACCGTTGCGCACCAATGTGAAAGATAGCTACAGGGCAGGTTTGGAGTTGGTTTCATCGTACACCAAAGAATGGGGCCGCAAGCATGCATTTTCGGCTATGGCCAATCTTGCCGTAAGCCGCAACCGCATATCACAGTTTGAGAATGTCATCTATGACTACAGCGGCAGTGATGTCTTGGTGGTGAGCGAAAAAATGAAAGATGTACCCATTTCATTTTCTCCCTCGGTGATTTCAGGTGTGCAAGTTCGCTATGATCGCTTTACACTTTGGCCCGAATGGATGGCCATGCGCACTACCACAGAGGAGGAGCGAAAAGAGCGCACACGGGCCCCATTTTCGGTCATGTTGATGTGGAAATTGGTAGGGCGACAATACATGGACAATACAGGCAACGATGCGGTGGCATTGGATGCATACAATGTGTTGGATGGACGAATCAGTTACGAGTACGTGTCCATTCACAAGGGGCATTCCATTGAGTTCAGTGTTGGTGTGAATAACCTATTGAATACTGCCTTTGTGAGCAATGGATATACCTACAGTTATATTTGGGGAGATCGCGTAACGGAGCGTTTCTATTATCCACAAGCTTTGCGGCAATGGACCTTTGGTGTGAATTTTAAGATCTGATGCGCAGCCAAGGCCATTTCTCTAGACTGGTGAGGTAAACCCCAGCAATGACGACAGCCCCTGCGAGTAAAGTGTAAGGACGAATATCGCTGCTGTAATCTTTGTGGGTCCAAGTGGAGGTGAGCCAAGCGAAAACGGCTGCAAGCAATGGCTGCAAATAGATATATGCGCTTACAGTTGTAGGCGGTAGATATTTTACACCAATCATGTTGAAAGCGTAGGTCAGAAATGTAGTGCCAACAATAACGTAGCCGATGCACCACCAATGCAAAGGCTGCAGTTGGGACCACTCCACATGTTGTCCGAAAAAGAAAAAAAGAGGAGTAACCAAAACAGCACCGATGGTAAATACCCATGTGGTGACCGCGAGGGTATTGTATTTTTTCATGAGTGGAACAACCAGTACCAAGTAAGTGGCCCACGATAAGCTATTGATGAGCACCAAAAGATCGCCCAGCCAATAACCCGATGTTGTGGTTCCGCCTCGGTCGAGTATGATCATGCATGCGCCGGCTGCACCAAGAGCAACGCCGATGAGCTGATGAACCCGGATGCTTTTCCCCAAAAGTGCTGCAGACAGCAACAACACGATAATGGGATTGCTGGTCATCATGATACTGGCATGAATGGGCGAGGTGAGTGAAAGGCCGTTGAAAAAGAGAAGTTGATTGGTGACTACACCGGTGATTGCACACAGCAGAAGACGCATCCAATCGGAGCGGTCAGGCATGAACATGCTTTTGCGGCCAAAGAACAACCAGAACAACGCGCAAGCCCCCCATATTCGCAACAAGATAAAGGAGTTGGGATCAACAGGCTCGGGCATTACCCATTTGGCCACCAAATAATTGGCCCCGTAGATCGTGGCGGCCCCTAGAAGGGCGGCATGCGCAATGGCACTGGATGAAGGAGACGAAAAAGTGGACATACTGCCTAAAATCGTCCGGCAAGGTAGGGCAATATGCTATTTTTTCATGGATTCGCGGGCGGCAGCAACAATCTTTGGTGCATTGCCGATGAAAATCTTATCGTGATGAATGACGACAGGTCTTTTCAAAAAGGTGTATTCTTCGAGAATGAACTTTTTGTATTCGGGTTCTGTCAATGTCTTGTTGTTGAGTCCGAGCTCGCGGTATTTGAGGGCACGGCGACTAAACAATGCCTCATAGCTTCCGGCCATGTCACGCATTTCGTCGAGCTGTTTTTCGGTAATTTTCGTGGTTTTGATGTCTTGCAAATCAAAGGATGGCAAATGTGCACCAAAGCTATCGAGGATCTCCTGGCAGGTCGTACAATTGGCTAAATGGTAGATTTTCTTCATGGGGAATACAAATAAGGTACGTATCCCCACTAAAACAATGAAAATCAATGAATGTTCATTGTCAATCGAAATTGATGCGGTTTTGAATGATTTTCACCAACTGATCTAAACCAGACGCAAAGTGCACATTGTTGTCCACCACCAAGTCACAGTCGGCCAAATGAGGTTCGACATACTGAATTTCGGCTGGCCGCACATGATGGTGCCATTGGTAACGCACGGCGTCTTCGGGATAACCCCGTTCTTGACCATCCCTGGCAATTCTGCGCAACAAGCGTTCTTCATGATGGACATCGACATAGGTTTTGAAGTCGAGTTTTTCGCGGATTTCGCTGTAGTGAAAAACAAATAGTCCTTCCATGATGATTACCGGTGCGGGATCAACCTGAATGGGTACGGGGATCCAGGCGGGATTATTAAAATTGTATTCCATGACTTCGATCGAATGGCCAGCGATCAACTGGGTCATGTGGATATGGAACTTGTTGCGGTCAATGGAGGTGGGCAAATCAAAGTTGGTGACGCCGTTTGGATCGACCAGTTGTTGGTCGGCGGGCAAATAATAATTGTCTTGGGAGACCAAGGCCACTTCCTCTTCGCTAAAATGGCTGAGCAATTCGCGCAAAAATGTTGTTTTACCGGAACCGCTTCCTCCTGCGATACCCACTACAAATGGTTTTTTCATTGGACAAGACTATGTGCTTTCAAATCTTCAATAATCATTTGTGTGTCGCTCCATTCATCAACAGCAATCATTTCTCCGCCTCCAATGGATGCCACACTTCCTAGATTCTGTTGGGCAAATATATTGGCTCGTATTCCGATAATGCTGGTGTGCACCCCTTTTCTTTTACTCCTTTTCACGCTTTTGAGAATAAGCTCCTGATCTGTTGTCGCAAATGCGCCGTCGGTGATGACATACAATTGATTGTTGCCACCTTTGATGGTATGTTCGCGCAGTACTTTGTATGCAGCTTTGAAGCCATCGGCCCCATTGGTTTTTCCGCTGGCTTGGAGTTGTTCCACTGTTGCAATCACTACCTGCTTTTGATCCCCAGTCGTTGTGGCCAATAGCACTTCAGCGCGATCGGCATAGACCAGAAGTGTGATTTGATCTTGCGGTCGAAGCACTTTAGCGAGTTGTACGATGCTTGCTTTCATCAAGGCTAGTTTTTCTTCCTTGGCCATGCTGGAGCTTACATCCAATAAAAAAACGATGTTGTTGGGCACACACGATGCGGGCAAAAGCGATGGGTCAGATACCTCTGGCAATTCAACGGAATCGGTCAATTGGATCTCGGTCAATGGTGGTTTTGATGATTCATCCGCAATGAGTGCAATGCGCAAATAGTTTTTTCGATGATTGATATAGGTTTCCCTGATGTCTGGGCGATAGCCTTTTGCCGAAGTTTTGATGTAATAATATTGGATGGGCAAGTCGTGGGCAACTTTACCATCGGCGTTGGTTTGAAGTTGCAAGGCCGATCCGTCCATGGGTTGAAACTGAATTTTGGCACGCTCAATCGATTGTCCGGTGGCTGAATCGATCACCTCGGCGACAAACATAAATTGCGGACAGCATTCGGCGCTTTGTCTACTGAAATCAGGACAAGCCAAGTGATCTTCGGGGTTGAGATAGCGCACGTCTGCGTAAACGGGAACAATGAGCGGCTCGTTCATGGAAGCGAAGTACAATGCTATTTTTTCATCGTAAACCGCTTTTTCGCGCGGTTTGAATTGGACGCGAATGACCATTGAGCTGTCGGGCGCAACGGATTTGGCGCTGAGCAAAATGCTGTATTCGTGTGAGAATGTGTGACGCAATAAAAAGTCTTGCTTCTTGCCCGTGTTCTTAACCACAATGTCGCGCACCCAAACGGTTTGCTGTGATGTGGTTCCGAAGTCCAATCGGTTGGGACTGAGCACTACTTGTGCCCAGCTCGGAATAGCGCTGCATACGATAAGGGCAAGTATTCCGAAGATGTAATTTTTATATTTTTTCCAATGCATCGGCAATTTTTCGATCGTTGCTCAAGCGAGGCAATTTGTTTTGGCCGCCAAGTTTGCCTTGACTCGCCATATACGCATTGAAGCCTCCCTTTTTGACTAACGTAACCTTGGCGGGTTCTAGTACATGTCCGTTGATCAGGTCGCGATAATAAATGTTGAGCTGTTGCATTTTTTGATCCAAAGCCTTTGCCAAAGCAGAAGCATTGAGGTCAACATCGGCTTCCACAAACCATTCGTGGTAGGGCAGCCCTTGATCGGGATGGACTTGAGGCGCCAAGTGAAATTCGTGGATTGCGGCGTTGATCTGTTCGCTGGCATAGGCCATTGCCGCATCCGCTTCTTCGGCGATGATGTGTTCGCCAAAGGCTGATGTAAAGTGTTTTATGCGCCCAGTGACTTTGATGCGATGGGGCTGCAAGGAAACAAACTTCACCGTATCCCCGATGCAGTAGCACCATAGCCCTGCGTTGGTCGTCAACAAGATCACATAGTTGACATCGCACTGCACGTGTTCCAAGGTCAGTCGTTTGGCGTCTGATTTGCCCCATGCTGAGGCTTCAATGAATTCATAAAAAATTCCTGAATTCACGTTGAGCCAAAGTCCCTCGTGCGCTTGGGAATCTTGAAAAGCGATAAATCCTTCACTCGCGGGATACAGTTCAATGGTAGGAATGTTCTTGCCCACAAGTGCTTTGAATTTGGCTTTGTAAGGTTCGAAATTGACACCACCGTAAACAAATAGACTAAAATTGGGAAACAACTCGGATAATGAGGTGGCTTTTGATTTTTGAAGCAGAATTTCGAAGTACATCTGCACCCAACTTGGAATACCACTGATGAGCGACATGGGTTGATCCATGGTTTCATCGGCAATGGCGTTGACCTTGGTTTCCCAATCTTCAATGCAATTGGTGGCGTAACTCGGCATGCGGTTCTTTTGCAGATAAGAGGGCACGTGATTGGCTACAATTCCGCTGAGTCGTCCAAATGCAATTCCACTTGGTAGATGGTCCAGTTTGGGGCTGCCTTGCAAAAAGATCATTTTCCCCTCCACAAAATCGGCATTTCCTGTCTCCGCAATGTAACTCAAAAGCGCATTGCGCGCCGAGCTGATGTGATTCGGTAAGCTTTCTTTGGTCAGCGGTATATATTTGGTTCCGCTCGTCGTGCCGCTTGTTTTGCACAGGTAAAGTGGTCGACCTTTCCACAGCACATTGGCTTCACCATTTTTGATGCGCTCGATGTAGGGCACAAAGTACTCGTAATCGTTGGGCTGCACGTGGGTCACAAAATCATCGTACGTGTGAATACTATTGAATGCATGGTCTTGCCCAAATGCGGTATTTCGGCCTGTATTCATCAATGAAGTGAAGATTGCTCGTTGGTGTTCAAGCGCTTGTTCAGCTTCGCGTGCCATGCGTTGTGCAACACGGCGCGCAATGATTTTGGCAGCGAACGATTTTATACCCATAGCGCAAAGGTAAAAAGGCGGGTTCTAAAATGGCCACATCAATTGCATAACTTCCAAGATCAATCCGAAAATGAGCGATCGTATTCCATTTGCGGTGGATGAAAACATTCTTGTCGATGGCTGAGACCGGCATCGGGCAGAATACGTGGTCTCGTATGAACCTCTTGAACCAACGGCTTACCAATTCGTGCTGTGCCCATTCCAATCGGGAATGCCGCTTCATTGGCGCGACGTTGTTCAAACGACGGTTTTGTCAAGGACAATTGGTTGATGTCAGTTGGATTTGCCTTCGGGATTTTGCCAGGATACCTTTTGCAGTTGTTGCCCAGATTTATTCGACTACAAATCGTGTAACAACGCGATCGATGTGCACAAAGTACACCCCTTTTGCCCAATGGGATACATCGATCTGTGTGGTTGGAAACTTGGCCACATCGCGCATGATTTCTCGACCGGTATGGTCTGTGATTCGAATCGGATTGTTCTCGAATGAACGTTCGGTTGGGATAACAATCGTGGTTTGGCTTGGGTTAGGGTAGACCAAAATGGATTGTGGGGCTTTTCCCGTTTCGGCGATTTGATCGAACGCTCCAAAGTTCATACGGACCATGGGCATCACACTGACCAAGCGCCATTCATCGGGCAGGAAGTGCACCCACGACGTGTATTCGGGTGCATCACCGGATAGCGCGCAAACCATGAAGTTTCCGCCTTCAACCGAACCTGCCATGGCTAAATACGCCTTGCCATTTTCCAAGAGAATGGGATCGTCGAATGAAAGAGTAGTCATGATCTGATCGGCAAATCCATTGAGCATGGAATTGTTGACGTCGATGGCTGAGGTGGTGGCGATAAGGGTGGCTTCGAGCGCATTGGTAAAATCAATTTCATACAGCGCTCCATAAACGGTGCAGGGAAGAGACGTCCCGATACCTATGCCAACGCTGAGGCTATACAGCGTCATGTTGTCAGCGGAATTCAAAAACACATTGCCGATTTCGTAAGGCACGTTGTTGAATTCATCAGATGGGAAGTAAACACTGGTCGCAAAGAGCCGGTCGCGCGCAAATTGGACGTCATGGATTTGGAAAAAGGTGGTGTCGTGGTCGTTTGCGGTGTTTGTTTCGGAGGTTCCATAAGTTAGGTAGTGGTGCACTTTGTATTCACCCACTGTTGGAGGAGTTTGGAAGGTGCCTGCGCGCAGTTGTTCGGGTATCATG
>CANHSF010000002.1 GCA_947463065.1 Flavobacteriales bacterium | reverse complement strand
TCTTTCATGCGTTGGGCTACCGACCAGACACGTTGGAATGGCTGGGCAACGAAGCGAGCAAAGTCATTGCGTTGAGCAGCGATATCCTCAACGAAGTCAAAATTGAAGAACACGTTGGTGGTACCGAATTCGCTATGCTCAACCCCCAGGGCTTCCAGACGCTCAATAAAAAAGAATTGTGCAAAGCGGCATGCTGCAATTTATCGGAGAGCTTTGAAACCAATGCTTCCATCGATGCGGCTTTCACCGATGCCATCACTGGGACCAAACAAATTCGTATGCTGGGCCTCGATGGCAAATACACCCAAGTGATGTTCGACAATATGCCCGGTGTCCGCGGATTGGCTGCCACCTATGGTTTAACCTATGTTCCTGGTCCATTTATTCACCAAATTCAAATTGCCAAAGGTGCTGGTTCGGTTGTCGCAGGCTATGAATCCATTGCAGGACAAATCAATGTGGCGCACAAAAATCCGGATAACGCTGAACGTTTTTTTCTCAATGCATACGCAGGTAATGCAGGCAGAACGGAGCTGAATTTGGTTTTTAATCCGACCGCCCTGAAACCCGATGCCAATTGGCTCACCTCTTGGATGGCACATGGTGCATTCAGTTCGCTGCGCCGCGACATGAACGACGATGGGTTTTTGGACAATCCGTTATTCACCAATGTCATTGTGCGCAACGACTGGAAATGGCAATCTGCGCGCGGCTGGACGGGCATGTATTCTGGATCCTTCATGCGTTTTACTAATACAAGTGGGCAATTTGATTTTCAACCGCAAGATGCTGTCCGCGCCCAATTGTGGGGCGTACACTTGCTCACCAACCGATACGAAGTAGGGGCGAAAACAGGTTATGTTTACCAGGATAAACCTTGGCAAAGTTGGGGCAGTCAAGTTTCTATCCTAGCTCACGATCAGCAGGGCAATTATGGATACCGGTGGTACGAAGGCCGCCAACACTATGCGCGCGTCAATGTGCTGTTTAGCTCGCGGTTGGGGTCGGATGCACACAAATACATCGTGGGTGTCTCTTCTGTAGTCGATAACTATGATGAGCGCATTTTCTTCAAGTCTTTTCCTCCGATGGCCCTTGCCGGTGAGGCTATTCAACGTCAGGAATGGGTGACAGGGGCTTTTGCCGAATACACTTGGGCGCCCAACCCCAATTGGATCGTTGTTGGGGGAGCGAGATACGATTGGCACAACATCTACGGTGGTTTTATCACCCCGCGTTTGCATGCACGTTGGAGCGTGACCGACCGGGCTTCGCTCAAAGCCATGTGGGGCAGTGGTCGGCGAGTGGCCAACGTATGGATGGATAATGTGGGCATGTTGGCCGGCAATCGAAAGTTTGTCGGACGCTACGGTGAGCGCATCGATTGGAATGCATTGGACATGGAATCGGCTATGAACGCGGGTTTGATCTGGACCCAAAAAATGAAAATCGCCCATCGCGATGCCAGTCTTTCGATCGATGCGTATCGCACCAATTTTCAGCGGCAGGTCGTGGTTGATTTCGAAACCCCCGAGCTGGTGAGGGTTTACAACCTAGATGGAAAAAGTTATAGCCATTCGTTCCAAGCCGAAGCCAACTATTCTCCTGCAAGAAGATGGGATCTCCGATTGGCTTATCGTTGGCTGGAAGTGCGAACACAGTTTGCCGATGGACTCCGTGACAAGCCATTGCTCAATCGCCACCGCGCTTTTGTCAATCTTGCCTACGAAACCAAAACCAAGACCAACGGTGCCAAATGGGGGTTCGACCTTACCACGCAGTGGATCAGTCAAAAACGTATTCCGACCACCGATATGCTGCATCCCGAACATATGGCAATGGGCACCTATAGCCCGGCGTATATGCAATGGAATGCTCAAATTACACGGGCGTTTTCTAAATCATTGGAAGTATATGTCGGAGGGGAGAATTTGGGCAACTTTATGGTGCATGACCCCATTGTTGCTGTTGAAAACCCCGCTTCCGAAGCCTTTGACAGCGCCTTGATCTGGGGGCCTGTATTTGGGCGAATGTTTTATTTTGGGGTGAGATGGAATCCCTTTTTTGTAAATGATTGACAATCAGGGTTTTTGCAACAAGAGTGAAGACGGTACTAACTTCACACTTCTATCGTTGTGAATTGTTTGTTGAAACAGATTTGGTTGTATCTTTACGCCTCACTAAAAACTTTGAATGTAGTACAACAAACTTTACAAAAATGAAGCAAATCAAGTCACTTACCACCCTAGTTATTCTTATTGTCGCTCAACAAGCTTTCGCTGCCTGGGGAGTCTACAAGTCAGGTTTGTCCTTGAATGGCGGTTATTACGATTGCCAGTTGAATACGGCTTCGCCTGATTACAACCATAGCTACTTTGGTCGCTACACCTCTGGTGGGTCGCTAACCATTGACTTTGCAGAGATTTTGACCTTCAAAAATGGGTCATCCGATGCTTGCGGTGGAAACTTAAACTACCGCGTGTACCGCACTTGTGATGCAGCTCCGTCGTTCTCTTCATTGGCGCTCACGTTTTGCTGTAATTTCGGTGGAACCAACTGCACAGGTGGAGCTTGTGGCCCCGATGTCAATAGTGCTGGTGACCAAAAATGGCGTGGTGTTCCCGTTTCGACCATCAACTTGATCTCAGGCCTTTCGGCTGCTGGAACCTACATCATCGAAGTTTATTTCGATGCGCAAGGTGGAGATACCGGTGGTTGTGCTCAAACCATTTTTGACAACAATTCTGCACTCAATTACATAGCCTACTTTGAATTTGATGTCAATGATAGCTTTACCGACAGCAACATCTCAGCTACACCAGCTTGGACAGGTGATACCGGTAATTTTACGGTGATCGATAACAGCCGCTGCAGCGGTCTAACGGGTTCGGAATATGTGCGCACCGAAACGGTTCGATTAAATGTTGCAACAGGTGCTGGTACGCAAAGCCTTTCTACCCAAATAGCAACTTGGGATGCACAACAGGAATGGTATTTCTGGATGGGACGCAATGACATCAGCGGTGGAATCAATTTTAGCGGAGTCAATCAACAGACCTTTTGGTTGTACGCCAATGAATCCGACTTGGAATCGGCTACTGTTGATGGATACCGCATCCTAATGGGGGAGGACGTCACCACCAATATTCGTTTGCAACGCATGGACAACGGTGTAGGTACGACCATCTTTGAATCGACAGCTGGTATTTCGAATGGTTTGGTGGATTATGGTATCTCTTTCCGGGTGACCAGAAGTCAAAATGGTGTGTGGACAGTTTACACTTCAACGCTGCCAACAACAAGCACCGCTACGCAATCTACCCCAACGCCATTGAGCTGCCCAGAAGCGCTATCCACTGTGAATCACGGAACGGCTACCGACAATACCTACGTGCCATCTGCCAATGGGCACATCGGTTTTCAGGCCATGCATAGTTCGGGAGCAGCAGCACGCGTGGCTGCAGAATTCGACAATATCCGATTCAGAGCCCTCCCTCCAAGCACGGTTTTCACCATCATCAACGGTACCTCCGGTTCTGTGAACGAGGACGCCGCGTTAGCGGGCAATATTCCAATCGAAATCCAATTGGCCAATCCTTCTGCAACAAGTTCTTCTTCGGTAAGTTTGGTATTGACCTCAGGTAGTGCCGGTCGAGTGGGCCGCGGAACGGCTTCAAATACGGCATATGCCCCAAGTTATACCACCATTACACTGACATGGGCTGCCAACACCGGTGGTTCGCAAATCGTTTACATTGATCCGGATAACAACGATCTCTGCGACGATATGGCTACACTCAATTTCCAATTGCAAAATGCAACAGGGGGCAACAATGCTTTCGTCGGTTCACCTAACACCTACACCCTCACTGTGATCGACGACAACATGGGATATGACAATCTGCTGTCGGCCAATTTTGAGTCGGGAGGTACTACGGGCTGGACCACCACAGGAACGCCTTGGACAACCGATAACAATGCGCCAATCAATGGAGTATTGAGCCTGCGCCACAGCACCCAAGCCAGCAATGGGACCTCCAGCATCGTGTACGATCTCGATGATGCTTGTCTTCCAGGCGCAACCACCACTTGGCGATTCAACCTCAAGTTTCAAGACGATTGCTCTGCCAACAACAATTTCCAAGTCTTCTTGGCCGCCAATGAAACAAATTTGTTCTCGCCCACCGTGGATGGCTACGCAGTGGTGATCGACCAAAATGCGGCTCCCACAAGTGGCACAGACGAATTCATCCGTTTGTACCGTGTAACCGATAACACCTATGCTTCGCTTATCGTGGGCAGTACCTACGAATGGCTCAACAACCTCAATGGCGGAACAAAAGTTGGTGTTGAGGTAGTCTTAGCGGACAACGGAACATGGACCTTGCGCGTTGACCCCAATGGCGATTTCGATGGCCTGGTTTCGGCGGGAACTGGCATCGACGCCACATACGGCGAAATCAAAAACTTCGGCATTCGTTTCAGATACACCACAAGCCAAGCCGACAAATTGAGCATTGATGATATCAGTGTTGCGCAAAAGGGCTGTCGCCAATTGTGGTACAGCCAAACCAACGGCGCTCCTTCTTCGGCCACTTTATGGAGCAAGCAGCCCGTGGGTACCACAGAACCGGCCTTCCCAGGTCGATATTCAAGATTCCGTGTGCAACCCGGTCATACTGTTTCCAATAGTGGAACTTGGATTTGCCAAGACGTCACCATTGAACCCGGTGCAACTGTGGTCGAAGGTTCGGGCAATATGAAGGTATTTGGTCAATGGATCAACGATGGCACCTATACCTCTGGTACAGGCACCGTAACCTTCAAAGGCAATGTTGCGCAATCCATTCTTGGAGCGCAAACAACGACCTTCAATAATTTGAGAATTGATAACGATGGCAGCACGGTGACCTGTGTAGCCAACGTCGCTGCAAGAGGTGTGGTATCTCCTCAAGAAGGCACGCTCAACGCCAACGCAAAATTGACGCTTATTTCCAATAGCAGCGGATCGGCATCTATCGGCGCCATTAGTGCACAATCATCGGTGATAAACAACGTGATTTTGCAACGCCATATCCCATCTATTCCGTGGTTCTATGGGGCCTATGTCAACCTCGGTTGTCCTATCCAAAATCAAACAGTGGCGGATTGGAACGATGACATCATTACCACCGGGTTTACCGGTGCCGACTTCCCCTCCAGTTCGTTCAACAACATCCAATTGTACAATGAATCAACCATTGGCGTATCCAATATTGGTTACCAAGGTGTGGCCAATGTGACAACGCCTTTGGAAGTGGATCGCGGTTATTTTGTGTGGATGCAAGGTGCTCAGCAAAACATCGACATGACCGGCTTAATTCGCTCCGGTGCTATTAACCAGAGCTTGAGCTACTCCATCACTACTGGCGGTTTGTTGCACGACGGTTGGAACTTGATGACCAATCCTTATCCAAGTGAAGTGGATTGGAACTTGGTGTCTTCTAGCCTCTCTGGTCCTAAAGTGTATTACGTTTACGACTGGAACACCAGCAGTTATAGATTCCGCAATGCCGCCAACAACACCGGTACGGCTTCGCGCTACATTCCCCATAGCCAGTCTTTCCTTGTCAAAGTCAATACTGCCGGCCAAAGTTTGAATTATCTGGAAACACACAAGACTGCAACAGGAGCGGTTTTCGAACGTGCCGAAGAAGATGCGCATTTCTTTGCGATACAATTGACCAAAGATGGCCGCCAAGACGAAGTAATGGTGGCATTAACCGATGCGGCTACTGCTACCTACGATGATTTTGATGTTATTCACCTAACAAGCCCAGAGCCTGAAGCGGTGCAATTGGCTTTGATGGGGCTCGCTGATCTGCCTCTAAGCTTGGATAGCCGCCCTTACAATCAAGAATTGTCTATTCCAGTATATGCCAAAATGCCAACAGCGGGTGCATATACCATTGCGATTGCTGAGGATCAACTCCTGCCCGTAGGTGCTTGCTTGGTGCTGGAGGATATCATCACCGGTCAACGCATCAATATCGTTCAAGGTCAATCGATGTCCATCCAACTCAACGCTCCTTTCGAAGGCCAACGTTTTGTGATTCACGGACAAGTGCCTGCTACGGTCATCACTACGCCCGCAACCTGCGCAGGCGCTAGCAATGGCGTTATCGATGTGACCACGCCGGATGGCATGTGGAATGTAACCTTGACCGCAGAGCAAGAGGTCTACTCGGCCAATGGTTCTGTGAGTTTTGATCACTTGAGCCCAGGTGCTTATACCTTGTCCATCAGCAACGGTGCGGAAGGCTGCGGTGTCAATGAACAAACGATCGTTGTCGAAGAACCGATGCCGGTGATTGTGGAGCAAGAAATTGCAGTGAAGGCCACTTGCGGAGGCAACGACGGGGTGATCAGCTATCGTGTGAACAACACCGATTGGTTCGCTTATGTGGTGGTGGATGCCAATGGAGCAATCGTGCGCGAAGGCACAGTGGAAGGCGACCAATTCATCGAAGAGTTTTTGCCCGCAGGCCGCTATGAGATCGGAATTTACACTACTTGCGATACGTACTCCGAGTCGGTGGACTTGTACCCTGCAGTGGCTTTCAATTACGCTTGGACGGCCAATCAACTTCAAGTTGAAGTGGGCGAAGCTGTCGAGCTGAATGCTCAAGGCGATAATCAATTGAGTTATGTCTGGACCATCAACGGAGTGCAATATGCAGGTCCTCAAGTTATCTTGGCTTTTGATGAGCCTGGAGTTTACACTGCGCAATTGCAGGTGCTAGATGGGGCTTGTTCATGCGCTGAAGAAATCCAAATTACAGTGGGTACTGTGGGCTTGATGGAAGATGGATCAAACAGTGCAGTGAGCATTACCCAACAAGGTGATTGGATTTGGCTGGGCGGTCAGTTGACATCCAACGATCTCCAAGCGCGGGTTTACGATGCGGCAGGACGCTTGGTGCGCACCGAAAAGGTAATGCCTCTTGCGGGTGCGAATGCACAAAGCTTCAATATCGCCAACTTGGTGAAAGGTGTTTACACAGTGGTCTTGTCGGACAACAACCGCGTGTTTGCTACCAAAAAAATTGTGACTCTACGATAATCTCGTATGCTTTGCATATACCGAAGGGCCGCTCTTGAGCGGCCCTTTGTTTTTGCTCCTGTTGCGTACAGAAATGCACCGTTGTATTTTGCGGTGTAAAGGGAGTACCAATGTGGCGATGTATGGCCCGCTGCAGAGGATACACTATTGCATGGTCTTGCACATGAGCGAGTGGATCTATGCGTCTTCAATGAACGTCTGATGTTGGATAAGTTTTTGGAACCCCACATTTAAGATGCAATTCTATTCCAATTTTAGCGTTGCCCTAATTGAACCCAAGGGCAGTACATAAACCAATATTCACTTCATTTATAACGATCGACAACATGGATTTGCTTTTTTTCATTCAAGAGGGTGTGACCAACGGACTCAATGAGGCAGCCGGTGGTTTGGTGCCAAATCCCGCGAAAGCTCCTGTAGGCAATTTTGATATCATGGACCAATTGATCAAGGGTTGGTATATCTATTTTCCTCAATTGATCATGAGCGTTGTTGCCGTGTACATCATCATCGAACGCTCGCTTACCGTGGGAAAGGCAGACAAAGAGGAAGCCAATTTCATGGCAAAAATCAAAGAATACATCTCACAAGGTAAACTCGATAGCGCACGCAACCTCTGCGGTACATCGCAGACGCCCGTGGCTCGGATGATCGAAAAAGGTGTATCGAGAATTGGCAAACCGGTAGATGAAATCAAAAAGGCCATTGAAAATGTAGGTAAACTCGAGACCGCCAAATTGGAACGCAATGTCAATATCCTCGCAACGATCGCGGGTATCGCTCCGGTATTCGGATTCTTGGGTACTGTATTCGGTGTAATTACCATCTTCCGCGACATCGCCGAGGCAGGCAGCCTGCAGATTGGAACGGTATCCGAGGGTCTTTATCTCAAAATGATTTCCTCTGCGGTGGGTCTTATTGTTTTCATTATCGCCTATGTGGGCTACAACACATTGGTTACACGCATCGGAAAGGTGGTCAATAAAATGGAAAGCAATGCCGTTGAATTCATGGATATTCTTGAACAACCCACTAACTAATTGCCAGCATGAATTTCGGTCGCAGAAATAAAGTACACATCGAAGGCGGTATGTCGGCGCTGTCCGACATCATCTTCATGTTGTTGATTTTCTTCATCATCGCCAGCACCATGGCAGTGAATGGTGAACAAGTCAACCTGCCCAAAGTGGCCAATGGAACCCCAACCACCAGCACGACGACGGTGACGGTGACCAAAGACTTGGTCTACATGATCAATAGCGATATCATCGATGGGGGCGCTCCCGAAGTCGAAAGACGCCTCAAAGCCATAATGGGAAATATCCCCGATAAAAAAATTATTCTAAATATTGATCGGGACGTCCCAACCGGTGAAACAATTGAATTGTTAGCTGTACTGAGATCCAACGCTTGGGAACCTTTTGTGGCCACCAAACCAAAAGTTGAACAATAATCGAATAATGACAACGGCCAAAGACAGAAATATCTCTCTAGCAGGTACTGCACTCTTTCACGCCTTGCTTGTGCTATTGCTCATCAATTTGCGCCATTGCGCAGGTGGTGGTGGCGGCGGCAACGGAGGAATGAACGGTGGTCCATACCAAAGCATAGAATTGGCTGGCTTAGGAAATAGCATTGATGGCTGGGGCGAAAGCTTTGAGGAAGCTGCCGAAGCTCCATTGACATCTAGCGATCAAGTCGTGGACGATGCCGCTATTGCAGATAATACCAACGCGCCGGCGCCAACGGTCAACAACGATAAGCAAACCACCAAAAACCCTAATCCAAAACTCAATTCTAAACCGGCCGAAAAAACCGAGGCTCAAAAACAACAAGAACGCCTCAACGACCTCATGAATAAGGCCAATAAGTCGGGAAAAGGAAATACATCAGGGAATGGCAAACAAGGCGTTGAGGATGGGGCCATTGACAAAAAAGGTATCTTCAATCAAGACGGAAGCCCCGGTGAAGGTGGGGGTGAAGGCGGCGGAAAAGGCGATGGAAAAGGTGGTGGCCATGGAAAAGGTGTTTCCGATTTTCAACTCGGTGGTCGCGGGATCAATACCACTTATATTAAAAATAGAACTGCTCCAGCCGAGGGAAAAGTAGTTGTCCGGATATGGGTAAATGCACAAGGAGTGGTGACCAAAGCGGTGGCAGATCCTTCCAAGTCCAGCGCGATTGATGCCCGCCTCTATGACTTGGCCGTTAGCGCAGCCAAAGAGGCCAAGTTTGAATCGGCCGATAAGATTGAACAAACCGGGTATATCACCTTCGAATTTGTTCTCGGAAAATAACTCGTGAACTACACCGATACGCTTCATTTCCTGTATGAACAGCTCCCCATGTTTCATCGGGTGGGCCCCGCGGCATACAAACCGGGATTGGACAATACCGTCGCACTGCTCAACGCGGTGGGCAATCCGCATATCGGTCTCCAATGCATACATGTGGCCGGAACCAACGGCAAGGGCTCAACGTCTCATTTGTTGGCCTCCATTTTACAATCCAATGGCTACAAAGTCGGCCTGTACACCTCACCGCATTTGAAGGATTTTCGTGAGCGCATTCGGGTCAATGGCGAGATGATCGGCGAAGCAGATGTTGTGGATTTTGTGGAAAAGAACAAATTGTTCTGGTCTGAAATAAAGCCTTCGTTTTTCGAAATAACTGTCGCCTTGTGCTTCGATTATTTCAAAAAGAAAGGTGTCGATTTGGCCGTCATCGAAACAGGCTTGGGTGGTAGACTCGATAGCACCAATGTTGTTCAACCTGTAGTCAGTGTCATCACCAATGTGTCGTTGGACCATATGAATCTGTTGGGCAATACCATCTCGGAGATTGCACATGAAAAGGCCGGAATCATCAAAAACAATGTGCCCGTGGTGTTGGGGCCGATGCTGCCAGATGCGCTCCAGGTAATGCTCCAAAAGGCGCAAGCCATGAATGCGCGTTTTTATCAAGCCGATGCATCACTGCTCCATCTTTTTCGCAGTTGCCCACTGACCGGTTTGTATCAGCAACAAAATTTTCAAACAGTCGGAAAAACGATCGAAGTGCTCCGTGATGTCGGATTTGTTTTGCCCGATGCCCACGTTCAAAGCGGTATCGAACAGGTCATCGATCAAACGGGATTGTTGGGAAGATGGCAGATCTTGGGGACCGATCCGTTGGTCGTGGCTGATGTTGCACACAATGAGGACGGTGTCCGATGGGTGGTTCAGCAATTGAGCCGACAGTCCTTCAGCCGATTGCATGTGGTGCTGGGGATGGTGGCCGACAAGGATGTGAGCTTGGTGCTTAAACTTCTCCCAGCGCACGCTCAATACTACTTCTGCAAGGCCAATATTCCTCGCGGTTTGGATGCGGAACGACTGCTACAATCCGCTGCGCAATATGGCTTGATGGGCAATGCATATGCATCTGTGCCAATGGCATTTGAAGCAGCCCGCCAAGCTGCTCAACACGATGACATGATCTTTGTCGGGGGTTCGGTGTTTACTGTTGCCGAAGTCTTGTGATCAACGGATGAAGGTAAGTTTGCGCGTGGTATCGGCCGATCCATCGGGATTGGTGATAAACACCAAATAAACTCCAGTTGCTGGCCGTGCTCCATCCAATCGCTTGCCATTCCAAACGGCGCGACCGCCCTCGCTGATTGTTTCAAAAACAATATTGCCTTGGATATCGGTAATCTTTACATTGGTGTTGTAAGCCAAGCCGTCGATGGTGATGTTCCCAGTGTAATCGGGCCTAACAGGATTCGGGAATACACGTGCATTTTCAACGTCTTCATAAAATTTGGTAGCCGTGGAGAAAAAACCAATCACACCTTGCTCAGTTGCAAACAATACTTCTCCATTGCTGTGGTTGATTGCAATATCGTAAATGGTGTTACTGTAAAGTGGACTGTTGTCTTCGGTGAAATGATAAATCTCTTGCAAGCCATCATCGCTGAAGAGATAAACACCACTGTTTTGGGTGCCGATCCATTTGCGGTTGCTGCCATCAATCTTGATGCATGTAATGCTTTCGGTGCCGAGGAGCTCTTGGGTGTTGCCGTCCTGCTGGATCAAGATGGGTTCAGCATCGAATACGTCCTCGCTGAAGATTCCAGCCGAATTGTAAAATATACCCAGTCCTTGCGCTGTTCCAACCCATACTTCACCATCCAAATCAACTTCCATGCACTGCACATCGGCACTGGGTAATCCGCCATTGCCTTCTTCGTCGCTCAGAAGCTTGAAGTTGTCGTCACTGGTCGAACCCAATGTACCGTTGTCGTTGAACACCAGCAAGCCTTTGTTGAAGACCGTTATGTAAATGAATCCATTGTAATCGATCAATATATCGCCAACTTTATCCGATGCAGTTACACTCGGCGATAAATCAAAACTGTGGTAATTGCCACCCAAATCGATCGCGTGAAGGGCTTTGTCGGTAAAGCTGTTGGTGACCCAAAGTATGCCGTCTGCATCGTAGGCCACACCTGCGACGCCTTTCCATCCGGGTGCAAAGCTTTGCTGCGCTGCGCCCGGTACAATGCCATCTTCCTCCGGATCTCCATTGGTCACTACACCGGTTTCGTTGGCAATATTCACCATCACCAAACCTTCTTCCCAAGAGGCAAGAGCGAGCTCATTTTGGTTGAGCGGATTCACTGCCACATCCATGATGTCGCATACCGCAGGATCGTTCGGGCTTTCGTTTTGTCCATTGATCACCGATGGCTCAGGGCCGATGTGACGCCAAGTCTCTTCGACAAATCCAGACAAGCCCGTAACGCGCCATTGGTTGGTCCAGTCCGGTGTGATGCCGCCGTGTGCAACCCAAATGTTGTTGTCAAATGCTTCCAATCGTCGGGAATCGCCTGACACGGGTCCCTGAGGAATGATATTCTTTTCGTTGTCACCCATCTTGTAGAGTAGGCCATTGAATTTGTCTGCCGTCCAAATGATTCCATACCGTCCGACCACCGAATTGTTGGTGTGCACCTGATAGCCGTTGTGAATAGGTACATTGTAATTTTGGTTGAAGTCGTAGTGGTACAAGAAGTAGGTCAAATTGCAACTCACCGTAAACCACTCGCCATCGGACCATACCTCATTGAAGCGAAGGCCTTCAAAGTCAATAAAAGTTTCCCAAGTGTCGGAAGCAAATGGTTTGCGATACAACACGTCGCGATCGGTAGATCCTTGTGCCATCAGAATATAGCCCTGAAAGTACTCGATGTGTTTGACGGTGGTGTCCATGGGCAGGTCTGTCACTTCATTCCAGTTAGCGTAGTTGGGCAAAAAGGGATTGCTCACTTCGGCACGCAAAAGTCCGTCGGCAGTAGCAGCATAAATTTTATCCTCAGCAATGACTACATCAAATACGGTGACTGGGGCTCCGTTCTCACCAATGAAATACGTTTCTTTCACTTCTCGGCGGGGTGTGTCGATCACCACAACGCCAAATCCGGTGCTCAGATAAAGTCGATCGCCTCGGGGATAGATATCATATATCTTTTTATCACCGATGATATTGCTCAGCGCGATGTCGGGAATATTGATACCACTGGTAGAGTTGATGAGGTCCAAATTGCCATTCTGATAGCCAACCACCACATACTGACTTACTGGATCGTACTCGATGCAACTGATGCCTACATCGCTCAAAAAATTGATTTTGGAGATGCGCTGAACTTCCCCGCTCACATTGTCGTAACGAAACATGCCATACGGCGAAGCTGCATAAACCGTTTCGCCAATGACACAAACATCCACCAATTCATTGTACGGCAAATGATCGCGCCATGTGCCTATGCTGTATTGGCCGAGCAAAGGCTTGGTTGCAATCACAAGCATCACGATGAGGGCAGCAGCAGATGTATGGTAGAATGTACTTTTCATGGGAACGCAATATCGCTTAAACGTTGTCTCCAACGCAGCTGTTGTCAATTTGTTTTGTGCTCTCAAAAATAATGGCTTTGCATGGTTTTGAATCATGTTTTTTTCATCTCGTCGCGACCGTCTCGCATTCAAATAACTTTGAAAATCACAATGCTATGTTTTGCTGTTTCCTTTGTTGGGCAGAACCCAGCCGAAAATCCGCGAATTCCGACCGAATCTAAATTTCAAAGCCCACGTTCGGGATTTTCACTCAAATTAGTGGAGATCAAACGATCATCCTGTTCACGACTTCAAACCTTAACACCTCAGCGCCATGAGCAACGTAGTAAGTGATAACCTCCACAAATTGGTGAAAAGCTTGACCAAAGCAGAGAAACGCTATTTTAAAGTGTTCTCTTCTCGCCACATCATTGGTGACAACAATAACTACGAGTTATTGTTTGATGCAATCGACAAACAAGAAGTGTATGACGAGGAAAAACTCTTGCGTAAATTCAAGGATAAGTCGTTCACGCAACGTTTTAGCATCAGCAAAAACCGTCTATATGCCGCTATACTGAAAAGCTTGGACAGTTTTCATGGCGAGAGCAGTATCCAAGCACAGTTGCACAAACAACTGCATGCCATTGAAATCCTCTACCACAAATCGCTTTACGATCAATGCCTGAAATTGCTCAACAGTGCCCGTAAAATTGCCGAGAACCACGAGTGTTTTCTTTTGCTAATGGAAATTCAACGGTGGGAAAAGCGCGTCTTGGAAAAGGATCATTATGAAGCCAACCCAGGGGCCGATGAATTGAACGATCTCGCCAGCCGCGACAAAAAGGTTTTGCAACAAATCGATGCGTTCAATCAAATGTGGCAAGCCAAGTCTGTCATCTTTACCCAGATTTATCGCCAAGGAAAGGTCAGAGATGCCGCGCACGTGCAAATGCTCAACGAAGCGCTACATACGGTCAAAGATATTGTTCAATGGGCTCCGCAGAGTGTTGAACTGTCGTATCAATGCAACCATATTCATGCTGCCTTTTATTTTGCCCAAGGCGATTATGCCAATTGCTACCTGTATTTAATGCACAACATCGAGCTGATCAATCAAAGACGCGAGTTGTTCAAAGCAGATCCTTCGGTGTTCTTGTCTGTACTCAGCAATGCGGTGCACGTGGCCATGCGATTGGGGAAATGGGAGGAAGCAGGCGAGTGGAGCAAACAAATGAAAGATTTACCAGCTATTCTTGAAATTACGCCAAGCGAAGACCTGGAGATAAAAATATTTACCGTGGCCATGAGCACACAACTCACTCTGCATGCTCAAAAGGGGGAATTTGAAATGGCATCCATTCTGGTACCTCAACTCGAATTCGGCCTCAAAAAGATGGATGACAAAATTTCTTCCGTGCGACGTGCCCAATTGTACTTCAATATGGCGGTCATTCTTTTTGGCGCTGAAAAACCAAGCGAGGCACTCAAATACATCAACAAACTTTTAAATCAAGTGGATATCGACAAATCAAAAGATATCCATTGCATGGCCCAGATTTTTAATCTGGTGATTCATCTGGAACTTGGAAATACTGAATTGTTGCCCTACGCATTGCGTTCAACTCAACGCTTTCTGGAAACACGAAGCAGAACTTTTCAATTCGAATCCACCATCCTCGAGTTTGTCAATGAGTGCCTCAAAAAAAGGCAATCCAAAACCATTGATGAATTGTATGCTCAGTTGGTGATCGATCTTGAAGTTCT
Source organism: Flavobacteriales bacterium (assembly GCA_947463065.1). Lineage (GTDB taxonomy): Bacteria > Bacteroidota > Bacteroidia > Flavobacteriales_D > Sanyastnellaceae > CANHSF01. The sequence continues at coordinate 33,541 of CANHSF010000002.1, read as the reverse complement.
GCAAAATCATCCTTTCGAAAAAACGGTATTCGAATATTTTGATTTCCTCTCATGGGCGAAAAGCAAGGTTGAAGGAAAGCGTTTTCGAGAAATGGTAAGTGTTTAAGTCTTTCAGAAAGAGCGTTGCGATCGATCGTTGCAAATGGGATGTCCGGCCTCTCAACGGTTGGGTGAATTCAACCTGTCAGATGTGCGAGGTGGTTGGCAAAACGCCAGCGGAAATTTTTTACGGTGTTATTGGTTGTCATTGAAAGTTCTGCTCTGATGCAAACTTTTATTGCGGTTGCAAACTTTGGGCGTTAACACCTTTTACCTGTGTAATTCGCTTTGTGGTGTTGCAATCCATCGCAGGTTGATGCACGCGGATGCAATAGAACAAACCATGGCCATCGTTTCGATTGCCATGGTTTGTTGTTTGTGATCGACTGCTTTTATTCTTTGATAAGCTTGAAAACCTCATGGCCTTTGGCGCTTTTCACATGAAGGAAATAGGCTCCGGGCGATGCAGGTAGCCAAGTGTCCAATGCGATCGGTTGGATTTTTTCGACCAGGATCGTTTGGCTGCTGATCAATGCTCCATGCACACTCCAACATTCGATGGTGATCAATCCGCTTGTCGAGGGCAATAAAAAACATGCCTCATGAACGGGATTGGGGTAAACGCGAGAGGCCTCGACAACCGAGGTTGCTGTTTGATTGCGGTACTGGGCATCTTCGCCACAGCTCATAAAGGTAAACGACTGGGGATCGTGAATCCACATGCCGAAATAGTAATTGCTGCTCGAGTAACTTACTGGCGCGGTATAGTCGGTAGTGTCGATATTCAGTACAACTTGCTCAGGCGCTAGTCCTTCCTCAAGGTATTGTTCGCTCAAACTTATTTCTTGATCAACTTCCAGTAACCAATTGTTCAGTGCAATTTGCTCTGGCGCATCCAATTGGCAATCGTCCAAATGGCTAAATGCGTTTCTTGCCAACTGAGATTGCCCCAAGGTGCGCAATAGCTGGGCTTTGTCCAGCTCCAAATAAAATTGTTCGCGAAATGTTGAATCGGTTAGCAAGGTATCGGTCATGAGATTCAAAACATCCACATATTTTTGAATGGGATTCTCAAAACTTGATGCGTTGTTGGATGCGGTGAGTTCTTGTTCTACAAACATGCGCTCAATGCAGCCCTTCATGTGGTAGCGTGCCCAATGCATTTTCCAACGAATATCGGAGTGGCTTGCGTCCAGTCCGCTTGTCAGGATTTCGTGAAAGAGGTCGTTGGCATAGCTGTCGTTGCCCAAGCTATCGAACAACTCCATTTGACTTGCCGCATAAACCAGCGCGCTATCAAGCACAACATCGTTGAAATGGGCGGTCTGTAGAATGGGATTGCCAAGGTCCAAGGCTTCTTCACGCAATTGGCCTTGAGCAGCACCTGCGGATTGTCGCAATTGCGGATTGTTTTGTGCAACTATGTTTTTTTGTTTGCGAACAACGGGCCTGCCACTTCCACATGCTTTGGGCAGGGTGGGGTTGAGGTCAAATAGAATCAGCTCACAACCTTGAGACTGTCCGTTTTCACTGTTGATGTTGCAACCCGTGGAGCCGTTCACATAATAAATCGAGATCGCTACTTCTTCCATTTCGGGTTTATACAAGCCATTGGCTGTTTGAAAGCCCATGCCAAATGGCGATGCTGCTCCCCAATAATTGCTGGAGGCGTCTTGCCAGGTGGCGCAATCTTTACACAGGTGTTTGCCCCACATGCTTCCGATTATGCAGTTGGCGGTGTATCCGGAGAAATCATTGTATCCTTTGTAGAAGTCCAACCCTGGACAATATTTCATTAGGATGCAAGTGCTTACATTCCGAAAGGTGTTGTATCCCGCTCCGCTTGTCGAGGATGCGTTGATTTGACAACGGTCAACGGTGACAGCAGTTTCATCTAATGCGTTGAATGCATTGCATTTTAAACTGAGTTTGCCGCCAATTTTATACAATCCGTTTTTGCTATCGGCCATGGAGGATGACGAAATCATCAACTCAACGAGGCTCTCGTCTTCAATGCAAAATCCCGTGAAGTTGTTTCTAAAATGACTGCCTCCGATGACACTGAGATTGCTCAAGCTGTTGGAGCGCAATGAGGTGCCCTGGAAGAGGCTGTTTTGAATGTTGAAACTGCCTTCAGAAATGGCTACACCTTCATAGAGGTCGCGGAATGTACAGGTGTGCAATGAACTGTGGGTGCGCCAAGCTTCGTATTTCACACGGTCAAATTCACAATTGTACCATGCACTGGTATTTTGATTGGTGATGAAGATGGTGGCTGGCGCTAAACCTTCTTGATAATACGGATCCTCGATGCGCAGGTTGGCACATTGGATGCGGTGCTTGGTCCACAGGGTACCGCCATGATGCATTTTTACAAGGCCGTTTTGCAATTGAATCAATCCGGTGGTACCAACGCCAGTCCATACATCGGATTGGTTGGAAATGTCCAAGAGCAAGTCATTGCTGCCATTTCCGCTGAGCAATAATTTTGCATTGGGGTGCAGAAGAATGTTGTTGTGTTGAGCGTCATTTACCGCGATGTAGCCTCCTGCTTGCCCATTGTGCTGTATGGCAAGTGTGGTGCCTGCTTCTATCACCAATTCACCTCCGTGCAACAGAATTTTGGAGTTGTTGCCGATGAGTTCAAGTAAAGCCGTTTGATCGCCGTTGCCTGCGGAACGAATGATCAGTTTGCCACCTGCAAGGACCTCGATCCATCCATCGACTAATTCATATGTGGCATCGGTGTAAAGAATCATACTGGCGTCGCGTTCAATCACGATGCTACTTCCAGGATGCAATTTCAAATGCCCTTCTGATCCTATGGTGAGCGATGATTCTGGGAGCAATTTCAATTCAGCGGTGGTTTGTAAATTCTGTGATCCCATCTCCAAAGTGCCTCCATGGTCGATCAACACATGCGACCCTGCGCAATGGCTAAGGGTATTCAATTTGAAGTGTGTATTGTTGGCAGGATAACCCCAATTGTCCAAACCATAGTGGAGTTCGTATTCGCTGTTTACAGCCAAACGTGCGCCCGATGTAACATGGATGCCACGCAGGTAGTTGAAGCCTTCGCGGCCATAGTTGAATATACCCGATGTGAACTCCAAGGGCACCAATGGCGATCCGTCTTGTGTCTCGCCTATCAACAACTCTTCAAGTATAAAGGCCAAGTTTTCTTCAGAAATATACGTGTGCGGTTCATTCGTGTTTTCAGGAGCAATTATGCGATCAAATAGCTGGTGATTTGGATTATTCAGAAAGTAGTCAGCACAATTTAGAAAGGGATTGCTGGTCTGAATTCCCAGTGCACTGCTTGTAGGAATGAAGCAATGCCTTTTCAGGTATTCGGTAATTGGATTGCATGGTGGTTTAAGTTTTTCTGATGCGTTGACGGCATCGACAAAGTCTTTGGCGGTCGTGCGGTATCCACCGGGTGCATAATCCCAACTTACCGCATTGGCGGGCACTCGTGCGGTTTTGTGCTCAACCTCGGGGAGAAAAAGCGCTGATGGCAAAAACAACAAGTTCTGCCATCTGAGAAAGGTGGCTTTGGCATCCGTTGACTTGATGTGCACGGATACATTGGAACTCGAATTGCTCTCAATACCCTCTTGATTGTAGTACGGATCGCCTCCAGAGTTGGCCATGAATATGCGGCCTTCTGGACCAGACCACGTGGCAAATGCCTCGCAGGTATAGCTGATAATGGGCTCATCAGGGCTATAGTGACCGAGATATTGTGCAGCGAGCCCTGATCCGTTTAAACTGCCATTGGCAATGCCTATGTTTCGGCTGTAATGGGGCATGCCCCAATCGTGCATGAGTTCATACCATTGGCTGTTTTCCTCGGGGTGCCAATAACTGGTGATGGATGCATTGGGGGTGTAGCGGTTGTTCAGCAATTGCTTCGTTGCTGGACGGCTGAGGTAATCTTGGACAAAATTTTGCGCCGCTGGATCGCTGCTGGACTGCAAATAAATGGCTTGTTGGATGGAAATTGGAATGTTGGCTCCTTCATGCGGTGAGTCGAGCGATATATAGAGCCTCGTGCAGTGTGGGAGATCATTCGCTTCCATAAAGTCCAAGGCATAGCGCACTACCTGTCCTCCCATGCTGGCTCCAGCCACCACGAGGGGTTCGTTGCCAACTTTGTGGGCATTGATGGTTTGAATTAAATGAATCAATAACTGGCCATTGTGTTCGATGTAGGTTGCTCCATCACAAAAATCCAATAGTACAATGTCATAGCCATGCGCAATGGCTTCGTTCAACAGCAATGGCATGCGGGCAAGCATCGAATAATCGTATTCGGGATCGTCGATTCCACTCGTCAATTGGCACCAACCGAAGTCGCCATTGCGCTCTGCGCTCCGAGCGCGATTGAAATCGATACCTTCTACAAATAGGAAGGGTTTGTCGAAATCGCCACTCACCAAAGTATACGCATTGCCACAAACCACAGTGCCTTGGTAGGTGGTGGACAACAACCAAGGAAATTCTGCTGTTGCATTGTTGGGAAAAGGTGCCGGAAAAGTGGGATCGGCAAATGTGGAGTTGCAATTGTTCGAACGCAATTGCATCAGTCCATGATGAACTTCATCGCCTCGAGTGATTTCAGCATGCAGTGTGCGCTCTTGGTCGTTGGTGCCATAGGTGACCTGAATGCTCTGGCCTATAACAATATCGCGCAGCCCAAGACCATCGCCGAAATCGATGCGAATGGCAGCGGGTGCATCGCCGTAGTTGTGAAAGAACTGTGTTGGACTCAAACAAAAAGAATAGGTGCCCGCCTCGTAGTCCTTGATGTCGGCATAGATCAGGGTGGTTTGCGACTCTCCGAATACAGAGGCATTCGGAAGTTGATGGAGTTCGTCGTCTACAAGGAACAGGCGGCCATCGATCACGGCGTTGGTATCGATGTGATTGTATTTGATGTCAATGATGGTAATCGGAATGCAATTGTTTTGCATCCGAAGGTTTTCATTGTTCGAGTGGAATTCGGCATACCCCGGAAGAAGACCAAGGTTGTCATGGACCTCGAATCTATCCAGGTGCTGAATGATGTTTCTGATTCGCCCCGGTTGAAGAGGTGTCGCCTCATTCGGTTTGGGTGGAAATTGATGGTCTTGAAATTCGTCCCAAAAGAAATTGGTGGTGAGTTGGGTGGTGTCCAAATGAAGATACACCGAGTCCAATTGGCCATAGGCATGGCCATGTACAAGTGCTGCCAACAGCAGCAAATAGAAATGTTTCATGTTGTGTTTTGAAAATAGAGAGTTAGTGGTCTCAGCCCATGGGGCACACAACAAACATTGATGGAATTAGCTATTCGACAGTCCTTTGACCGGGACCGGATGGTTCAGTTCAATTGTACCGAAGTTGATGTTCAAATGTTGCAATGGCATATTTGGGTTTTGCGGGTGATCGCGGATGTGATGCGTGATTTTCATACTTGTATAATTGTTGTTGGTTAGAAATAAAATAAGGGTCCAGAGCGGAGAGGGCGCAGTGCATCGGCGCCCACCATGAGATGGGCGAGACGGAGCGATTGCGATCGTCTGTGTGCATGAAAGCAACATGCTGTTTACTGCGACACAAAAGAGGCAAACCTATACTGCCGGAAGTGGCATCAATATTCGAAAACGAATTGTGATGTATCAAATGGTGCGATGGGCGCACTGTCTACGAAAACATATTCAAAGGCGGACGTTTGGGTGTTGAATTTTTTGAATGTAAGGGGTATTTCCACATTGCCTTTTGTTGAATAGGTAATGGTTTCCATCACACAATCTTCCCATCCGTCAAGGCTATTTGGTGTAGTGCTGAAATAAACAAACGTGTATTCGGGATTGAGCGGTTCTACATCCAATGCGCGAATTTTTAGCCAAGCAGGTGGCGTCAGATACAATTTGGGGGCTCCTCCAACGGCAAGAAAATGTTCGATGTCTGTTTCCTGCGAAGGCTCTCCACCGTATATGGATTGCAATCCCCAAGCTTGAACATATTCAGCTGAGGTGGTATCTGGAATGGTGAATTTGCCATCTGGTCCCGTAATGACTTCTTGGGTAACGATAAGTGTTGGTGGATTAAATAGACCATTGGATTCGGAACGAATGAATCGAACCAAGGCTTGATCAACAGGCGTTGTGGAATTGATCAACATGACTTTACCGACAAGTGGACCGCGTTCGTTCTTTTCTTTTTTGCAAGCTGTCAATGCAACGCAAAGCAGCAGCACAGCAATGGATACTGTAATGTGATTTTTCATTTTTTTGAGAGTTAGTGAGTGTTGTAGCTTTTGCGAAAACAGGGATGTTTTCAGGAACTTGGCCCGAGGGCCGGAAGGTTATTCAAACAATACATTCAGTTGTTGGTTGGTCGATGACCTTATCCAACGAACCAAAGATAATAAAACGAATAGTAAAGTAAATTCAATTTACCAACGCGACATCAACTGTGGCGTGTGGGACTATTTGCGGAGTGTTTTGCAAATGTGCCGATTTACTTGTGATTTGTGAGGCGAATGGCCTCTAGGGAACAATCGATTAGATCCGATTGTGGTTGTTTTGGCAATTCATGTGTGAGCGTATTGAGTTTTAGTGATGGGCCAGTTCGAACCCAAATACCGTACCAAGGTGTACCAGTAATTTGGCTTTTACCTCTTCAACGGGCAATGAATATCCCAGTTCCAAATGCATCGATGTTACGGCTTTGTCTGTTATGCCGCATGGGATAATATGTCCAAAATAACTCAAGTCGGCATTGACGTTGAATGCAAAGCCGTGCATCGTCACCCAGCGACTGCATTTTACACCCAGCGCTGCGATTTTTCTTGGCTTTGCTCCATCTGCATCCAACCAAACTCCGGTCAATCCCTCCAGTCGACTTGCTGATATGCCATAGTCTGCCAACGTGCGAATAATGGCCTCCTCCAAATAACGCAAGTAGCGATGGATGTCGGTGAAAAAGTGATCGAGGTCGAAAATGGGGTAGCCTACGATTTGTCCAGGACCATGGTAGGTGATGTCGCCACCACGATTGATTGCGTAATACTTGGCATCGACGGCTTTGAGGGATTCTTCGTCCAAAAGCAAATGCGCCAAGTCGCCACTCTTGCCCAATGTGTACACGTGGGGATGCTCCACAAAGAACAAGTGATTTTTAGTCATCACTTGTTCTTCGGAAGAGCGATTGCGGTTGGCAAGTTTGGTTTCGACTGCGGCTTGAAAATAGCCCTCTTGCAAATCCCAGCATGCCTTATAATCCATGAGTCCCAGGTCGTTGAAATGAACCTGGGGCTTGGTTAGCGCATCTACCAGCATTAGTGCACTTTGCTCAATTCGTTTTTCAAATAAATGATTGCGGGAATGGCTACGGCGTCTTCGTTGCGCAATTCTGCCAATTCAATGCTCAGCCAATCGCCCAAGTGATTGAGGTACATCGTACGTTCAATGCGGCTATTGCCTTTGCTCCATACTTCGATAATGGTGTCGCACTTTTCTCCCATCAGGGTCTTGCACAATTCCATGCGCAATTGCGAGCGCTTGTGATCATCGGCATTGCGAATGAGCAAAACAGCTACACGGTTATCGCCACCGGTCCAGCCAACAAGCTCGTTGTGGTTCATTTCTGGGAAAACATGATGCCAACACAACATCTTGCTGTTTTCGTTGATTTGTTGTCTCCAACGGATAGCCAATCCTTCATAAGAGGCTTCGCTATACATGATCGGAATGCGATCAACGATTTGTTTGGCTATGGCTGCTGCCTCCGAACGAATGGTTGAAATGTTCTCTTCAATAACACGAACGCTTGCTTCAACTTGCTGCTCAAAGCTGCGGTCGATAATGCCATAGTGGGCCAACAAAAAGAACAATTGCACAGAACTGTATCCAAACATGCTTCGCGGTGGATTGCCTCCCGGAATGATGATGTGGTTGAGCTGATGGGCTTGTGCATAGGCCGCAATTTTACCGCCACTGGTGACACAAGCGATCTCTGCCCCTTTGGCCGCTGCTTCATGCATCGCTGCTACGGTTTCTTCGGTATCGCCGCTGTAGCTGCTGATGATGACCAAGCTGTGTTGATCAACAAATTGGGGCAATACATAATCGTTAAAACAAAGTATGGGCAGAGGGGATAGTTCGCTGACAATTTGGGAAACAATTTTACCGCCAATACCCGAGCCGCCCAAGCCGGAAATGACTATGTTGCGAAACTGACGGTTGGAGGGGTGAAGTTGAGCTGCACGTCCAATCGACATGGCTTCGGTAAGGTGTGTAGGAAAGGCTTCTACAAGTGATTTCATCATTTTTTTTTGCTGTGTGTGTATGAATGCTTAAAATCTTTCATTGAGATGCGCAAATGTACTTGCATTCTAGGGTTATTTTTTGGTTTCGTGTGGAGAAATGTTGACATTACCCGCTTGTTTTTCAAGGACTCAACCCAAGCCCTCCTTTGTTGGTAACTATCTCGTGGACGCTAGCAGTAGCTTGTTTTTCTCCTATTTTTGACCAAAGCGAGGAATCATGCTAACCAATAACGACATCCTGAAAAAATTACGCGTTGCCATGCAACTGCGAGACGACGATATGATCCGAATTCTTGAGCACGTCCAATTCAAAGCAACCAAACCCGAAATCAACGCTTTATTTCGAAACGAGGATCACCCCAATTACAAGCCGTGTGGCGATCAATTGTTGCGCAATTTTCTCAACGGTTTGATCATCGAAATGCGCGGTCCCATGCCTGAAGGCAAAGGACCAGATATCAAAGAAAAGGGCAATTCGCATAAAGCTCCTCCAAAAGAATTGCGCACGAGCAACGGCGCCAAACCGCCCAAGTCTTTCGGAAAGGATGCACCGGATGCAGCCAAAAGGGGAGAAAAGTAGTTGTTTTGCGCGGTAAACCATCCTTTGCAATGGCGGCGTGGCGCACCTCTTTTCGGATTGCATCTGTGGTATCCACGCCAACGGCAAATTCTTGCAATCCTCGCTTGCAAACGGTACGCGCATTGTTGTACCTTGGGTAAAATTCCAATTCGTCTAATTTTTAATCTTAAATAGTATGGCAAAGTCAAAAGATGCAAAAAAGGAAACAAAAAAAGTGGCAACCAAATCGGCCAAAGAAAAGCGCGCCGAAAAGCGCGACAAAAAGCCGAAATACGACTAAACAAGTAGTGTGTTGCTGAAAACAAAATCCCCGACCATTGGCCGGGGATTTCTTATTTGTTTAGGTAATCCAGTCATCTCCGATGAGACGGATGGATAATTGTGATTCGCGATAAGACTTCAAATATAGATCAACTTGCTCATTTTGCGCTCGTTTACCTGAAAATTTGAGACTTATTGAAAAACTTGAGCCAGTGAATTGGATATTCCGCTGTATTGGTGCAATTCCATTTTGACGCTTCCCACCATGATTTTGGCCTTGACCAGGATAGGCAGATGGTTGCCGTCGTCCGAAATCCATACACACAGATCCTCTTCTTTCTTGAAAATGCGTCCTTTCTGGATCACCGGTACAAACTTCAAGCAATTGAACGTGCCGATATCAATCTTCGCCTGCTCCTTGCCCATGTACTTCATTTTCAGTGGAAATACCTCGTCGTCTACAATCGTCATGATCGTGAAAATATCCCCAGGTTTCGCCTTGCTGTAATCGATGCATCGTGCAAAATAATAACTGCTCAACATGTCCTGAACAAAATCGGGCGTCATGTATCCATTGCCTTTGGCGTCCTTGTATGCGCGCTTCTCGGGGTGAAAAGTATAGTCTTGGTTGATCTTGTAGCCGCCCTCATCGCAATTGCGAATGAATCGATGCGGAAACAAGCCTTCTTTATCAATGTAAGTCTCGAAGTGATCGCGAACCTTAAAGAACCAATCAAAAGATCCGAGACTTTGACCTTTACCGACCACATGATACGCTTCACGTCCGTTGAATTTGTATTTGCTCTCTTCTACCGATAAGGTAGCCAAACCTGCATTGACCACTCCATAGTGGATACGGTATTGAACTGATTCGCCTGCGCGAAATGCGGTGTTGGTCATTTGACGATACCCCAGATTCGGTAAGTTCTCGATCTTTACTCGTGGGGGCTTGGTGGCTTGAGCGAATATTTCCGCTACCGCGAAAATCATGCTCATAATGATAAATTGCTTTTTCATGTGTGTCGTCTTTTATACAACGTAGGGTGGCGGCATGCAATTGGAGTGCCACTTTTTTTGTGACCCTCAAAAATTGGCGGAGCCCAATCCCATGGAGGCCATAACGATCACATTACGCATTTTGGTGTATCCAGTAGCTTTTCTTCTTGCTCTGAGATTTTCTGGGATGCAGAAATCGCCACCTCACGCTCAATCAATGGTCGCAATACACTTCAATTCAATGGCAATTGGCGTAGGTAAAGCATTTATTTCGACCGTGGTGCGGCAGGGTTGTGCCGTTGTAAAGTATTCGGCGTACAATCGATTATAGGTATGAAAATCCCGTTTCATATTCACCAAAAAGACAGTGACATCGACCAGGTTTTCCCAACTGCTGCCACTGGATTCCAATATGGCCCGAACATTATCAAATACATTGCGGCATTGGGCTTCAAAATCAAATTCCAAGAAGTTGCCGTTTTTATCCAAATGCAATCCAGGAACACCGCTGTCCGTTGCGTCGCTGCCCGCTATTCGGGGTCCTACTCCGGATAGAAACAACAAGTTTCCTACGCGGCGTGCGTGTGGATAAGCGCCTACTGGCTTGGGTGCATTGGTGGCATGAATGGGATTTGATTCACTCATTTTTGATGATGTTTTCTTGATGGATAATTTCGCCCGTCGTGGCGGTCAGCACAAGGGTGTACAATCCTTCCGACAGGGACGACAAATCTAAACGGTTTTCTCCTTTTATGCGCTTTACCAAACATTCTCTACCGCGGACGTCGATGATCTTCACATCCATTGCCTCGTTGGATATCGGCATTATCGTAAGGCTATCCACGAAGGGGTTGGGAAACACACGTACAATTGGCTGGGCAATGTCAGCGGTTGAGGTGCTGCTGCATTGGGTCAACCAAGCATAGGCGGCAGGAAACTCTCTGCGCCAATACCATTCGCTATGCGCCCCATCGGTATGGGTGAGCAAAAGTGTTTCGGGGTTGGCGGAATCGACGTTGATCAGGGTGTTTTGCATGTCCTGCATATCGTTGACCATATCGTTGCTTTCGTTGGTGCCCGATACAAAGTACACCCGCGCTGAAGCGGGCAAAGGATGGTTGATGGCATACCCAAAAATTTCGGTGTTGAACCAATACGCTGGACTAAACATTCCGCCATTGCCAAATGCATTGGGGTATTTGCACATGGCGTAGGTGGCCATCAATGCGCCTAGCGAAGAACCCACTATCGTTGTTTGCTCAGCAGCAGGCAGGGTGTTGAAATGCTCATCAATGGCGGGTTTTAAGGTTTCGGCCAAGAATGTGGCAAAGGCATCTCCTTCTCCGCCTTCGTTGTACTGGCTGTTTACCCAAGGGGAGTATTCATCGATTCGAAGCGATCCGCCGTTGTCAATGGCTACCACAATGGCATTCCGACAGGCCTCGCTCTCGAAAGATTCCAATGCCTCATCGATTTCCCATTCTCCTGAAAAAGAGGTCGCCAAGTCCATCGTGTTTTGTCCGTCCATCACATAAACCACGGGATAGCCGTCGCCGTTTTCTTGATACCCCTCGGGCAAGCGAAGCCAAATCTTCCGCTGGCGATTGAGCTGTGGAATAAGAAAATTACTGTCCAAAATCCGCACGTTGTTCGTAATCGTCGAATTTCCTGACAAGTCCTCCCAACCCGCCACGCTGATCGAAAGGGTCGTGTTGTTCGACAATACCGCAGTGCGATTGCCGATGTAATTGCCTAGGGCGTCGCCTTCAACGCTGCTCCAACTGCCTCGGGTAATTTTGAATTCCAATGCCATGTTCTCCGATCCGCTGATGGTTACCGACCAACCGCTTCCGTCGGGTATGAACATGAAATCGGGATCGTTTTCTTCCCAGTTGTTGAAATTGCCAGCCGCATATAGCGTGTCCCAAAGCGGAGTCAGTTGAGGAACTGCCGCAATATGCAAGGTCATTGCTGCTTTGACAAAATGACTCGCAAAAGCAAAGAGGAGGATAAAGGTTATTTGGCGCATTATTGTCGAACGAGCTTGCCTGCGAATTGGGTGTCTTTGCATTTTATCACATAAAAATAGGTGCCGAACGGTTGTTCGGTTGCATCCCATGTCAAACGGGATGTTTTGTTGTGTGATTGGGTAGTGCTATAGATTCTGCGACCTGTAGAATTGTAGATCATCAATTCAACTGATCCTGAAATGGAAGCAGGCAAATCAAATGCAAATGCGCGAGCAGATGGATTGGGGTATACCTGGATTTGTGCTTCAGCAGCGGGTAAGTTGGTCATGTTTGCGGCTGTTACTGGCGGCAAACTTGCAGTATAGATGCCCCGACCGTGTGTCCCAATGGCGATTTTTCCGTCATATGGCCGCGAGTCGATCATGTTCACGATGGCATTGCCGATGGTCGATACGCCTTCCATGGTCCATACCGTATTGACACCGTCCAATAATGTAGTGCTGTATAGCCCAGCGCTGGTTCCGGCAAAATAGATCGGCGTTTCCGATGGATAGATATGCACCCAATACACGGCAGGTCCAGCTCCTGAGCCGTTTTCGTTTTCTTCGAGATTGCCACTGACATCCTCCCACGTGTCTCCGCCATCGGTGGTGCGAAAAATACTTGGAACACTGTAGTTGCTGAAGCTGATCAATCCTTCATCCAAATTGAAATCGTTGAGGCAGATGGATGAGGCGTATGCCCCTGTAGGAAAGTTATCTCCGGTAATCTCTATGCGGATGGGATTGGTGAATACACTGTCCAATCGCCAAGCTCGTCCTTGGGCAGAGGCATAAAATATCACAGAGTTGTCGGACAAGGCCTTGTCAAGCGCTGTGATGCTGCCTGCGCTTGTTGGGATTAAACTTTCGCTCATGTTGTCCCACAAATCGTTATCCAACTCCGAGTAATAGTCGCCATTCACCTCAATCGCATTGATATTGGGCAACCACCAAATGGTGCGATTGCCGGCGATGTAAAGATCATTGTGGGAAACGGGATCAAGTATAAAGGGATTGATAAACAACTGGGCTGGACCATTGTCGGCATCGATGCGGCGGGTGCCGGTGAGCTGACCGGTGTTGTCAATTGTTTTTTTGTAGATGCGCCCACCTTGGCTGCTGCTGATCACCCAATTTCTTCCTTGCGGAATGGCACAGAAGGAGCCGTCATCGGCATGCACCTCTTTCCACCATTGGTTGGCGTCGGTGTTGTTGGTGATCCACGTGCCATTGTCTTGCATGCCGCCCATCACAAAGTCGGAAGTGGACTGGCCTTGCTCCAATGCAACCGTATAAAATTGGGTATTGATATAGCCGTTGTTCAGCGATTCCCAAACGACATTTTGTGCAAGCGGATCCGCAGTTCTGTAAACTCCACCATCGTTGGCGCTATACATGATGGATGGGTCGACTGGATCAAAAACCATCAGGTGCTGGTCGCTGTGGTGGTTGGGCCAACTGTAATCGATTGGATTGTTGGTGTTGCATTGGTAGCCACCGATCCATTGGCTGTCGTCGTTGGCAAAGCCTGATGTGCTGCGGTGTATATTGATGCCGCCTATGTATATGGTATTGGCTTCGGTGGGGTGATGTGTAATGCACAAGTCGAAAGAAAATTGAGAGCGCCACGTTCCAAAATCAAAGTCTACTCCAATGAACAATGAGCAAGGATCGTCTGGTAAATTCGCACTGCGGTCTTCCCATTGCCCTCCAGTCCCGGCGCCATCGCCACTGGTGTATGTGTATTTGAATAAGGTGTGACCTACATTGCTCAGCTCTGTGCCGATGATCTCGGAAAGAAAATACACTTCGTTTTCGTTTTGTGGATTGTGGCACATCACGGTGCGGCGTTGCGAATAAATGGGTGTAGGAGTGATTTCTGTCCAGTTTATGCCATCGGTGCTGCGGTAATATCCACCCGGATTGGCTCCATTGGCGAAACTCAAACTGGCATACAAAACGCCAGATGGCGTGATGACGATGTCGCTGAATTCTTGACCCGTGCTGCCAAATCCAAGCACTTCGCTCCATGTTTCTCCACCATCCACACTGCGAATGATTCCACTGTACACTGCTGCATACACCTCATCCTCTTGGGTGTTGGTGTGATCGATCACCATGTTCCATATGAAGTCGTAATTGCCCACTTGCATAATGCTCTGCGGGGTATTGCTCACGGTTGACAACAAGGGTTGCCAGGATGCGCCATTGTCTGTGCTTTTGAAAATCCCGTTGCCGCTGAATAACGAAGTGAACGATGTACCGCTTACCACTCCGTAAAATTCCTCGCCTGTGCCATGGTACCACGTGTTTTGATGACCAGGTCGTGTATCTTGAACAACGCAACTTACGGAATGAATCTGCTCGGGCGCCGTCGCAATGGACCAAGTCGCTCCGGTATTGTAGCTGTTCCAAGCTCCTCCCGTAACGCCTCCCGCAACAATATGGTTGGGATCTGCAATGTCGATGGCCAATGCCCGCGTGCGGCCTCCTTTGTTGTAAGGACCTCGATTGGACCAGCTCAGGTTGCGATCTTGAGATTGGGGCAAACGCGAACAATATTGAATGGAGGCTTGACGCATGCCTGCGCGGTATTCCCCAGTTTCAGGGTCATGGTTGCGCATGTATTCGAAATATTTGCGGCTGCCTGGATTTACGCCGTGGCCTTCTTCGTTGGTACCCAAGGTGTCGGATGACAAGCGAATTGATATGCCCCCGCAGATGACTGCAGACATCAAAAGGAAAAATATAAATTGTTTCATGTTGAAATAGTGAACCTTTGGCAAGTTAATATAAAATGTGCTTAACGCAGCCATTTTTGCCGATTGGCCTGAGGCACTGGTAGGTAAGGAATACAATATTGCTCCCTTGTTGGTGTTATTCCAAAGCCGTCTGCGCTGTGCAAAGGGGTGTTCATAATCCCAATGAACAACTCCGGTTTGATTGAAATCCAGCGGTTATTTTTGTACATATGAGATTCTGCATTATCCTCTGCATGGTGTTTTTTTGCAAGCCTTTTTTTGCTCAGAAACAAGATTTTAAGGACTACCATTCCAATGGCAAATTGAGAAGCGAGGGCACCTACCTCTATGGTCTGGAAGATGGTCTGTGGAAGTATTATACCGAAGACGGGAAGCTCGAAGAAACCACGCTGTACAAACGCGGCAAAATGCATGGTCCTGTTTTGAGGTATCATAAAAACGGACGCATCATGGTCGAAGGTTATTTTAAGAATGATGTACAAGACAGTATCCAAAAGAGTTTTTCTGCCGATTCGGTGTTGCTGGAAATGGGGCATTACAAATCGGGACAAAAAATCGGAAAGTGGTCTTACTTTTTTCCAAAAGGGGATACCATGCTCGTGGAGTGGCACGATGAACAGTTTATTCGCATTCTGAAACAATGTTCTCAGCCCGATGTTTGCGAAATCAACCAAGGAAAGGGCATTGTGATGGAGTATTTCGAAAACGGCAAACCCAAGAGGAAGTTGACTTATGAAAATGGTCTGCGAAATGGCGAGGTGGCTTCCTATTATTCCAGCGGCAATACACGCGAACAATGCAATTATAAAGACGACAAACGCCAAGGAGTTTTTGTAGAATATTTTCCAAGTCAAAAATTAAAACAAAAAGCGCACTACAGCAACGGGATTTTGGATGGCCAATTGGAAGATTATTATGCCAATGGACAGCTCAATGTGCGTGGTGAATATGCCATGGGGAAAAAGACAGGGCTTTGGATCTGGTACAAGGAAAGTGGAGTGGTGGAGATGCAAGGAGAATTTAAAAACGATGTGCAGCACGGCGACTGGGTGTACAATTATGGCGATGGTCATTTGCAAAGCAAAGGCAAATTCATGGATGGCCAAAAGGACGGGCCTTGGGAGTACTATTACATCAATGGTGCAGTGTGGAAAAAGGGATTGTATCAGCGCGGCTTGAAACAGGGCAAGTGGGAGTATTTCTTCGAAAACGGTAAACCGCTCATGATGGGCGAATTCAAGGAAGATAAAGAAGAAGGCGAATGGCAAAGCTGGTACGACAACGGAACGAAGAAGGATATCGGTTCCTACAAAGGCGGTAAAATGTCGGGAAAATGGCAAGGATGGTACCCCAATGGAATCAAAAATTATGAAGGTTCTTGGCTGGTGAAGAAGACCAAAAATGCCAACATGGAGAAATGGACCAAGGTCTATAAAATGAATCCCGATTCGGTGGTCACCGCTGAAATAGCTGAGTATAAAGTGGGCGAATGGAATTATTACCGCGATTCGGGTATGATCGAGAAGAAAGAAACCTACAGCGATGATGGCTCGCTGAATGGAGATGTGGAGCTCTACAATGAAGCGGGGAAACTAGAGGCAAAGGGGGCTTATAAAAACGGGAAGAACCATGGCAAATGGATCTATTATTATCCGTTTGGCGGTGTTCTGCGCGAGTGCGAATACGAAGAAGGCAAACTCAATGGTCGAAGTGTAATGTACAACGAGCGCGGGAAAGTCATCGAAGACTGCCATTACAAAGCCAATAAACCGCACGGTGTATATATCCGTTACGATGAAAAGAGTGGAAAGGTGCTTTTAAAGCAAGAGTACGACAATGGCAGAGTTGTCAAGGTAATCGAAGGAAAACCGGTGAGGCAGTGAGGGCTGTTTCAATGCGTCTGTCTTGCTTCTAACGATTGTCGCCCATCAATACCTCGAAAGTCACCTCGTCGCGGTTGCCTTGTTCATCCAAAATAACCAGTTTGTGGTGTCCAGCATTGGGCACACATTCCATCTGATGTATCGACTTGGTTTCGCCAATATACCTGTCGTCAAGATGCCAAAACAAGCGTTGTTCCGATTGATAGTGGGTGGCTTCGAATACAATCGGAACACTCTGCCCATCAAGTCCTTTGGTGCTGTAAATTTGTGCAAACGGACGGGGATATAAAATCCCAACCGCCCCGTCGGATGTTTCACAGCCGGGCATAAAGGGCGGTGCGGATGTGTAATCGGGATGTTTGTTTTTATAAAAACTCGCATGCACCGGCGACATCATGAATTGTGTCCGCTGTCGCATCAAATGGGGTGTGTAGCATTGTCCGTGTACCTGCATGCCGCTCGAGGGATCGATAAATATAGCTTGATGATACGTACATAGGTTGGTGCGCATGCCCGATTTCGGCGCCCAAGTCCACTGTCCAGTTCCGCAATGTTCGCCTTTGCGCATGCCGCTTTCGGTGCAGGTTTCCAAAGACACCATGGCATCCGTGGGCATGGGAAAAGCTTGTTTGTGATCGAGCATTTTGAATAAATCAAATAGCAAGGGTGCTGCGGTTTGGATGCCCGTCAATCCCGGTCGACCAGTGCCATCGGCATTTCCTATCCAAACACCTACCACATATTCTTGTGTTGTGCCAATGGCCCAACTGTCGCGATTCCCAAAGCTTGTCCCCGTTTTCCAGGCAATCGGTGTGGCCGAGTCGTAGGCCTGCCAACCCAATTCACTATCAGGACGATTCACTTTCATCAACGCTTGAAACGTACACCAAATCGCCGAAGCTTCAAGCGGCGGATACGAGGTGAATTCTTCCAAAGGGGGTTCTTCCATCACCGACTGCATGGAATAGTTTTGGGCTAGATCTTGTTGGGGCGTTCTCGTTTGTGTGTTTAGGCTGCGCGCCATGCCTGCATACAACTTGGTGAGGTCCCACAAGTTGCTTTCTGCTCCACCTAGGATGATGGATAGGCCATAATGGTCTGCGGGCCGTTGAATATCACTGAGCTCTAATTTTTGCAACAGGTGCGTGAAACGTGGATAGCCATATTGCTGAAGCATAACCACTGCTGGAATGTTCAATGATCGCGAGAGTGCATTGGAGGCAGGAACCAAGCCATCATAGGTGTCGAAATAGTTTTTTGGAGTAAATCCGTCGAACTGCATGGGAATGTCGTCGATCAGTGTTTCGGGCAAAATCAGTCCTTCCTGCAGCATGGCGCAATACAAGACCGGCTTCAGGATACTGCCTGTGCTGCGCGGGGCATGCACCACATCGACCATGCCTTCGTGCTCTTGTCCAAGGCTTGGGGTATTGCCATGATACATCAACACTTTGCCTGTTTTGACCTCTACAATCAAAGCAGCGCAGTTGAAGATCCTGTTGGCTTGATGAGTGGCCATGTGCTGGGCAATAACGCGTGCCCCATTTTTTTGCAGTTCAGGATCAATCGTTGTTTTGAAGCGAGCTTCCGATGGTGACTGCGCCATCAAATGTTGCAAAAGATGCGGAGCGAGTTGCGGAAGGGGTTGGGGTTTTTGAGGCAGCGTTTCCAACAGCGCCAATTCGAATTCTTGCGCAGTAAGGGTGCCTTTTTGAGTGAGCCGCTGAAGTATAAAATTTCGCTTGGCCAACAATGCTTCTTGGGATTTCCCAGGATAGATGAGCGATGGTGCATTGGGAAGTGCTGCTAGCGTGGCGCATTCAGCCCAAGACAGTTGGCTCGGTGAGCGCCCGTAATAACGCCATGCCGCAGCTTCTATGCCTACGACATTGCCGCCAAAAGGTGCGTGTGAGGCATACATCATTAGGATCTCCTGTTTCGAATAGGATTGTTCCATCTGCCAGGCCATCACGGTCTCTACAATTTTCTCCCACCACGTGCGCGCCAGATTTTTGCGTGCAATGCGGGCCAATTGCATGGTAAGGGTGCTGCCACCGCTAACGATCCGATTTTGCGCCATGTTTTGCTCGATCGCTCTGAAAATAGCAGGCAGATAGAGCCCGTCGTGTCCCAAAAATTTTTGATCTTCAAAAGCCATCAAACAGGAAATGTACTTCCCATCGATGGAATTGTTGAGCGGAAAACGCCATTGACCGTCTTTGGCTATCGTGGCGCCAAGCAACTCGTCGTTGTTGCCGATGATAACGGAGCTATAGGGCGTGTCAAACCATTGAAATCGCCATTGGGAAAATACAACAACGAACAAGCACACCGCCAGATGAATCATGCTGGTGCGGTATGTTTTCATCAATGCCAATAGACCTAGGGTTTAACGGGCCATCAATGCTTCGATTTCTTCCACTTCCGTTGGGAAATCTTTGAACAGGTCGATGTTTCCTCCGTCGCGGATGACGATATTGTTTTCGATGCGAATACCCAATTGCTCCGATGGTATATAAATGCCCGGCTCCACCGTGAATACCTGGTTTTCTTCAATGGGTTTGTGCCAATGGCCTACGTCATGTACATCAATGCCCAAAAAATGGGAGGTGCCGTGCATGAAATACTTTTTGTATGCCGGCCAATCCGGGTTTTGATTTTTTACGTCTTCGGTGGTAATAAGTCCTAGTTCAATGAGTTCTTTAGTCATGAGTTCTCCAACAGCCACATGATATTCGCTCAGCATGAGGCCCGGTTTTAAAATGCTTTTGGCTCCTTTCATGACCCGCAAAACCGCATTGTAAACTTGTTTTTGTCGATCGCTGAACTTGCCATTGACCGGTATGCATCGGGTCATGTCGGCGCAATAATTGCCGTATTCGGCGCCAACATCCATAAGCAAGAGGTCTCCATCGCGACAGGGCTTGTCGTTTTCTATGTAGTGCAAAACACATGCGCTTGCCCCGCTTGCAATGATTGGGGTGTAAGCAAATCCTCGCGATCCGCTGCGCAAAAATTCGTGCATGTACTCCGCTTCGATTTCGTATTCCATAACGCCGGGTTGAACAAAACCGAGCGTTCGTTCGAATCCTGCTCGTGTGATGTCAATGGCTTTTTGCAACTGATCGATTTCTTCTTGGTGCTTCACTGCGCGCAGACCATACGAAATAGGCGCGCTGCGGTGAATGGTGTAATGTGGAAACTCATTTCTGAACCATTTCGAAAAGCGCATTTCGCGAGTTTCTACTTCTACACTTGCGCGCATGTGCGGGTTGTCGTTGAGATACACACCTTCTGCTTCTGCAAGCACGCTGCGCAGTGTGCGTTCAAAGTCTTTGAGCCAGATAATGGTCGGAATACCGGTTCTTTCTCTTGCTTGTTCTTTGGTGAGTTTGGCTCCTTCCCAGATTGCGATCAGTTCACTGGTCTCTTTCAAAAAGAGTATTTCGCGATAGGCAGGATTTACTGCGTCGGGAAACATTAGCAAAATCGATTCTTCTTGATCTACTCCGGTATAATAAAAAATGTCGCTGGCTTGCTTGAACGGCAAGTGGCCATCTGCGCCCGTGGGGTAGGTATCGTTGGAGCAAAATAGTGCGAAGCAACCGGGTTTCATGTTAGCTTGAAACTTGGCTCGTGCTGATTGATAAAAGTTTTTGCTTAGTGGGGTATATCTCATGGTTGTGTGCTTATGAAATGAAATGCCATTTCATTACATCATCTTCGGCGATGTCTTTGATGGCTGTTTTTCCAATTACTTGTTGGATGTCTTTGGGCGAAATCCCACTGGCGGGGCGTTTCCATGTCAAGTCGGCCATTTCAATGGTCTTGCCCGCTGGTATAGCTCGAGCAGCTACGAGACTGCGGCGTGCATTGGCGCGTGCCGGTGCCTCGCTCTCGAGTGCTTTCATCTCAAAAGTTCCCATCAATTCAAAGGTGCGATCCATACGTTGCCAGAAGTGTTTCAAATCTTCTTTGTCCATGGCGTGGTAGTGGTCGTTGCCGGGAAGTGTTTTGTCGTGGCTGAAGTGTTTTTCAATCACTGCTGCTCCCAAGAGTGTGGCCACCTCGCAGGTGTGCATGTCTTTGGGCAACGTGTGGTCGCTATAACCGGGCACTGCATTTGGGAAAAGACGAATCATGTCTTTGATCATACCCAAGTTGGCATTTTCGTCCATTGTCGGATAGTTGAGTACACAATGCATCAAGCACAAGGTGTTCCCAAATTTTTCAATCGTTTCAACAGCTTGCATCACTTCCCATTTGTAGGCGGCACCCGTAGAGAGGATAATGGGTTTGCCAAATTTGCATTGATGTTCAATGAATGGGAGGTTGGTAAGGTCACTGCTGCTGATCTTGAATACACTCATCAGATCGTTGAGGAAGTTAGCACTTTCAACATCAAAGGGCGTACTCATGAATTCAATGCCAGCCGATTCACAATAGCGAGCAAGTTCTTCGTATTCTTTTTTCCAGAACTTATCGTACTTCTTGAAGAGTTCGAATTGCGAACGCGTGGGCTCTTTGGATATATCCCAATAGTAGGGAGAGTCTTTGCTGGCAATGGTCTCTGCCTTGTAGGTTTGGAATTTGATGGCATGTGCGCCGCCTTCAGCGGCCTCATCGATGAGCCGTTTGGCCAGATCCATGGATCCCTCGTGGTTGACTCCGGCCTCTGCGATCATGTATGGGCGGGTTACGACCTTGGGATTATATGATTGAAGAAATTGTGTAAGTTTCATGCGTCGAAGATAAGAATGTTTGTCATTCAAAGTGCAGGGTGTATTTATTGTGAGCCATGAAAAAAGGGGACAATCGCCCCCTTTGATCGATGTATGCTCACCACGAAGGGTGAATGGCTTTAGTCGTTGTTCAAATTGAATCGCAATGCAATACCCGTATTGATATTCGAGGTCGGGAACGACGTAGAAATTTTGGGGCGATTGAGTTGGTGATCGTAGAAGAAACGGATCTGCAAGTTTTTGCTGACCTGCATATCTGCGCTGGTTTTGATGCTCCAGAGTCGTTGGCCGGCTGTGGGTTGACTTTGTTGCTCCACCATTTTTCGAATCAATGTAACATTGTCGCGCATGGTGATGTCTGCGCGCAAATTGATGGTGGTGTTTTTGAGCACTTGCACAGGAAGTTTAGATCCCTTTTTGCGACCAATCGGATTGGGGATGTCGATGATCTTGTAGCCCAATCCAACGGTAATCGAATTGCTCTTGGTTTCTGTGATCTGGTAATTGGTCAAGCCAAGTGCAACGGTGCGGTCGCGCTTGTATTCGAGCTTGACCTGTGGTTCGTTGGTTTTTTCAGGGTTCTTCGATTTCTTCGTTTTTAATGTCATGTCCAAGCTGAGCGGTGTGATCTGTTCGCTGATCGTAACGGTATTGATCAATTGCTCTGGGATATAATTGTAGCTGCTGTCAATCGCAGTGG
This sequence comes from Flavobacteriales bacterium, assembly GCA_947463065.1. Taxonomy (GTDB): domain Bacteria; phylum Bacteroidota; class Bacteroidia; order Flavobacteriales_D; family Sanyastnellaceae; genus CANHSF01. Next base: position 11,250 of record CANHSF010000002.1, on the reverse strand, counting down.
GCAGGCCTGCACCATTTTCGACGTAGTTGAGATTGCTGACATACGAAGTCGTCAATGTGGAGCGGTATTGGTGCCGAAGGTTGAAGGTCTTGAAGTATTTTTTGATGGCTGGAATTTTGTTTAGACCATCGTAGGTGAGCGACCAATTGGGCTGCACCTTGGAAGCAAAAACATTCAATGCCGTTTCTGTAGCCGACTGTCCGGTATATGCCGCCACGAATGCTGGAATAACCACATTTTGTGAGGTTGAGCCATAACCGTTGTAGAAGCCATTGGTTTGTGGAGAGGCTTCGTTGTGGGTCGAGGTGTTCAATCGACCGGAGATCACACGACGATAATCCAAGAAGTTTTGGAATGTTCTACTGTTCCAACCGGCCTCGGGATCGTCTTTGACAAATGCAGTGGACCATGTATTGACGGTTGCGCTGAAATTGCCTGTTTCCAATGGACTATCAAACACAAACTGATCGGTGTCTTCGTCGAAGCGGAAGAAACTGGTCAAATTGCGGCCCTCTGTCTTGTTTGCGATGATTTCAATCTTAAGGCTCTTAACTGGTTCAAGATTGATTTTGTAGTTCCAAGTTTCGGAGAACGTTTCGTTGTACTGGGTGTTGAGCGTGGGCAAATTGATGATCCAACCATTGGCCGATGCGTCCAAGGCGTAGTTGTTTCCTGTTGGATTGCCCCAAATATCGGTGTTCTGTTGGCCAGCAATGAATCCAAATCCAGGTCCATCAAATCCATCGTCCATACCAATGAATTTAGTGGAGCGGTTATATCCCGGCAACAAAATGCCTTCGTTGCGCGTGTAGGATCCCGATACATTGCGCACCATCATCAAGAAACGCAAACCCAGATGCACTGGATTGGCTTTCTCCTCTTTTTCCTTTTTCTCTTTTTCCTTGCCGTATTCGTCTTTGGTTGTCGGGTCCTCTTTTCCTTTTCCTTTTTTATCGTCTTTTTTGTTGTCTTTTTTGCCTTGATTGATCTCTTTCAAAAGGGGAACCTTGTTGTACAATGTCTCGAAATTGCCCTGCACATTCAATTGCACTTGACGTGAATTTTGAATCGTATTGCCCAATGAATCTTGGGTAAATGGAGCGCGATCCCAACGGTAGGTGGCTGCATAGCGCGCATCGCTGCTGATGAAGTCAATCAACGGGAATTTGTCGAATGGCAATTTATAACTCAAGGTCATGTTTTGATTGAACTGTGTGTTATTGCCTCCACCGCGGATATTGGACCATACGGTGTCTTTGTAGTTTTGGTACCAATCGGTATCCTCTTTGTCGATGAGGCCACGAGGCTCGCCAACGAGACCAAGGTTGTTAGCGGTGTAATCGAACTTTAAGCTCTTGGCAATGTCGTATTTTAACGTGTATTGACGCGACCAATTCCATGTTTTTTGCACCTGGGTATTGATCAATATATCGCTATACGCCCCCGTCAATTCCAACGTGTTGTTGCGGATTCGGCTCGTCTCATAACTGCGATTCATTTCGGTGTGGAAGCCGATTTGTTTGATCCCTGGATAGAAATTGAACTCCTTGATCCACTTGAGGTATTTGGAGTCTTTGACGCCTGGAATTTTTGCAAATGGGCGGATCTCTTTGGGTTTGTTTTGGAAAGAATAATCAAACGCACCGCGGTATCTTTTATTCAATCGCCAATCGATGTTGATGTCTCTCCGGTATTCTTCGTTGTAGCTGTAAGAAACACTGAAGTTCTTGACGTCAAAGAATTGGTCCTTTTTCGGCTTTTCACCGCCCGCTGCACCGCCTGCTCCAGCGCCTTTCGGGTCGGGTTTGGCTTCGGGCTTGGCTTCGGGTTTACCTTCTTCTGCACCTGTTTTTGTGTTGTCCTTTTTTGGGTCGATCCGCACATTGGTGAAATTGATGCTCCGTCGTTTGACGTAGTCCTGCGATTTTTTCTTGAGCGACTGATTCACATTGGGCAAGTCGTCCATCACCAAGTCGGGCTGCAATGGACTGAATCGCGGTGTATTCACCGTTTCTGAATATCCCAAATACATCGGCACTTGAACTCCCCAATTTTCTGGAAAAAATTTACCCAATTGTAAGGTAGAGTTTGCATCGAAACCCATGATCGTAGCTTGCTGACGCTGTTGTACGCGTTGTTCTATCGTGCCCCAACCTGGTGTGGAGATGTTACCTGCAACAGCAACGGTTGCAAAGTCGGCAAGTGTCGCATTCATGCGGGCTACAGCTGCCCAGCCGCCTTGCTCGTTGAATTCGCTCAAGCGCAATTCATTCACCCATATGGTTGCGCACTTCGTTCGTCCATCGTCATTGGTTTCAAAGGCATTTTTGTCCTTGTCTGGATTGCGCACTCCGATCATAAGAACGGTGACATTCGCTAAGTTGGGATTGCCGCGCACCACCACTCGGGCATTGCCAATCATTTTTTCGAATTCCGCCAGGTTGTTAAATGTAGTTGGTCGGCCAGCCTTGAGGTTCTGGAGGTCTTCCAAATTGATGTCGAACGTATTCTCTTCGGGCCAAATGGCATCGTCATCACTGGCAAACCACGGCGTAAGCTTCATCGGAAGTTCATACTCATAATAGTTCTCGTTGAAGTCTGATCCCAAACGAATGAACACCGTCAAGTCTTTGTTGCTGATTTGGCTTTCCTCGCCCAAGGCCTCGGCGTGTGCAAACATGCGCAAACGTTTGTATTGGCGCATATCGTAGTTCACGGTGCGGTATGCAGCGCGTGCATCTCCATCGGCCAAATTGCACACCTCCATGGATAGCGATTGTTCGTTCAAACTGCGAAGATTGGCGCTGGCCACATCTTGCTCGCGCAAAATTCCAGGTGGGATCACGTAGTTGATCGGTTCGCGATTGCCATTTTCTTCAATGTTGACTGCTGCAATGTTGAAGGTGGTCAATGGATCGTCATTGGGCTCCAATTCTTGTGGCCCATTCAACGAACTGATGTACTTGCGCCATTCGCCGCGAACCAATTCCAATCGCGCAAAGCGAAGGGTTACTTCCTCTTCCCAACCTTTGAGGAACACACGCATGTAACGGATCGATCGAAAATCGGCAATGCCACCAACGCTTTTTTCAAACTCCTCAATCGGGATCTTGAATTGATACCAACGGATTGGACGCTCTTCCCCGTTGATGGTGGTGCGGGTGGTCAAGAAGCTATCGGTAATGTAGTTGGTGCCTATGTTGTTTTCGCCCAAAGCTCCGGGACGCAAATTCACTTTGTACTGAAAATAACTTTCGATGGTGTTCAGGGTAATGTCCTGGTTGATGTCCTCGGTGTTGGGTATGGTTGTAGCGGCTATCGGATAACCATCGGGGGTGCTGGTATCGGAGTTGCCTTCATAACCATTGAATGAGGCATAGCGCTCGATGGTATTCAGGTTGTCGCTGTCGGCATCGGAACTGCGGAAGTTGGCGTAGTCGTCGGCCGATGGATCTTGAATGTATTGGGTGTATGCACCGCTGTTGAGGTAACCTTGCAATTGGCTGAGCCAATCGGCAAAGAATGCGTTTTCTTGTGCGCTTGTCAATCCATCTAGACCAATATCTTGTTGTTCGTAATTGCCCAAACTGTTGTCGAATGCATTGACGACATTGAAGTTGTCGGGGTCAGGATATTTGCCCCAAGGGCTAGGTTCGGTGCCAAATTGCAATCCATTGTTGTCGGTTGGAAATCCATTCTCATAGCTCCATTTGCTGTCATTGAGGATGTCTTCCGATACATTCCCCAAATGGAAATACAAGTCTCCACCGGTGTCTTGGCCATTTGCTGTCGCATCCGCGTTGAATGGATCCATAAGCCAGAATTGAATGAATTGCACATTGCTGGCTTCAAAATCGGTAGTGGTAAGAGCCCGCTGTATTCCGCCCCATCGCGATTCGGGATCGGCCAATGTTCCATCTGTATTGAGACCTGCCGATATTCCTGTTCCACTGGGCAAATCGTAGTTGTACGGACCACGCAAATTGGGTCGATAGGTCAAGTCGAGGGTGGCAATGTTGGGCGGCGTGCCTTGAGGTAGCTGGCGATTGGGGAATACCTCGCCCTCGAGAATTTCACGCATGCGGTGATCGCTTTGGATGTCTTCGGTGATATTGTCGGGAGTGAGTCCTCCTGTATTGCGGTAGAAGAGCGGATCGATCACATACCAGCTCAATTTCGCTCTGTTGTAGTTGTAGATCAAGCTATCCTCAAACGCGGATTCGGGAAACAAACTGTTCTGCAATTTGGGTGTGCTGGCCAAGAACCATTGATTGATGCTACGCAAATCGATTACGCTTTGACTGCCCTCAAAATCGTCCACATATGCATTTCCGTCTCGCGATATAGCGCGACTATGTCCGGGAAAAAGTTTGGCCGCTTCGGCTGAAAACGTCACATTGGACTTCGCTTTTGTTTCGATAAAGGGTATGCGATCCACCATCGTTGTTAAAGCCGGAATTTCTTTTTGAAAGTTTCCATCAAGTCCGATGGTCGTATTGTTGACCGGTTCATCGCCTTGATTGACTTTTTGAGTGACGGGGCGCTCGCGCAGGTTGAGAAGTGTACCCCCGATGGTTAAATGCTCATTGAAGGTGTAATCGAACCGCGTTCCAATCATCGTTCGGAACTGCAGGTTGAACAGCGAGTTGCTTTCCACCGAAACTTTAATCGGTTGGCCACTGGACATGACGCCTTCATTCAAAATGCGCACCCGACCCAAGTTGTAGTCCACGGTGTAATCCACCCCTTCTTGCAGTTTGATGCCTCCGGCTGTAACGATCACCGCTCCTTGCGGTATGTTCAGTGCATTGAGGGAGATCTCGCTGCCGCTTGAACTTTGGTATTGTCCTTTGATGCGGAAACGGTTGAGGTTCGGAAACAATATCTGAGCAACGGTTTTGGTGGAGTCGTACAAGGGCTGGTAGACTACCGAGTTGATCACTTGTTGCGCCTCGGTGGTATTGCCTCCAAAACCATCTTCTATTTTTTTGGCCAAGTGACTACCAAATGGCTCCACAACCGGGAAATACACGCGGCCGCTCTGTGCATCAATCAATCCTCCGGTGGTGGAGGCGCCTTGAATGAAATCGAAAAATCCATCGGAGTAGGGCATCTGCTGTGCATCGATGCGGTCCAAATTCAAAACCTGAAGCAGCAGGGTGCCGTTCAATGGCTCTCGGGGAATATAGTTTTGATTGACCCCGGTCGCTGGATTGTTGTACCATACATCGAGACGGAAGTTTTCGGGTGAAATACCAAACGCGCCGAGCGAATAGACGTTTTTCATCATGTTGTCCCAAAGCGGAGCAGCAAAGCCATCTTCCAATTTGACGCGGGTGATACTCGGCTTGATCAACTTCAAGATAAGGGATTGCGGAGCAGCATATCCATCTTGTGAAATGGTTCCCACTTGGTAGGTTTCTCCATTCAAAGTGTACTCATAGGCCACTGCCAATACTTCGGCATTGTTCAAGCTTTGTTTGAGCGAAATGAAACCAAGTCGAGAGTTGTAGCTGTACTCTGAGGCATTCAAACGGCGCATATTGTTTATGCGCTCGAAGTGTGTGCCGTTGTCCATGTCGATGTAATCGGGGTTGCCGGATATGGCTTGGGATGTCCCTGTAGTATTGAGAATGGCATCGGAGAATGGCTGGCCATCCGTACAGTCTAGGAATATGTCGTTGTTGAGGTTGCTGGGGTTGCCCAATTGTGTTGTGGCAATATCTCCGCGATTGTACAGTCGGTTGTCGCTTGTTCCGCCCGCATCAAAAACAAGGTCATGGCTCATGTACTCTGTGGGTTCTCCAAGATCAGAGAAAGCCACAACGTTGCGAACATCTTGGGTATTGGCTTGCAAATTCACCAGCCAAACCTCTATTCGCGTCACGTTTACGCCACTTCCCACTACGGGCAACGAGCTGCATGCGCGGTCGTATTCGTCGCGAAACCAACCCGAAAGAAAGTAGTGGCGATTGGCTTCATAGTTATCGGCCGTTATATCAAAGGCCTGGGTCTGGGCACCTCCCTGAACGGTGATTTCTTTGCGCTCTCCTTTTTGCTGGGAGAATACCGTAGTGTTGCGGAGACGCCCCCATTTGGTGGAAAGCTTGGCTCCAAATAGACTGGTGGAACCTTGGATGAGTTGACCGTTGAGCGGAAGGCTGACATTTCCCAATTCAATTTTTTGTATGATTTGGTCCTCGTCTCCGGTGTACTCAAGTTTCATCTGGTTTTCGAAATCGAATGTGCTCTCGGTATTGTAGTTCACATTCAATTTCATGCGCGTTCCGATATTTCCAACCACATTGAGCTGGATTTTTTGGTCGAAGTCAAAAGTGGTAATGCGTCGTTGGCGAAGCGGAATACGTGGGTTTTCGGTTTTAGAAATGTTCAAACCAAAGGTCAGTTCGGCAGAACCCTGCGGGCGAATTTCGATTTCGTTGCTCCCGAAGATGCCTTCGAATCCAGCTCCTCCCACCTTGATGACCTTGCTCCATTCACGGTTGGCCTCATCTTCTTCCTGTTGAATTTCTTTGAAGTACTCGTAAATGTTCTGATCCTTCTGCTGGTTCATGTACTCCTCCAACGTCATGCTGGTGCGGGGGCGATACTCAATGCCCTTGCCCACCGTTTGGATCACCTCGTATTGTCCGGTTTCTGGGTTGTATTCGACGTTGTAATCGATGTTGTCGGGCAGTGGAATGTTGATGCCACCCGGATCTTGGCTCGGATTGATGTTGTCTTCTACGGGCCAAATCAGTTCAACATCCGACGTATCTGTGCCCGAGGTGTCAACTGAAGCAACAAAATCGGCCGGGCTGATTTCATCGGCTTCCATCTTGGCTTTTTGCGTGCGCAATGTTCGCCGTGGTGTAAGGGAAGAGGTTGTGGAATTGGCCAATGCCATCCAAACCGAAACGGACAAGACAGAGATAAAGCAAAAACGATAGAAGTGGGTGGTCCAACTGGGCTGATTCACAATTCGGGATAAATAAATTCAAATTTGTTTTAAAACTTGCTTGATAAGATCTTCTAGTGACGCCTCCGGTTGCGTCAACATCATCTTTTCCAAGACTTTTTCGGTTTTGGTTCTGTCTAGTCCTAGCGAGGTCAGCGCTGCTAACGCTTCAACCTTCTTGGTATTGTGTGCGACGGGAATTTTTTCGTACTGCGCGTCACTGATCTTTCCAATTTTATCGTGCAAATCGATGATAATGCGTTCGGCTGTCTTTTCTCCTATTCCTTTAATGCGCTTAAAACCAGCAACATCCTTGGTAAGAATCATGTGCTTTACCTCGTCGGTACTCCGCCCACTCAAAATCATTCGGGCTGTATTGGGCCCAATGCCACTGACGGAAATCAGCTTTCTGAAAACATCCCTCTCGGCATCATCAAAAAATCCAAACAATTGAATACTAAAGTCATTGCTATTGATGGTGAGATGGGTGTACAACTTCACTTGTTCGGATTCGCCCAAGCGGCCAAAGGTATGCAGTGAAATTTGCAAAAAATACCCAATCCCGCTGACGTCAATCACAGCATGGACAGGGCTTTTTTCAATCAATTTTCCACTAAGATGCTGAAGCATAGTTTGTTAGAGGGTTGGGAGTGTGTCAAAATGTTGAGTGCATAGATAGTCCAAAACTTTTTTATTGAGAAGGACTTGATGAAATTCGTTTTCAACCCAAATTCAGATGAACAAAGTGTAGAAAAAGCAAAGAGGCTGTCGTTGATAGACAGCCTCTTGAATTTGCTTGAGAGGAAAAAACTAGTGTAAAATCTCAATGCGTTTTGACTGAACTTCATTTTTGAAATGGATACGTACAATGTACATTCCCGTTTCCCATGATTCTGTGCTTATTTCACGCATCCAAGCCCCTCGGTAAATCAATTTCCCAGATATATCCATAACCTCTATCAATACGGGCTCCTCTTCAGTTGCAGATACTGTAAAGAAATTATTGGCTGGATTAGGATACAACAGGACCTCAATAGCAGATTCTGAAGTCATGCTGAAACTGCGAGGTGAGTTGGCTGAAATGGTAACATAGCGTCTAATGCGTGTTCCAGTCGAACATGTATTGCTCGGAGTCACATTCACATGACCAGAATTGTTGCCTGTAATCACGGTGATGCTATTGGTGCCTTGTCCGGATATCAACTGCCATCCTGATGGAATTGACCACGTATACTGTGTTGCACCAGTAATTGATGGAACGGAATAAGTAGTGGTTGTGCCCGGTGCTAGACATAATAATCCAGAGATGCTTATGCCCGTGGTGCTAGGCGTATTACTTAGATTCACACATCTTGACTGACTTACTCCACAATTGTTCACTGCACGTACGCAAATGGCAGCATATCCGCATGAGGCATTCATACCTAAACTGCCGTTGAAGTTTACAACAATGCAGTTGGTTCCTTGGCCACTCACTAAAGTTGCACCCGTAGGCAAAGTCCATTGATAGGACGTTGCACCGCTCACGGCACCTACACAATAAGACACCTGCTGACGGTTACAAAGGCCAGTAGTCAAGCCTGTAATGAGACCGGGACGACTAGGCGGTCTTGTAACCACGATGGTGATTGGTAAACAGAATGTTGTGCCACAAACACCTCCTTGTGAACGCACATAATATGTTGTGGTAACAGTTGGTGCAACCGTTAAATTGCTTCCGGTGCCGATGCATGTGCCTCCACATGAGTTTTTATACCACTTCCATGAAGCGCCGCTCGAAAGTGTACCTGTTACGCTCAATACGACTGAGGCTCCCTGGCAAGTGGTATTATTCAACGCGTTGCTACTAACTGATGATGGACCGCAAGCTGGACTTACAGTGATGGTTTTGCTAACACAAAGTGTGGTGTTGCATATACCTTCCGCGCGAACAAAATAGGTTGTAGTAGTCGTTGGAGATACAACTATTGAATTGCCTGCGCCAACATAAACGCCGCCGCAACTTCCCTGGTACCATTTCCAAATTGCACCAGTTCCAAGTGAACCACCAACCACGTTGAGAGTAACGGAGTTGCCTGCAACGATAGATGATAAACTTGAATTTATCGACGTCGATGAAATGCTCGGCGTGTTGATCGTGAGTGCAAGCGTAACTGTGCTGTCGCAGCCAACTGCATTTGTTGTTACGTAGTTGTATGTTCCAGAGTTGGTGTATGTCTGTCCATTCCATGTATAGCTGCTGCAAGCTGAAGCACTCACCTGAGCCGATGAAGGCTGGTTGATTGTGAGATGCAAGGTTACAGTGGAGTCACAACCTGCTGCATTCACAAATTGTTGAGTGTAATCGCCAGAGGCATTGTATGAAATTCCATTCCATGTATAGCTTACACATGCTTCCTCAATGAATGATGTGTTGCTGCTTTCGTTAATGGTCAACTCAAGTGCATAGGCAGTGATGCAGTCGTTTTCGCTCGTGTAATGCGCATAGCTACCTGATACAGTGTATACTTCACCAAACCACTCATACTGATCACAAGAGGTTACTTCAATGATCTCAGGGCAGATGATAATTGTATCGGTAACTTGAACAGATGTTTGGTTCAAGCATTCGTCGATAGCTGTCCAAGTGTTGATAACCAACTGCTGTTGTGGGCAATCGCTTGGAGCAATCGTGCTAGTGAAATTGACTTGAACATCGGAATCACATAGGTCGCTGGCTTGCGCAGAAACAGGCGCTGTGTATGCTTCACCGCAGACGAATGTTCTCGGCTCAGGTACGAAGTTAAATGCCGGCGGAACATTATCTAGAACTGTAATGAACTGCGTAGCATAAGCAGCATTCCCGCACTGATCGGTGAAGGTGTAGCTGCGCCCAATAGTGCCTGGGCAACCGCCTGAGTATAGAACATCGGTATATTCCATGGTGACCTGACTGCATGCATCCGATGCGGTTGGCGCCGGAATAGCATCGCTCTGATCGCAATAAAGAGTGACTTCTATACTGTATTCGTCAACAACAGGAGGTGTCGTGTCTGTGGTTGTAATACTTGTGGATGCGCTTGTTGAGTTACCACATTGGTCAGTCGCAGTCCAAGTGTACGTTTGTATAACATGGCAATCTATAATTGTAGTTACGAGTGTTGAGTCAATGCTCAATTCATCACTGCAGTTATCAGCAAATACAGGTGGAATTATGTCTGAATGAACGCTGCCTGAAATGCACATAGTAACATCGTCAATGAAGTTTCCAACCGATGGTCCACCCGCTGTATTAACTGCATTGAATCGCAGTGAATAGTTGGTATTCGGGTTATTTGGGAAAGTGTAAGAAACCGAGTTGATATTCCACTGCGACGTGCCAGCTGAGAAAGTTCCCAGGGATGTAAATGGGCCATCCACAGGACCTACTTCTAGGCTCATGACATCAACACCTGCGCGTCCGCGATGGGCGAATGAAATATCCACTGTTGCACCAGGAATCGCTGTAAAGTTTTGATACACCGTTGATGGAGATACGGAGTTCAATTCGATAAATTGAAGCCCTGAGTAGGATGGAACGCCAGAGAATCCGCTGCCCCACACTTCAATAATGTTTCCTGAGCCGATAGCCATCCAACATGGTACAGCGGATTGATCGATGTAAGTCCAATTGCCTGGATTTACAATTTGATTGTCTTCGAAATCAGCATTGCAAAGCAAATCGCAGGATGATGAAGAGTTACCACATTCGATACTAATATCATTTGTGCGACTCACTACAACCGGTGCCTCAGTGTCTGCAACCGTGATGGTTTGTGAGACGGGTGCCGATTCATTACCATATTCATCAATAGCTTTCCAAGTGATGGTGCGGCTATAAGAGCCTGGACAAGTGCCTTCTGTTGTAATGTCAGAAACTTCCACTACAGTTACTTCACCGCAAGCATCCTCTGCGGTTGGAGCAGTGAATTCAGGTGTTGCTGGACATTCGATGGTCATGTTATCACCAGCAGCAGAAATTACCGGAATGGTCTGGTCTTCAATAGTGATATCCCATTCACATGTTTCGTTATTGAACGATGCAATTTCGTAGCAAGCTAATTCTGGCTGCGCTGGCTGTTCACTGGTTACATCCCAAGAGCAAGTGGCATTGTTGAATGTTGCATTCTCCCAGCATTCAGTGCTTGGTCGTGCAGGCTGTTCGCCTGTCACATCCCATGAGCAAGTTGCATTGTTGAATGTTGCATTCTCCCAGCACTCGGTGCTTGGTCGTGCAGGCTGTTCGCCTGTCACATCCCAAGAGCAAGTTGCGT
>CANHSF010000001.1 GCA_947463065.1 Flavobacteriales bacterium | reverse complement strand
TTTGAAAATCAGCGAGTTGGGTTTTTTTCTTTTTTCTGTGTAACTAAAATAACAAGCGAGGCGTCCCACGATCAAATGAATGTACTTATCATCAAAACACAAAGCACTATGAAACAGATGATCCTCGCTGTATTGACCCTCGTATCGAGCGCTACAGCATTTGCACAAGCCGATTCGTCAAAGGTTGCCGCAGATACCACCAACATGAAAATCGGAGATACCCGCATTATTCTTATCGATGAAGACCCAACCAACAACGATTCCACAGCCGTCGAGTATTCCGACAATGGGCCTAGCGATCGTTTGGAATTGACCCATTTTGCAGGGGTAGATCTCGGCGTAAACATTTTGCTCAATAGCAGTGGAGGCACTGAATTCGATTCTACCATGAATTGGCTCGAGTTGGACTACGCGCGCTCGTTGACTTGGAGATTGAACTTGATCGAACAAAAAATCCGCCTGTATAAGGACTATGTTGGCATCATGGTGGGTGCTGGTATCACCTACAACAGTTACGGTTTGCGCAACAATGTCAAAGTCGTCAATACCGACTCCACAGGAACTACTGGGATCGAGATTGATCCACAATTGCAGGATTTTACCAAAAACACATTGCGCGTGACTTACTTGAATGTGCCGGTCATGTTGGAGTTTAACACCAGCGACCAGTTGAGCAAGTCGTTTCATGTGAGTGCAGGGGTAACCACAGGTCTGAAGTTGGGCTCGTTGACACGCCAAAAATGGGAAAATGGCGACGACAAATACAATGAGCGCGTTAAGGGCGATTTCAATTTCTCCCCATTCACCTTGGATGCGAGTGTGCGCATTGGATACGGCAATTTCACGGTATTTGCCAATTACGGATTGACCCCATTGTTCACGAAGAATGATGGCCCTGAGGTTTATCCGGTGTCGGTCGGTATTCAAGTGGCGCCCTTCTAATCCCTCAAAACTTTTAAAAACGCCCGTTGATCGGGCGTTTTTTTTTGTCAAGCGGGCTGCAGGTCAAGCCTGGTGGGTGACTCCCAGCAAAGCTCATCCTCGGTGAGGTCCCCCATGGTTTTGAGACGAAGGTAAATGCGGGCCACAGTGACCACATCTTTTTTGCAATAGCGTTCGATGCGTTCGAGATCATTGTCCTGGTAAAACACCTCGCGGATGCGGCTGCCATCGATATCGTCCTTGGGTGTTGGAAGATGAAGCAGTTTTGCCAGCAAACGAAGAGAGGTGTAGTGCTTGAAGTCGCCAAACTTCCACATTTCCATGGTGTCGATGTGTGGGTTTTCCCACGGCTTTTTGCCCGATAGATCGAGTACATCCGGTATCTCCAAACCATGCACCAATAGGCGCCGACAGAGAAACGGGAAGTCAAATTCTTTTCCGTTGTGGGCACAAAGCTTTCGCCATGAAGCATCTACAAATGCTACAAAGGTTTCTAAGATTTGCCGTTCATCGGTGCCGTAGAAGGAGGTGACATGAAATTTGAAGTCTTCTTTTTCTTGCCGAAAGTAACCTGCACTGATGCAGATGATTTTGCCGAATTCAGCATAGATCCCGGCCTCCTCGTAAGATTGTTCGGGAGTGATTTGTTTGCGCTCGCGCTGAAACCGTGATTTTTCGGTCCATAGGTGCTGCCAATCGGCATCGAGTTCCGACAATTGATGGGTTTGGGCAACGGTTTCGATATCCAAAAACAGGATGTCCTCCAAAAGAGGTGTAGAAGAAGTAGTCATTTGAGTAGTAGTTTTTGCAAAGATCAAATGCCTTTGCAATGACCGCTTCTTCTCCCAGTGCAATGTTATACACAAAAAATACCCGCCTTGTCTATGAGGGGTAAGATGGACAAGTCATCGGACCATCGATGGCCCAATTGCACATGCAGTTTTTTTTCGCCGATTTGATCCTCTTCGTAGAAGCTGATCCAATAGGTGTTGTCCAATAACAATGTTTCGTGCATCAGCACCTCAAATTTTTTGCACGATTCGGCCTCCAGTTTTTCCAAGTAGAATCGCATGGTGGCTGTTTCTTTTTCTACGCCGTCAATCACACCGATAGCTGAAACATTGATGATAATGTGCTTCAATTCGGTTTTTTTGGCATTGAAAACATAAGCCTCCCATTGCGGTTGAGCGCCGTCTTCTGCGGGCATGGGAACAAAGCCGAGGGCAAGGTAAAGGTCGTCGTGGATATCGATGTCTTTGCGCATAAATTCAAATCGTTTACAAACCAGCGGCAGCATAACCTGCCTCAATGTATGTGTAGATATCGGGCGGCATATGGCGCACGCGCTCTGGTTTTTGTTTGTGCCCGAGACGCACGATGATGAGTTGGTCTTTGGGGATCATGATGATGTATTGTCCAAGCATGCCACGTGCACATTGAAAGGCGGTCCCTTGGTGTTCGCCCATCCACCATTGATAGCCGTACCAGGAACACAATTCATTTTTTTCATCCGAAACAGCACAGGGCATGAATACAGCATCCACAAATTCTGGACTCAACAGCGTGTCGTTCGCCCAAGTGCCTCGATTCAACATGAGTTTGCCGATGCGTGCGAAATCGCGAGCCGTTGCGTAAAAACCAGAAAATGTTTTTTCCATGCCCCCTGGACATTCCAAGTTCCAATACGCTGCGTGTTCTGCTCCAATGCATGACCAAAATTTTTGGAAGAAATACTCGCTTGGCGTTCGTCCGGTGCTGCGTTTGATGATCATGCCCAGAAGCAAGGTGTTCCCTCCTTCGTACTTCCAAAATGTTCCGGGTGTTTTTTCGACTTGATACCCCAGGGTTTGCTGTTCGATATCGGTGCCGTAATACACTTTCGCCATGAAGCCGAAGGGGTTGCTGTAATCTTCGCCAAACGGAATGCCGCTCGTCATGGTGAGCAAGTGGCGAATGGTGAGTTGAGCGTTGGCGCCGGTGCTGTATTCCGGGATGAAGTCGCCTACGGGTTGGTCTACACTTTTGATGTAGCCTTCGTCAATCGCCTTACCGATCATCATGGAGGTAAAGCTTTTGGCCATGCTGAATGAATTGCTCACCACGTCGCGTCCTCCATCGCGCCAATACTGCTCAAAAATGAGACTGTCTGCTTTGATCACAAGGAAAGCAGTGGTTTGCATCGAATCCATGGTGTTGAGCTGAACTTGTGTGGGTGCGTATTGGTTCAGTCGGGGTGAAAGCACCCACGATTGCGGATGATCTGCGGGAATGGTACTTACATCGAAGAGGTACATGTCATCGATGTCTGCATTGGGCTTGCCCACCAAATAGGTTTTGGAAATGCCTCGAAAAATGTGGCTATTGCCGGTGAACACCAAAGTAACGACGGTAATTCCGACAAGTACGAAGATGCCCAATAGGATTCGCTTGGACCAAAGAACAATGGACTTTAACATGGGCTGTGGGAGTGTTTCAAGATGGGCAAAACTAATGATTTCATGGGATTGTAACAAGTTTTGCCGCATCGGTTGGAGGGCAGCGAACATTAACCGAACCATTTGGCATCATGTTCGTACAAATGCCCGTTGGGATTAGAATGTCCAACACTATGGAGTCAAACTGCAAGCACAATTACATGAAAGTACAATTTCGCACACTGCTTTTCGGATGGGCCCTGGCCTTGACAATGGCCAAGACGTTAGATGCTCATGCCCAGTCGGCCTACGATCAAGCCAAAGAGCTCTATCTATCCGGAGAATATTCCAAGGCCATTGCAGCGGTCGAAATCGATATGGCCCAACAACCTACTCCGGAGATGTACATGTTGCGCGCAGATTGCCGCCACAAGCTGTCCAGTTTTGCCGAAGCATTGGACGATTATGATCGGGCCAAAATCCTGGGTTATGGCAAGGACGATATCTATCTTCATAGGGGCATTTGCAAGGTGTCGTTGGCCCTTTATGAGTCGGCAAAAATAGATTTGACGAATTATTTGCAGCGCCACGAAGAGGACCCAAAAGGGTATTATTGGTTGGCGACCATCGAATACATGATGATGGAGCACAAGGCATCTTTGAGGTACCTGTCCGAAGCACTCTTTTTGGATAGCACATATGCTGAGGCCTACTATTTGCGAGCGGCAAATTATGCCGATCAAAACAAAATGAACTTGGCTTTTGAGGACTTTCAAACCGCATATGCACTAAAGCCAGCAGAGCATAGGGCCAAGATGAATATGGCTGTCATTATGTTGGATATGGGGCAATTTAAAAATGCAGCGGAATTGTTGTCTGAATTGCGTTTGGAGAATGTGGATTTTAAGGCGGAAGTATTGTACTATCGAGGCGAAGCGCTCTACAACTTGCACGATATGGAAGGCGCTTGCGGCGATTGGGTCGAAGCGGCTAACCTTGGAGATTCGGACGCCGAAAACAATTACAAAAAACTGTGCATCGATAAAAAGGATAAGCCACGGTTTAAGCGCAGGCTTTACGTGCAGTTTTAGCGCTGCGTGGGTTGGATTTGAATCTCCCAATTCGCACGTATCAAAACTTGTTTACTCAAGATGGAATAAGGTTCGGCTTCTTGTTTCGTCTTGATATGGGTTAGATCCGGAATACCGTTGTTATTGATGTCTTGCCAGATGCGCAAACTGTATTCTCCCGGAACAATGTTTTTAATCGTCCAAGCACCAGATCCTTCTATGCGTTGTGCTTTGGCAATGTTGTTTTGCTTGTCGATCAACTCGAGGAAATAGACTCCTTGAATGTTCCAATTGCTTAAATCCACTTTCAAGGTTCCAAGGTCTTTTTCGCCCAAAATGCTGAATTCAAAAGTGGCGCTATCGTTCACAACTCCGGAGGGATTGCGCAATGCCCCTGGCAGTACGACACCTTTGTATGTACCTGGTCGATTGATGCCCTCGAGGCTCAGTTCCCCCGGAAGGGCACCCAATTTCCAATTCCCTTGAACGATGATGGTGTCCGAAAGCCGCAGTTGTTGCTCTGTTGTTTGAATGTCGAATCGAAACGGCGCTGTCCATGCGGGCACTTCATCGCGCAAAAATTTTGGCTTTTGGAGCGAAGGAATCCATCGGTCTTCCAGCTGGTTGAAGAAGGGGACATTGATCGTGTCGCTGACTTCTATTTTGTTTTGGACCACCAAAGAGACATAACCGTCTGTTGGAAGCCCCAATAAACTCACCCATACGCTATCGTTGGCGCTGTCCTGCCATTGGTTGAGCGGTTGTGCATTCAATGCGCGCACTTCGACTGCACCCCATTGTTTGGGCCAAAAAAAATGAAGAGTTCCCGTGGAGTCCACCAGATAGTTGTCTACCCTTCGTGTTTCGGGCAGAGCTTGACACAGCCTGAGAACATTTGCTGTCGTATCAATCCCTGAGATATCAAAGGCGGTCGGCAAGAAGGCTACTTTTTCGCCATCGTCGAGGCGGTAGTTGCCATTGGTATCGTCGAGTCCATACACCACAAAAGCGCCGTTTTGCATGTACCTGAATTGAGCCAAGCCATTGGAATTGGTTTTGGCGGTGTGCGATGGCCTCGGACGGCTTACAAAAAACGAGCTGTCGGAATCAAAGAGCAATACCCTGATGTCCTTTTTGTATTCTCCTGTATTGTTGTCGATCACTTGAAAGGTACATTGGGCCGAATCCAGTGCATCGCCTGTCGCAAAGACGTATTGAAGGTCTTTGGCTTTGTTGCCTTCGTTGATGTCTGCGATGCCGTCGCCGAATTGAAAATTATAGGTGGTATTGGGGAGCAAATCTTCTTTCCAACTGACTACCACACTCTTTTTCCGTACTTCAACTTTGGGTGGAGATAACAAGGGCGGCGACACCACCAATTCTTGTTGGATGTTGTTGAGTGCTACGTATTCGTCGAATGTGATAACAAAGCTCTTGGATCCGAACCGAACTCTTTCATTGGAGGGGTTATAATCGATCACCTTTGGAGGTTGATCGTCCTTTTGGCCGCCGGGAATGGGCTTTACTTGGGCGCATCCCACAATGAGCAGTGCCAAAGCGAATTCAAAATGGCGAAGTGCTTTAAACATACAATTTACTTAGCATTTCTGAAATTCGTTCGAGAAACTGTTGATCTGTGGTGTCGAAATCGTCCAACCGCTCGCTGTCTGCATCGATCACACCAATGCATTGTCCGTCAATCTGGATCGGGACAACAATCTCGGATCGCGATGCCGAACTGCAAGCAATATGACCGGGGAAAGCCTCTACATCGGGAACCACTAGAGTCCGGTTCTCGTTCCATGCGCTGCCGCACACGCCTTTGCCTTTTTCGATTCGGGTGCAGGCAATCGGTCCTTGAAATGGACCCAACTCCAAGTGATCGTCTTGTACCATGTACACACCGATCCACAACCAACCGAATGTTTGCTTTAGTGCAGCCATTGCATTGGCAACGTTGGCAGTCGCCCCTGCTTTGGGATCCATCAATGCTTGGAGCTGTGGCAATAACGCGAGGTAGCGTTCCTGTTTATCCGTTGTTTCTGCGACGAAGAGATTTTCTGCCATGAGCGCAAATGTACACATCCCATTTCTTTTTTGGGCCGCAACGGAGCTATTCTCGCTGTTCCCTTCGTGTCGCGCATTGACAAATCTTTCTGAATTTGCGCAAGGATTGAACATTCAATCTGCTTCGGTTGGTTTACTGCTGTTGTCTTTGCAAGGAGGACACAAAAATGAATTTTATTGAACCCTGAGCGACTTATATTTGACCTCGCATTACAAATTAAGACCGTCTTAATCCATAGACCATCATTTATGTCATCTACGAATTTTACCCAACGCCATATCGGCCCCACAGCTACGGATAGCGCAGAAATGCTCAAAACCATTGGCTTAGAAAGCATTGATCAACTCATCGATCAAACGGTGCCAGCGAGCATCCGAAATGCCAAGGCTTTGGCCATTTCCAACGAAATGAGCGAGCACGACTATTTGGCGCACATGTGGGACAAGGCCAAGAAAAATGTGGTCAACAAAAGCTATATCGGTATGGGTTATCATCCGACTATTGTGCCTTCGGTCATCTTGCGCAATATCATGGAGAATCCAGGTTGGTATACCGCATATACCCCTTACCAGGCAGAGATTGCACAAGGCCGATTGGAGATGTTGCTCAATTTCCAAACCCTCACCAGCGATCTTACCGGTTTGCCTATTGCCAGTGCTTCGCTTTTGGATGAAGCCACAGCAGCCGTGGAAGCAATGATCATGTTCAATCACAGCATGCCAAAG
Organism: Flavobacteriales bacterium; assembly: GCA_947463065.1. Taxonomy (GTDB): domain Bacteria; phylum Bacteroidota; class Bacteroidia; order Flavobacteriales_D; family Sanyastnellaceae; genus CANHSF01. The sequence goes on along the minus strand of CANHSF010000001.1, from coordinate 47,154 downwards.
GAGAAGGAACTCATCAATGCGAATAAATACTTTGTCGATCAGCAGGTCTTCCCTCAAACGTTGGATGTGCTGAGAGGGCGCGCAAAACACTTGAAAATTGAGATCGTCGTTGGCGATTACACCCAACATGTTTTTGATGCTTCTTATTTCGGTGCTCTTGTGCAATACCCCAACAATTCAGGCCAAATCAATACTTATGCAGAGTTTGCCACACGCGCCCACGAGGCTGGCGTATTTGTGTCATGTGCAGCGGATTTGATGGCCTTGACCATGATCACACCTCCTGGCGAATGGGGTGCCGATGTGTGCTTTGGCAATTCTCAGCGCTTCGGTGTACCGATGGGATTTGGTGGGCCGCATGCCGCATTCTTCTGTGCCAAAGAAGATTTTAAGCGCAATATGCCTGGTCGCATTATCGGTGTCTCCAAGGATCGCCACGGTCGCATGGCATTGCGCATGTCGTTGCAAACACGCGAACAGCACATTCGCCGCGAAAAGGCGACTTCCAATATTTGCACAGCACAAGCTTTGTTGGCGGTGATGGCGGCAGCTTATGGAATTTACCATGGACCAACGGGTCTGAAGCGCATTGCCTCGCGCATTCATCACCTTACCAAATCGCTCGCTCAGAGTTTGGGCGCAAACCAATTGAATACAGCTTTTTTTGATACCTTGTTGGTAAAAGTATCGGATGAAGCAAAAGTGCGCAGTGCCGCCGAATCCAAAGGAATCAATTTGCGTTATTTTGGCAACGGGCACGTAGGGGTGTCGCTCCACGAGCGCTCCACAGAGCACGACGTGAAAGAGCTGGTTGCTTTGCTTGGTGGAGAATACACTCCGGCAAAAGATGGTGAAATGAAAAGTGAATGCGCTCGTTCTTCATCGTTTATGACCCACCCGGTTTTTCATACCTACCGCAGTGAAACCGATATGTTGCGCTATTTGAAAAAATTGGAAAACCGCGATTTGTCGCTCGCACATGCCATGATTCCATTGGGATCTTGCACCATGAAATTGAATGCGACCAGCGAAATGATTCCATTGACTTGGCCCGAGTTCAGTGATGTGCATCCATTTGCACCGGCCGATCAAGTAAAGGGTTATACCGAGATTTTGAATGAATTGCATGATGACCTTTGTCAATGCACCGGTTTCGACGGCATGAGCTTGCAGCCCAATAGCGGGGCTCAAGGCGAGTTGGCTGGGCTTTTGGTCATTATGGCCTACCATGAAAACCGTGGAGAAGGCCATCGCAACATTTGCCTCATACCTTCATCTGCGCATGGAACCAATCCAGCAAGTGCGGTTATGGCGGGATTGCAAGTGGTTGTGGTCAAATGCGACGACAATGGAAATGTAGATGTGGCGGATTTGTCTGACAAGGCAATCCAGCACAAGGATCATTTGGCCGCCTTGATGGTGACCTATCCAAGCACCCATGGTGTATTTGAGGAAGCGATCAAAGACATTACCCGCATCATTCACGAGAATGGTGGATTGGTTTACATGGATGGCGCAAACATGAATGCCCAGGTTGGTTTGACTTCGCCCGGTAATATCGGTGCCGATGTGTGTCACTTGAATTTGCATAAAACCTTTGCCATTCCGCATGGCGGTGGTGGCCCCGGCATGGGACCCATCGGTGTGAACAGTAAATTGGTGCCGTTTCTTCCAGGCAATGCCAATGTCCAGACGGGAGGAGAAAAAGCAATACACGGCGTATCTGCGGCACCATTTGGCAGTGCATTGATTCTGCTCATTTCATATGGTTACATCAAGATGTTGGGCTATAAAGGGGTCGAGGATTCAACGCGTTACGCCATCTTCAATGCCAACTATATGAAGGCTAGGTTGCAACAGCATTACGATGTGTTGTATACCGGAACCCACGGCCATGTGGCACACGAAATGATTTTGGACTGCCGCGAATTCAAGAAGTTCGGAATTGAAGTAGAGGACATTGCCAAGCGCCTTATGGATTATGGTTTCCATGCACCAACCGTGTCGTTCCCAGTGGCCGGTACATTGATGATTGAACCGACCGAAAGTGAGCCAAAGGCTGAATTGGATCGTTTTTGCGATGCAATGATCGCTATACGCAAGGAAATTGCTGAGGTCGAAAATGGACAGGTGGACAAAACGGACAACGTATTGAAAATGGCTCCGCATACGGCATTGGAATTGACCGCTGATGCTTGGAATCACTCTTATTCGCGCGAGAAAGCGGCTTATCCTATGGCTGGTTTGAGGGAGAATAAGTTTTGGACATACGTTGGTCGTGTGGACAATGCATTTGGTGATCGGAATTTGGTGTGCACCTGCCCTCCAATGGAGATGTACGAGGAACAACCGGCATAATTCGAGAGGGTTTTACTTCGGCTGACGGCGAACAATTGTCGCGTAGGTTCCGATTCCAATTCACTTGGTGCAGCGATCCAACGCAAGGGTCGGCCGCAGTCAAGTTTGTTTTCAATGTTGCAATCAAAAGTATACATCGTATAAAAAAACCCGCTTAGGCGGGTTTTTGTGTTTTTAGGATGTAGTGCTTCGCGGACTATTCGCTTTTGGAGATCCGGAAACCTACATCGTAGATGCCTTCAAGTTCAGGGGCGCGCATGCCCTGACGAATGGTGACGGTATATCGGCCAGCCAATGGGAATTGTTTTCGATTGCGAATTCTGAATCGTTGGTCGTACAATTTGCCAATGCCTGTTCCTAGCCACTTTCCGGTGGGGTCAGCTAGATAGCAATTGATGGTGTCAATACTTCGTTTGGCATTTGGAAACTCCATTTCCATGAAGAGATATACGTTGCAATACGGGTACTCTTCGCCGTTGCGGACATTGATGAAAAAATCGTGAAATGAAACCGTATCGGTTATGTTGAATTGGAAATGCACGTTATCGGTGTTCTTCCAATTTCCATTTTCGATCGCTTTATTTTCCTCGAATACGACCTGATCATCGCAACTGACGAGGCACACGCAGCACATCATGCCCAGGACGAATTGAAGTTTGGTGATCATGCGTTGTTGGAATTGTCGCTGGACGGTTTGTTGTCGCGGGGTGGGCGATCTTTGCGCGGAGGTCGATTGCCGCTGGGTTTGTTGTTCCGGGGCTTATCGGCTTGCGCATTGTTGCGGTCGCCACTTGGTCTGTTTTCTTGTTTTGGCGGACGATTGCCTTGGTCTCGTTTTCCCTCTGGTTTTGGTGGGCGCGGTCCGTCCTTTTTGGCCGGCGCTTGGTCACGAGGACCGCGTTTGTCGCGCGAACCGCGATTTTTATTTCTGTTGTTGGACCTTTTGCTTTTATCAAAACGCGTCAAGCTATCTTGGCCAACAACTTGTGCAAAATCATTTTCTTTGGGCTCCACCACTTCAGTAACAATGAACTCCTCCACATCTGCGACCTCGATTCCTTGTTTGTTGCGATGAATGATCTCTTTGACGGCATCCACGCTCAGTACGATGGGCGCTTCAGAGTATTGGCCTTCGTAGACATAAAACATTTCGCGTTTGAAAATATCCGTTTTCATGTGCACCGCAGTACCCTTTGGGAGTCGGAGTTTGACATTGACGGACGGAAAATCTTTGATGGCCTCAACGTACATGTCGAGTTCGTAATTGAGGCAGCATTTGAGTTTGCCACATTGGCCCGCTAGTTTGGCTGGGTTCAAGCTGAGCTGTTGGTAACGGGCGGCGCTGGTACTTACAGCGCGATAGTCGGTCAACCACGATGAGCAGCACAATTCTCGGCCGCAAGAACCGATTCCACCCAGACGGGCTGCCTCGTAGCGGTATCCGATTTGGCGCATTTCGATGCGCACTCGGAAATCTTCGGCAAAACGCTTGATGAGTTCACGAAAATCGACGCGGTCATCGGCGGTATAATAAAACGTGGCCTTGGTACGGTCGCCTTGGTACTCCACATCGCTGATTTTCATTTCCAATCCGAGAGCACGGGCAATGGTGCGCGCACGCATCATGACATCTTGTTCGGATTTACGGCACTCTTGCCATTTGTCGATATCTTCTTGGCGGGCCTTTCTGAAGATTTTTTTGACCTCGTAGTTGTCCTTGACCTCTTTTCGGGCCATTTGAACCCTGACCAGTTCGCCCACCAGACTAACCACACCGATGTCGTGACCTGGAGAGACCTCAACAGCAACAATGTCTCCAACTTGCAGGTCGAGCGCTGAGGAATTGCGGTAGAATCCCTTGCGGTTGTTTTTGAATCGGACCTCTACAACATCGAATGGCTTATGACCAGCAGGCAGTTCAATGCCACTTAGCCAATCGAAAACCTCTAATTTGTTGCAACCGTATGTGCCACAGGCACCGTTATTTTTGCAGCCATTGGGCAGTCCTCCGCCATGGCTGGAACAATTTCCACATCCCATTTTCTTCGTCTCTATATAGTGTTTCAATCCCGCCGATGGGTCGGGTTGAAGTAAACTGTATGCCTGTTTCGGAAATCCAATGGAGCTTCCGTTCAGGCATCACCCAAACGTACGTCAAAACATGGGAATGTTGCGCAAATTTTTTTTAAGGATTTCAAACGATGCGTTGTGAGTCCGAAAAACAGGACTTACGGCTTCATGGTGAGCAGGTAGTGGAGTTTGAAACTCAGGTCAGTAAATAGGATTTTGGTATTTACGTTGCGGTCCACATCGCGGTAAGCCAATTGCAGTCGATCGATCATGTCCTCTGCGTTGAGGTCGTTGATGAAGGGCGCAAATTTGTCGGAGAAGTCTTTTTCCATCGGATTGAGTCGAGTGAGATCTTCCCCGGTGTAGTTGCGGATCAGGTTTTGGCGAATCTGATCCATGGCGTATTGCAAAAAGTACTTTTTGTCATCCCGCTTCAACTCGTTCATACCATCTGCCCAGCGAATCAAGCCCACAACGTCCTTTTTGTAGCATTTGCGCATCCAATCTTGGAACTGCAGCGTGTATTGCTCATCGGGGTTTTCGTTGATGAGCAAAGCATTGGCTTTGAGCCAGTCGCCGTATACATAATGGGCTATGCCTCCGGCTTTGACTTCTTCAACACCTTGTTGAACCAAAGCCTGATGGATGGTCTCGTCGGAGAGGCGAGGTACCCGAACCACTTGCACCCGACTCATAATGGTTGGCAAAATTTGCTCTGCAGCAGCAGCGATGATGATGAATAGGGTTTTTGGTGGCGGCTCCTCAATGATTTTCAGGAGTTTGTTGGCCGTATCCACGCGCAGGTATTCGCCCATCCAAATGATTTGGAACTTATAGCCGCCTTCATAGCTGTGCAGGGTCAGTCGACGCACGATATCGCCTGCCTCATCCACCGATATCTGCAAAGTTTTGTTGTCTTTGGTGATTAGACTCCTCCAAAGATCAACGTCCATGTAGGGTTCTTCGAGAACGGCTGTTCGGAATTCAGACATCCAGTCTGCACAAATGTTGATGTCTGCGCTGCTGGATTTGTTGAAATAGGGGAAACTAAAGTGCAGATCGGCGAAGTTGAGTGCATCCACTTTGCGGCATGTCGCGCATTGACCGCAGCTATCTTCGCTGGTTTTGTTGGGGCATGCGATGTATTGCACAAAGGCCAAGGCGAGCGGCAGGCAACCGGAGCCAGCTGGACCCAACAGCATCAGCGCATGAGCCAATCGGCCTTCTTCAAATGATTTGATGAGGCGGTGTTTTGTTTCGTCTTGGCCAATTACGTCTTGGAACTGCATGGAGGACAAAGGTAAATTTGAGTGCTGCTGAATACAAGCGAATTGCTCAATCGTGGAAAACTTGATGCAACACGTCCAGCGATTTGTAGGAAACTTTGAGTTCGAGTTGCAAATTGACCATTTGCAATAGGCCGTTGAGCACGTTTTTTCGGGCTGTTCCGTTGGCGGCAATGAATTGCGCGGCACTCCAGTCTTTATCGATCAGGTCCAATACCAAGGCGGTCTCCTCCTTCTCTAAGAAAAAGGGATGCAAGGGTCGATCGCGGCGGAATTCATTCTCCAAAAGATCGAACACTGTTGGTTGTGCAATTTGGGGTTGCGTGGGATAAAACCCGTAATGCCGAATGACCTCCAAGGTTGCCCACAGGTGAAAATTTTGGATATGCATGGAGTCATCGAGCAGCAAAACGGCATCGAATAAAAACTTGAATAGGGGTTTATTGTGGTACTGATCGGGTAGTGTTTTGGAGAGCAGCTCTCCCAAGTAGAGTATCATTGCGCTTTTGCTCGGGTCAAAGGGGATCGTAGCCAAAGGCGTTGCTAGACGCATGTTGCGCGCTGTTTGTAAATCACTTTCCTCCTTGATGTTGGCTTCTATCTCCACGAGATTCATGACCTGGCAAACGTGGCGTTGGATGCCGGTTTTGGATTTGCTCAGGCGCACGGAAAAACTCATCAAACCGTGATGTTCGGTAAACACCTTGACGATTTGAATGTGGTCTTTGTAGGGAATGGTTCGAATGATGATTCCCTGGAGACTTGCGGTAGCAATGCCCCTCATGTGCCTTGTAATGTTAGTGGATTGGAATCCAATGGAGGTATGGATGGTTGATGGGTACAAAAGTAATTCTCTGGGCGCTAGTTTAGAGGCGAGCTTGAGACCAGGGGTGTCAAAGGGTTGATTTCAAGGGTCTGAAGGGCACACGTGGATAGCTAGTAGACCTCATGGGGCAATCTTTGTTTGCTGATAATCAGTGACTTGTGTGAGATTCGTAAAAAATCTTCATGAATAACTGATTTTTTATTATATTTGCGCTTAAGATGTCATCGATTCCGGTGATTTCCTAGGCACTCAAATTCGGACTTCTGTCCTATACAATATGAAAGGTAAACGTCACCCCTGGTGATGTTTGTTTAAAGTTAGGTTAGGCAGGGCAATCCTCGTGGTTGCCCTGTTGCTTTTTACCCTCAGCCGTGCAATGGGCCAGTGAAATTGAATCTGATGGCGCAATTTTTTTCAACTTCCGGTGTTTTTGATTTTGAATAACAATGCTGGCATTTGTTGGGGTGCATTTTGCTTTTGTCGGTGGACCGATTCTCCGCTGACGATAACGCAATGCGGTGCCCTTTGTTGAAAATCTATTGAAATTGTGCAACATGAGCGCATTGATGACGTAGAAGCTGCTTGGACGAAGTTTTTTTTTGTCCAATACCTAACACGTTCAACAATGAAAAAAGAGATTAAAAGGCTCGTAAGTGTTTTAATCACAACGGCCATTTGTGCCTTAATGGCTGCCCAATCACCCGGAGGAGTTAGTTCTGGTCTGCAAGTATGGCTCAAAGCCGATGCTGGAACTTCTACAACAACGAATGGAGCAAATTTATCTGCATGGAATGATCAAAGTGGAAATGGTCGACACGCGACCATGTCTAATTTGAGCAGGCAACCGGTGTATCATGCCAGCGCGATCAATGGATTGCCAGCCATCTACACCAACGGAGGATCACGTTATCTTGATGTGGACCTGTCATCTATCGCTAATGGTGAATTCACCATTATTGCTGTTACACAGCGCGCTAATTCGAATTTTTTCAACTACTTCATTGGGATCAACCCCGGTGCTGCTTCAAACAGCAATCTTGCTATGGGTTTTCGTCAAGGGAACCAAATCAATTTGTCTCTACCAACAGGCAACAGCAGAGCCATGGTCACTACCTATGCGGGCGTCAATGAACCTGCTACTTCGATGTGGGCAGATTACAGTTCAACGGCAACACGGCGCGTGGGTATGACACAAAATGGCGTCGATCTGCAGGTGACTGGAACTGGAGGCACAATAATCGCTCAGACCGGTATTGGCCAAATTGGCCGCGGTAGCAATACTGCGGGATTTACTGGCTTCATTAGCGAAGTGATTGTCTACAACAGGGTATTGTCCTCTACCGAGCGCAATCAGGTTCAATCTTATTTGGCTGTTAAGTACGGTCTGGCAGCCAATGCGTCGACATTCTTATTCTACAACGAGTCGGGCTATAACAATGACATTTTTGGTATTGGTCGCAATTTGGCGACTCAGGGTTTGAATGTAACCGCCTCCAATAGCGTTAGTCCTGATGATATCCTTGAGGTGCGTTCTCCTTCGTCCATGGATGATGGTGACTATCTTCTGTTTGGAAACAACAATGGAACTGGCGCTTTTACCGCCTACACGGGAAGCAGCTGTTTGTTTACTTCTACCTTGAATCGTTCATGGAAGGTGAACAAAATCAACGATGCGGGCACAGTAACGATGCGTTTTGATATGACGGGCATTACGGGATTTGTACCGGAGCAGTTGGCTTTGGTGATTGATACCGATGGTGACGGAATTGATGATGAAACAGCCTTAACCGGTTCGTATAGCGCACCATTTTTCGAGGTCAATAATGTGAGTTTGGCGGATGGAGCCATCGTTCGTTTGATCCAACAAAAGACATCTTGGTATGCCATCGTTTCGGGCAATGCCACGGGTGCGATTTGGTCAGCCGGAACCGCTGGCCCAGCCCAAACACTTCCGCCCTTCTGCGAACAAAGCAGTATAACGATTCGTCCAGGCGTTGCGGTTACCAATGATTGGCCCTCATTAACATGTAAAAATCTTACGATTGAAGGAACAGGTATTCTGAATGCAGGTTCGGGTCAAATCAGTTTGAAAGGCAACTTGATTGTCAATGGAACTCTAAATGCCCAATCCAGCACCATCGTGTTTGATGGCACTGTAGCTCAAGCTATGAGCGGAACCAATTTGGTGAATGTCTATAATTTGACCGTAAACAATAGCACGGGACTTACCATGTCTTCGTCCTTGTCGGGCGTTTATCTGCGCGGTTATATGACCATGCTTGCCGGCGATGTGACCACCAACGGTAAACTTACGCTGATATCCGACATCTCTGGAACGGGGATGATCGGCACCATCACATCGGGCGCCGTTATTGGTGATGTAACGGTTCAGAGGTATCATCAAGCCACCAATGTGGGGTGGATCAATCTCTGTTCGCCTGTCCAAAATCAGACGATCCAAAGTTGGAACGATGATATTGCGACAACCGGTTTTCCCGGTGCGGATTTTCCGCCTCCCTATTCGTTCAACAACGTACAATACTACAACGAAGCATTGCCAGGAGGCATCAATTCAGGATATATTGGCGCAACCGATATTACCAATCCTATTGTGGCCAATCGCGGATACTTTGTGTATCAGCCACAGGGCACAATGACGGTAGACGTTACGGGACCGATTCAATCCGGTGACCAAGCCCTGCCTGTTACCTTTACCAATAGCGGAAATGCTGGTAGCGACGGGTGGAACCTCGTAGCAAATCCATATCCATGCACCATCGATTGGAACGATGCAGATTGGCAAAAAATCAACATCAACAATGCGGTTTATGTCTACAATGCTGCTACAGGACTTTATGCGTCTTATGTTAATGGCATTGCGAGCAACGGAGGTTCACGCTATATTCCAAGCTCTCAATCGTTTTTCGTGGTGGCCAATGCAGCCGCTCCTTCATTGATTGCTCGCGAGGGCGTTAAGGCCAATGTGAATGGAACATTCCGCTCCACCGAATCGGCAGGCGAAAGCCTCACCTTGCAATTGAGCAACGGCAGCATTACGGATGAGGTGGTCTTGACCTATCACGCTGAAAGTACGGACCGATTTGATGGCGCTTTTGATGCGTTCAAGTTGCGCAGTCCAATCGAAAGCGCGCCTTATTTTGCTGCTGTCTCAGGCGATGGATATGATTTGTCGGTTTACACAGCACCTCAACCTGTCGTGGATATGATTATTCCTTTGCGCGTGGAGGTAGGTGTATCGGGTACGTATACAGTAACACCACGCAACTTGAGTACGTTTGCTCGCGGAGCATGCCTTGTTTTGGAGGACGTGCTCAACGGTAGCCTTTATCCATTGCACGAGGACGAGCCGATCGAATTGAATTTGGTTGCTGGTACCGAACAATTGCGTTTCCAGTTGCGAGTGGGTTCGGCTGCCATTACAGCAGTTACAGGTGCAGGATGCCCTGGTCAAAGCGAAGGCCAGGTGGAGTTTCAAGCCGGACGCCAAGAGGGCATTGCCATTGAATGGCTAAACAGCGAGGCACAGTCGATGGTAGCTACCAAGACGGTAGACAAGTCGGAGCGCATTGAAGGCTTGGCAGCAGGTAATTATACTGCGGTGATCCACAACAATGGTTTGTGTGGAACCACCAAAGCTCCATTTGTCGTAGCGCAAAACGAAGGATTGCAGGCCATGGCGAACATTGAACCTGTATCTTGCATGGGCAAAACAGACGGACGCATTGCTGTTGAGGTTTTGGGCGGATCAGGGCACTATGCATTGACATGGAGCACCGGTGCCACAGGCGATCGATTGGATCAATTGGCATACGGCGAGTACACCTTGTTTGTGCGCGATGCCGCTGGTTGTGAGCAAACCTTCGATTTCCAAGTGCCCGTCTTGAATGAATTGACTGCGGACTTTGAGACCATTTCACCTGAGTTTGAGTTGATCAATGGAGCTGTCGAAGTTGGTTTTTATAACACTTCCAAGGGAGCAACCGATTACTCATGGATCTACGGCGATGCAACGATTGCTGTTAACGAGGCCAACTCGACCCATTTGTACAACCAGAAAGGCATATTCGATGTTACATTGATTGCCCGCAACAACGATTGTGAAGCACAGGTCACCAAACAGATCAAAATTGTTCAGGCGAAGAATACCGGCAGCGCTTTGGCAGCAGAGGTCATGGGTCGTTTGACAGAAAATGGCGTGGAATTGCGCTTTTTCTTTGACGGGCCGCACAAGTTGCGCATTTCGGCCTACAACATGTTGGGTCAGCAAATCATTGAGCCCATTACCAATGTATATCAGAACGAAACCATTTACTTCTCGGACAAGCGCTATGCGGCAAATGCGATTGTAGAAGTATTGGATATGGAAACCGGCGAACGTGCGATTATCCGCATGGGCAATTGAGGATGAACCTTCTTTAAATAAACATCATATAAAATGGAATGAGGGCTGCATGCGTGCGGCCCCTTTCATTTTTTGGGCACTTGCTAACGAACTATCAACATCGGTGATGGTTGTAGCCGGCGGTATCTATTTTTGAATCTCCAAACCGACATGTCACATGGAAAACTGGTCATGGCAGGAATATTTGATTGCTTGTCTTACCCTCTTGATTGTTTGCGTGGTCTTGCTGATCAAATTCAGGATGGAGATTCGGCTGCGCATGAAAGGCGTTTATGTCGACGGCACCATCATCAATTGGATGTCGGCGGTTGAAGGCGGCAAGCGTTATTACTACCCATTGATTGCGGCTGCTCTGCCATCCGGTCAGGAGCTGAAGTTTCGCGCCGATGAGCGGTGCGAAGGAGAGCCGATGTATCCCGTTGGCACTTCGGTTCGCGTGCGATTGTTGTTGGAGCAACCAGATGTCCGCCAGGTCGAATATCCCAAATAGCGGTTATTTTTTGGGATCGGACGTTTGGGCAGTGTCTTTTTTCTTTTTCACCTCTTTGGGTCCAGGTGCAATTTCCTTTACTTCTTTATCGATTTCCGAAGGTCCTGTAAAAACTGGCGCGAGTTCATCGTTGCGCAGATGGCGGTAGAAGGCGCTTTCCTCGAGTGAAGGAATGATGTGAAGTCCAAAATTGTAGATCGGTTCGTAGAGATACGACTTGGTTTTTTGTTGCTCAGAAAGAATCTTGTATTTGGCATCAGCAATATTGAAGATGATGAAGACCACGCTGAGAAACAGGATGGTCTTGGTAAGCGCGAAGAAGGCCCCGCCAATTTGATTCCAACGTTCGGCGCCCCCGTTGCTCACATGTTTGGTGATGAGCTTGCCCAAGAAAAAGATCCCGACACAAACGAGCAAAAAGACGATGATAAAAGAGGTGATGGGAACATGATCGCCTTTCATGTCGGCACCATCGCGGAGCATGCCGGCCATCCAGTCGCTCAGGCGCACTGCGGCATACAGTCCGACAAACAAGGCCAATGCGGAGAAAATCTCCATCACGAATCCGTTTTTCCATCCTCGCCAAATCGCAAGACCAATGGGAATGAGCAGAAATAGATCAAGATAACTTACCATGTGCCCAATTTAGCCTTCCGGCCGCTATGGCTTAAACGAGCGGAGGAATCTTGTAAACAGCCGACTTTTAGTTTGTTGACCGATGGATATGGAATTGGAACTGAAAAAAAAGCCGATTTTTTAGCACAGAATGACCCCTGAAAGGCCTTTGCCCATGTAATTTCGTGAATTCGAATTCGTTTTGGGTATCAAATTGAAGAATTTCGAAAAAGACCACATTGGGTTAATGTGTTATTTGACGAAGTTTTAGTATGTTTGGCGCCCATTCGAAAGATCCTGTCTTTCGAAGCATTCAAACACAGCATTTTTATCAATCATCATAAACCGTTAAAAATTTTTATTATGAGCAGTCAAAAGTCTGGAGGCCTTAATTTTTCCTCTATCTTCCCGTACATTGCTATTCCTGTTGCCATTGTGGTAGGTGTACTTATTTTCGTTTATGCCTTGGGTAGTCCATCCAATTTCGAAGGCAATGACCCCATTTTGGGCCATCCTCACAATTTGATGGGTACAGTTTACAAAGGAGGATGGATTGTACCGCTACTTATTGCGACCAACATCATTGTAATTACTTTCTTCTTCGAGCGTTTGATCAGCTTGTTCCAGTCTCGTGGAAAAGGCAACGTAGACACCTTTATCCGCAACATCCGCGGTTTGTTGAACCAAGGAAAAATTGATGAAGCAATTGCAGCGTGCGACAAACAAAAAGGCTCAGTAGGTGCTGTAATGCGTGCTGGCCTTGATAAATACAAAGCATTGTCTTCTGAAACCTCTATGGATAAAGAGTCCAAGGTGACCGCTTTGAAGCAAGAATTGGAAGAAGCAACCTCTTTGGAGTTGCCGATGCTTTCAAAAAACCTATCGGTATTGTCTACTTGTGCATCATTGGGTGTATTGATCGGTCTTTTGGGAACGGTATCCGGTATGATCAAGTCGTTCCAAGCCATGTCGGCTGGTGTTCCAGATCCTGCTCAACTTTCGGTGGGTATCTCTGAGGCACTTATCAATACCTTCTTGGGTATCGCCGCATCAGCGTTGGCCATTTTGTTCTTCAACTTCTTCAGCAATCGTATCGATGCTTTGACATACGGTATTGATGAAGCAGGTTTCTCTGTAGCGCAAACATTCGCAGCGAAGCACTAATCGCTCCATTGCAGCCCAAAAGCAAGCAAACACAATAAAGTTACAGAACGATGCCAAAAATCAAAATACCCAAAAACGCACCCAGCCTGGACATGACGCCCATGGTTGACCTTGCCTTCTTGTTGGTAACGTTCTTCATGTTGACGGCCAAATTTCGCAATATGGAACCCGTTGAGGCGGAACCACCAAGTGCGACATCGGAGATTCAACTCCCTGAAAAGGTGATGTTGGTGACGGTGGACAAAGAAGGCCGTGTGTTCTTTGATATCTCTGGCAAAAAGATTCGTGAGTACACGTTGGACCATATCAGACAACGTTACCCGAGTATGCAACTCACCCAAACCCAAATTGATAATTTCATCAACATGGGCACCTTTGGACAGAGCATTGCCAATTTGCCAAGATACCTCAGCGCAGACAATGACGTGAAGGAACAAATGGACAAACAAACCAAAGGAATTCCGGTGGACTCATTGGATAACCAGCTCAGCGCTTGGATCCTTGATGGCTATCAAGGTTTCTTGGACGATGCCAACGAACTTGGTTTGACAGAAGACGATTTGAAAGACAAAAAGAACGGTCTGAGCTACGCCATTAAAGCCGATGCTGAAACCGAATACGCCAAGGTGAAGAAGGTAGTAGATACATTCCGCGACAACCGGATCTACCAATTCAACATGGTGACGAATCTGAAAGGTACAGATGCTCCCGACGCAAAAGTCAATGGCGATCAGCAATAGCATCTCAGAAGAAAAAACGTATTTTTAGAACAATAAAAACATGGCAGAAATAGTAGAAGGCGGTGGTGGAGGCGGTGGTAAACACGGCAAGAAAACCGCGAAAAAAGGATCGGCCCGAATCGACATGACCCCCATGGTTGACTTGGCTTTCCTTCTGCTTACATTCTTTGTATTGGCCGCCACACTCTCCAAGCCCAAGGCCATGGAGATCATTTATCCAAAGGAGGCAGAGAAAAAGGATGAAAAGACTTTGCTCAATAAAGATCTCGCAACCACCATCCTATTGGGAGAAAAGGAAGACGAGGTGTACTATTACAAAGGATTCTTCAAGCCGGACTCAACGGTGTTGGAATTGACGAATTTTTCGAAAGACGGCATACGCAAAATGTTGTTGGAACGCAACCGAACGATCATTGCTGCGGTAAATGATTTGAAGACGAAGTTCAACAACAAAGAAATGTCGAAGGAGGAATATCAAGAAAAATTCGGCGAAATCACTGGATCCGATGATGCGCCTTTTGTGATCGTGAAGACCATTCCGACCACCAAATACAAGAATGTCATCAATGCTGTAGACGAGTTGGAGATATGCAATGTGCGCAAACGCGCCATTCAGGACATGGCCGAAAGTGAGGCCATTGCCGTTCGCCAACGCACTGCAGAGTTGGGATTGTAAAAAGTTGATTTTTTGTTGAACCATCGGAACATTGACCTGTACCATGGAGCACAAAACACATAAAAACATAAGACGATGTCAATAGTATTAATCTTTCTCATAATGGCCGCCCTGATCACTCTGGTCAGTATCGATCTGGGGTGGAACAATGTATTGAGCCAATCCCGAAATGCACTTGTTTTTCAAGATAAGTTGCGGGAATATGGTGCATACAAGATCCGAAAGGCGCATGGCGTGAACTTGGCTGTAGCGTTGGCTACAACAGTTTCCATCGCAGGTGTTGGATTTGGTGCTCCCGTTTATTTTGGTGAGCACGTCGAAAATGTGGAGGAATTGCCCACGGAGAAAATTGTGGAGATGATTGAACCACCAAAAGCGGACGATGCTCCACCGCCACCGCCGCCACCACCACCACCGCCACCACCGCCACCAACAGTGAAACAAATTAAATTCACTGAAATTGAAGTGGTTGAGGCAAAAGTAGAAGATCCACCACCATCACAAGATGAGGTGAAGGACGAGAATGTGGGCGACAAAAACCAAGACGGTGATGATGGCCCAATTGGTCCAGCCCCAGTCTTCAAAGAAGAGGTAAAGGAAGAAGAGAAGCCCGAGGAGCCGCTGACTTATGCAGCCGAGATGCCGGTTTATCCCGGTGGAGAGGCAGCCATGCAAGCTGATATTCAAGGCAACATTGAGTACCCTGAGATGGAAAAAGAAAACGGTATTCAAGGAAAGGTGTACGTTCAGTTTGTGGTTGAAAAGGATGGCTCTGTGACCAATGTGAAGGTAGTACGTGGTGTAACGGGTGGAAAAAACCTGAGCACCGAGGCAGAAAAGGCCGTACGCAAATTGAAGAAATTCAAAGCCGCACGTCAGAATGGTAAGGAAGTTCGTCTGACGATGACTGTACCGGTGAACTTTACACTGCGATAGTAAAAAAAGTGTAGCTTTCTAGCTGAAGAAATATCAGCGGAACAATATTGAAAAGAGGCTGTCTCCCACGTTGAGACAGCCTCTTTTCTTTTGTACGAAATTTGCGAGGAAGCATGGTGCTTCTGCCCATTTGGTAGTCTTTTGCGATGGATTTTGATCATCGGATGTCGGCAAGGACTGAACGCACTTTAACCCGAGATGAACGATTATTTTTCTTGCTCCTTTCCAAACAAGTGAACAGGATTGCGCTTTGACCAGTGCGCTCAATAGTTTGAAGGATAGTAAAGATCAGGCAATGGCTGTAAATGCCAGCATTGGCTGGTTTTGAGGCTTAGGACGGTGAGTCCAAGTAGGATCGGCTCAAGCATGCCAAATTGAATGGCAATGTCGGATTTTTACTTTTTCCAATGCGGAAAAGCTCTCGAGGATAAGAGCGAATTCAGTTAGCCTGCAGGTGCTAGCTATCGATTTACAGTAAGTTTTTTGCTGTGGTTATTCCAAACAACGATGTATATCCCGCTTGGCCAATGCTGCACATCGATAGCAACTGTTTTTCCAGGGTAGATGAATTCGTTTCGCATGAGTTGACCGAGTTCATTGTAGATGCTAAACGGTGTAGTCCAAGACTGAGAAGTGTTGCGTATTTGGACATATTCATTAGCGGGGTTGGGGAATATTTCTACATCGTCTGCGCTTGGCTCCTGTAGCATCACGTAATTGATGAACTCAATGCTCGAGGTATTTTGGCATCCAAAGGGAGAAACAATAGAGAGCGAGTACGGCCCTGTTTCTGTGATGAAATAGGTCGGATTGACTGCATCGCTAATGGGTTGACCATTGAGCAGCCATTGGTATTGACCTTCATCGATTGCTGTGATCGACTGAGCGGTATTGTTGTAGGTGAAATCAGCCGAGGGTATGGGATACACGACGATGTCCAATTCTTCGGAGACACTGCCACAGATGTTGGTGGCTGTGGCCAAAAGCGATGTGTTATCGAATACATTGAATGGAGTGCTAGTGACTTGCTGATTGTTTGCCAGCACCACGATGTCGCCGGAGCCTTCAACATTGATATTGACGGATTCTCCATCACAGAAGGAGGTGTTGCCAATGGTTTCGAATCCAATTTCTGGCAGGGAAACAAATGTGAACGATTGCTCTTGTTGAGTCGAGCCACATAGGTTGCTAGCTGTGATCAGGACAGTTGACGTTGTGTCTATGGTTAATGGGTTTTCAGTAGCAATAAGATCGTTGAGGAAGATCGTGAAGTTGGGCTGATTTGCAGAGAAGAGCACGAGTTGGCTTTCGTTTTCACAGATTGTTGAATCGTTGTCGAAATCGATTTGAACTTGTGGCAGAGCGATTTGCTGGATATCCACTTGTCGAGAAATCGCTGGGCAAGGTCCATTTTCAGCAATCTCAGCAATCACAGATCCTGATTCGAATGCTTGGAAAGAAATGCCCGTTGATAACAATTCGTCATTGATGTACCAATGCACGGAATCGCTGTTTGATAGCGCCGTAAAGGTCACGGACTCACCGGCACAAAAAGAAGTTTCCGTATGGCTTATCTCTAAGGTGTTGGCTATAAAAACGTCCTCAATAGCGATCACTTCTGACGTTTGACATATAAAGTTGTATGCCTCGATACGTATTGTCTCAAGTGTATCGTCGGGCGATATAATCAATGCATTGGAGGCCGACAGGTAAAGACTATCATTGACATACCAATCAAAGTTGGTATAGAAGTCACTCTCACTATAGAACTCAAGGTTGATTAAACAAGATTCCAGATTGCTCCAGTAGGTTATGTCGTATGATCTACAGTCAACGATTTTGCGATCCACCCAGTTGGATGTGCCATACACTCCATTAGCAATGAATTGAATACGCTGTGAAATGAGCCTTCCATTTTGTTCTTCAGAAGCATCGATGGCATAAGTTAACGAAATACTTTCTCCTTCTTCGAGGATCAAATTGTCGAAATGAAGATCGTAACGCAAAGGATTATTGCTTATTTCCAGGCTATAGATTTTATCGGATGCTATGCTTTGTGGATCAAAGGGAATGTCGGTTGTGGATGGTAGGATGGTCAGACCAAAGTCGGTAGTTAAGGCTGTGGCGGTATATGTAAAGTGGTAATTTATCTTTTGGGGAGCAATGAGCATCTCGTCATTGTTCACCCCGGGAGCAGCTGACAAAGCTGCGTTGTTGTTTCCCTCGCAATAAATCGGGAAACGATGTTCATTTTGAATGTTGTAGTTGGTGATGAGCGATTGGACCGTGAAATCAGTAGCACCCGATGCTATGAGGGATTCGCGGTCCACTGCCAATGTCATTTTGGCGGTGGATGATCCTCCTTGGTTGATTGTCGGCATTTCCAAATAGATGGTATCTCCCAATTGCTCCAATAAGTTCGCAGCATTTACGAGCGTGCAGTACTCGGGAAGAACAAAAGATACAATGGTTCCGCTGATGGTGTTGGTAAATGTATTGGTTAGATTCACTGTTAGATCAAATTGATTGCTTTGACAGGGCAATGATTGGGCAACTAAATTCAAGTAAAGCGGATTGTCTTGATTGAAACTGGGAACTATACCGAAATACACGATCGGAGAAACGTTGAATCCGCTCATCACAATTTCTTCGGGTGTGGTGGGATCTATGAATCCTGTTGAAGAATAATCGATGGATATCAGGTTGTCTTCGGAATTGCGATCAATGAAGAATTGGGTCGAACCAAACTGATCCGTGATGAACAATCCTGGTTCTGCTGACGTAGTGATCGTGGCACCTTGCAAAGGAGCTTCATTGGCATCAAAAGATCCGTTGAAATTGTCATCAATAAACGCAATGGCAGTTACTGGGTAGAAGTTGCATGAACCATCATCGATTATTGCATTTGGATTGTACCAAGAGGACAATGGATTTGTGCAACCGTAGTAATCACAGGTTTCACCTAACGCCGGAAGCACAGTTATTTGACTTTTGCTGATGTTGTTGTTGCCACAGGCATCGGTGGCTACAAACCAGTAATTGGTATTTAACTGAAATGCACGAACGGTCACATCGCTGCATTGGTCATATGCGCTAGGTGTATTTATCGGATAACCGTCGCAAATGATTTGTTCAGAGCTTTGAGGGGTCATTGAGAATGCAGGTAAGTCGATATCCCGTATTTCAACCCATTGATTGGCCGTGCCGAGGTTATTGCAATTATCGGTTGCGTTGTATTTGATCTCATTCATTTCGCTAGCACAACAGGTAAAGTCACCTGCGATTTGTCCCAATTCAGCAATGTCAATTGACAAATTTGTTCCGCTATAAATCAAGCTGCCTGAAAAGGTGCACTGCGCCCATAGGCCGTTATTCAAATTGAATGTATTTGCCCCGTTGCCTAATTGGACCCTTTCGGTAAAGTCAGCGGGATAAGGATTTAGATACAGAAGTGTCCCTTCCATTGAACCTCTTCCTTCAAGGTATGAATTATCGGGGCTGATCCTGTAATAACTCCAAGTTTGATAAAGCGCATCGATACCGGAACAGTTTGGGCGGTAAACGTTCATCGGATTTTCATTTACGAGCTGAGACCAAACCAATTCGCCTTCCAAAAGAATGGACACCTCAATATATGCCGATGTGTCTCGCGTGCTCTGAAGCAGCCCAGTCAATCGGGCGTTCCCATCCGCTAAACGACGAAAACCAAAGGACAATGCGTGGAAGCTGCCCATGCCGTCTGTGATGTTGTTTATCTTTAAGTTCCATGGCTCAGCGATTTCACACGCAGAAGTGATTATGGGGGTAAGTCCGCAATATTCACTGGAAATAAGCACTGGAGTTACATTGACACTTGGGTTTTCTGTGCAATTGTCCGAGACGATGAATGCATATGGCTCGGTGTTTTCCGCACATTGATCTAGCGTGACATCAACGTCGCCTGCAAACGTCGGTGGTGTGAGATCTTCACCGCATTCGCATTGTCCGATAATACCGCTCGTTGAGAGTATGCATGCTAGAATGTATGTGGCCCGAATCAATATGTTTTTCATTGGGGGATAGCGCTAGAAATAGGATGGCAATTTAAAAAATACGGACCATATATCGTGACTTTGGCTGAAGAATTCCTAATTTTGTAGTTATGCGTAGATTGGGAGCCATCTTTCTGTTGACGATATTCTTGACGGGATACGTCAATCTTTCGGAGCTTGTCAAGCTGCAAGCACTGGTATCACACTTTTTAACGCATCAAGATAGCAACCCGGATATCCATATCTTCGCCTACATCCACGAGCATTATTGTGCTGAACATTTCCACTGCGATCAACGCGATGCCCATGCCGATCTTCCCTTTCAACATGTCGATTTTCATCCTGTGGTCGTAGAGGCAACATTTGCTGTACTTCAGTTGGAAAAAGGTTTTGCAGGACCCCAATCGTGTCCCAAAAACGCATACTACACCAGCCCGCACATTCGCAAAGTCGCCGCAGAAATCTGGCAACCGCCGAAAATAGGATAAATTACTGCCGATAGCGGCTATACTTCATTTATCTTATTTATTAAATTTAATTTTTATGTTGAACCGAATTATACGGTTCTCGCTCAACAACCGAATGATGGTGGTAGCACTGGCAGCGCTGTTGCTGGTGTATGGCGCATTTACACTGGCGTATTTGCCAGTCGACGTCTTGCCCGATCTGAATCGTCCGCGAGTAACTTTATTTCTGGAAGCCAATGGAATGGCGCCAGAAGAAATAGAAACACAGGTTGTGCTGCCTGTAGAAACAGCACTCAATGGATCACCAGGCGTTGAAGATGTACGCAGCAACTCGGGTATTGGCTTGGGTATGGTGTACGTCGAATTCGAATGGGGAACCGATGTGTATCGAGCGCGACAAATGGTGGCCGAGAAACTCCAGACCGTCCAATTGCCCGAAGGAATCACACCGGTGATGGGGCCCGTGAGCAGCATCATGGGTCAAATTATGGCGATCGCCGTGAGTTCCGACTCCGTCCCGCCGAGCACCTTGCGCACATTGAGCGATTTCACCATACGGCGCCGATTGATGGCCATCAAAGGGGTGAGCCAAGTCATTGCTATCGGAGGTGAACGAAATCAATTTCAAGTGCTCGTGTCTTCTCAAAAACTGAAACAATTTCAGCTCACCATCGATGATGTGGAGCAGGCGCTGCAATTGAGCACCAACAACAGCACGGGGGGTTTTTTTAACTCGTATGGCTCCGAAGTGTTTATTCGCAATGTTGCGCGCGCCGAATCGTTGAACGATCTCAAGCAAACGGTGCTGCGCAATCAAGCGGGCCTGCCTGTTTTGTTGGATCAAGTAGCCGAAGTAAAAATGGGTGCTGCCGTGAAACGTGGAGATGCGGGTGTAAATGGCGCTCCAGCGGTGATCCTCACGGTGGAGAAGCAACCTGGGGCCAACACGGTGCAATTGACAGCGGAAGTGATCAAAGCGCTGGAAGAACTCAAGTCTTCGTTGCCACCAAGCGTGGAGGTGAACCCGGAAATTTTTCAGCAAAAACACTTTATTGAAAACAGCATCAACAATGTGGAAGAAGCCTTGCGCGATGGTTTCGTGCTGGTGATCATTGTGCTCTTTGTTTTCCTGCTCAACTTCCGAACGACCATCATCACGCTGACCGCAATTCCGCTATCGATTGTGATCACGGCGATTGTTTTCAAGTGGTTTGGTATTTCGATCAATACGCTCACTCTAGGCGGATTGGCCATCGCTATTGGTGAGCTGGTGGATGACGCTATTGTAGATGTCGAAAATGTACATCGCAGATTGATGGAGTTTCGAGCTCGTCGGCCGAGGAACGATGATGAGTCGCCGCTCGGTTATCATGCTGCTCAGGTCCGCGTAATTTTTGATGCCAGCAGCGAGGTGCGCAACTCCATTGTTTTTGCCACCATCATCGTGGTGCTTGTGTTCATTCCTCTGTTTTATTTGCAAGGCATCGAAGGCAAAATCTTTGCGCCTTTGGGCATCGCCTATATCACCAGCATTCTCGCTTCATTGTTGGTGTCGCTCACCGTGACTCCGGTGTTGTGCAGTTATCTGTTAACCGGGAGTAAAATGAAGCACCGCAACGAGGATTCACCGCTTGTGCGATTATTGAAACGACAAGATACGCGTTTGTTGGCATACACCCTGCGGCACCCCAAATCCATCGTCGCTGGAGCCATCGTGCTTGTGTTGGCTGCTTTTAGTGTTGTTCCTTTTTTTGGTTCGGAGTTCTTACCGCCATTCAACGAGGGAAGTTTTACCGTGAATCTCTACGCACCCGCTGGAACATCATTGGAAGAGAGCAACAGAATTGGCCATTTGGCCGAGCGCGTGATTTTGCGCGTTCCCGAGGTCAAAAGCGTTGCGCGCAGGACGGGGCGAGCTGAATTGGACGAGCATACCGAGCCCGTGAGCAACAGTGAAATTGATGTGGTGTTGCATGCGGAGGTCGATCGCAAACGCGATGAAATTATCGCCGATATTCGAAAGGAGTTGCGCATTCTCGAAGGGGTATCTATCGGCATTGGACAGCCCATTTCGCACCGGGTAGAGCATCTGTTGAGCGGAGTAAAGGCGCAAGTAGCGGTCAAAGTTTTTTGTCATGACCTCAACGAAATGCGCGCTGTTGCCGAACAGGTGCAAACAGCAATGCGAAATGTTCCTGGAACAACCGATGTGCAGATGGAGCGCCAGCAGATGGTGCCCCAGTTGCTCATTAAAATTGATCGCGAAGCACTCAAAAGATATGGTCTGCAAGCAGGAAAAGTCGCTAAAGACCTCGAGGTGTTTTACAATGGATTGCGCACTGGACAGATCATTGAAGGAAGCAAGTCGTTTGATGTTCTTCTGAGAACCACCGAAGAGGGAAGAACCAATATTGAGCATATTCGCCAAACCTTGATTGATGCGCCCGATGGCACGTTGATCCCGCTGGAACGCATTGCTCAAATTGAGTACACCTATTCCATCAATACCATAGCCCACGAAAATGGTCAGCGCAAAATGTTTGTATCGTGCAATGTCGATGGAAGAGATTTGGCCGCGACGGTGCAAGAGTTGAAGGAGCGCATAGGTCGGGAAGTGCAAGTGCCAGAGGGAGCTTACCTTGTGTTTGCAGGACAATACGAATCACAAACCGCTGCCAACCGACAGTTGGTCTGGATGGCCTTGCTAGCGTTGGTCGGCGTTTTTCTGGTGTTGTACATGCATTTTAACTCTTGGCGTATTGTGTTGCAAATAATGTGCAATGTGCCCTTAGCGCTCATTGGAAGTGTTATTGCCGTGGCCTTAACAGGCGGAACATTCAGCATTGCTACACTGGTAGGATTTGTGACCTTGACTGGAATAGCCTCGCGCAACGGCATTATGATGATTTCGCATTACGTGCATTTGATCGAACACGAGGGCGAGCAGTTTGGCGACCGAATGATCATTCGAGGTTCCTTGGAAAGATTGGTGCCCGTGTTGATGACGGCCATGGTGGCTGCTTTGGCACTGATTCCCTTAACCTTGGATGCTCAAGCGCCCGGTAAGGAAATTTTGTATCCCGTGGCTACGGTCATTCTCGGCGGTTTGATGTCGTCCACTTTACTGGACATGGTCGTAACACCTGCAGTCTTCAAACTTTTCGGCGAGTCGGCCATTCAAGATTATCTTAAAAAACAGAGGAGGATTGAACTATGAGCATACACCATAACTGGCACACCAGAGTCCGAATCAATGCTTATCGGAATTGGAGGTGGAGTTTTTTGGCACTCGTGGCCGGGTTGTTTTTCGTGCATTCTGTTGCCGCCCAGCGCGTGGTAAGCGTGGACGAATGCATTGCCCAAATGCGCGAGCATTCGCTGTATGTCAAGGCGGAAAAATCGCTGTTGGAAGCCCAAAAATGGGAAGCTGTTGGCATGAATGGCCTACCCAATCCCATGCTTTCGATGGAGAGTCCAACCGGTCAGTTTATGACTTTGGGTGTAACACAAACCTTCGATTTTCCAATGCGTTATGTGTTGCAGCATCGCCAAAACAAGACCATGCAGTCGTTGGCCGAGGTCGATTTCAACTTGCGTCTGGGCCAAGCGGAGTATCAGTTGGAGAGAATGTACATTGAAACAAGTTATCAATTGGCATACTGCAAGCTGACGCGCGATCAGGATAGTGTTTTGCACCAATTGGAACAGCAATGCGAAGAGTTGTTTTCAAAAGGCATTATCGGCAAACTGACGCGTGACATGGCTGTGCAAAAGGCCAATAGCATGCGCATCAAGCGCCTGCTTGCGGAGCGCGAATTGGCGCAGAGCATAGGGCAATTGAATCGGTGGAGTGCCTGGGATACACTGTCGTGTCCGATAGCTTTGGATGTTTGGCAGTATCAGGACAAGACCAAGGGTCAAGGAGAACTGTATCTCAAGTCCTCGTCTTTTCAATTGGAGCAATCGGAGCGAGCTGTTCGAATGGCCAAACAGCAGGCTTTGCCTGGATTGATGCTGGGTTACATGAACCAAGGGCCACGTGGCAATCCCGCCTTTTATGGATTTCAAGTAGGTGTTACTGTACCCGTCTGGTGGTGGTCGCATCGGGCCAAGATCAAATCGTCGCAGCAGGCCTACAATGCCTTGAATTCGCGATTGCAGTTTGAGGAACAACAACGGGTGTCCATTATTCAATCGTCCACAATGCAGATGCAAGGCTTGGAACAACTCTCAACTGAAGTTGCATTGGGGGAAAAAAGTGCTGTGGTGTTGGATGCATCCCGTTTGCTCGAGGTGGGTGAAATTGACTTTACCGCATTTGTACTTCTGATCGATCAAAGTTTTATGGAACGCGAACAATGGTTGCAACTCAAGAAGGAAATGTTTTTGTTGCGTTCAACTTTAAATTATTACAATTAGTTTACATCATGAAAAGCATAGCATATATCCAAATATTTTTACTGCTTGTGTTGAGTCAGCTTACACTGGTGAGCTGGGCACACGAGGGCCATTCGCATGGCGAGGAACAGGAGGTTCCAAAAGAAACACTTATGGCCAGTCGCACAGAGGCAAGCGATGGCCGATTTGAAGTGTTGTTGAAGTTTATGCCCGTTGAACCTGGCCAACCGCTGGAGATGCGGCTGTACGTCTCCGATTACAAAACCAATATGCCCATTCGTGTCGAGGGAGTCTCCTTGGCGTATGTTGCTGGCGGCGATCAAACCTTTGCCTTGAGCGAGAAGGAGTTGGGCATCTATGCGGTGCAGACCACTATGCCGGAAGAAAAAAAATTCGATTTGGTTTGCGGTTTTCTATTCAATCAAGAGCAGTTCAGTTTTTCCTTATCGGGAGTTGACTTTGCGCATTACCACACAGCTCATGCTGCAGAGCACGAACACAATCATTTGTGGATGTATCTCACGGGAGGAGGTTTGCTGATTTTGGGCTTGTTGCTAGGCCGTTATACTGCTGTGCGCAAGTACCAAAAACAAATGGTGGCAGTGGCTTTGTTGCTCGCTTTGCCCTTGTTTGAAATGGATACAGCGCGGGCACATGAAGCACCGACCGAACCAAAAAAGGTCAACACGGGTTTGCACGGGCAGGAGTTTGAACTGGCCAAAGAAAGTCAGTTTTTGATGCAGGTGCTGACCGAGGTGGCAGGTGAATCTTCGTATCAAGATGGTCGAAAACTTTATGGAACGGTTATTCCATCCCTTGGTGGGCAGTCTCATGTTGTGTTGCCGCAACATTGCAAGATCACCCAGTTGAAGGTGCGTCCCGGAGAAGCTGTTGCTGCAGGGAGCGTATTGGCCTTGGTGGAGCGCACCATGGATCCAGCAGGAGAGTTGGCTTTGCAGGCGGAGCGCAATCGATTGAGAGAAGAACTTGTGCGATTGAAATCGGAAGTTGAACGGTTGCGCAAAGTAGGCGACATTGTCTCCAAAAAGGAATTGGAAGCAGCGGAATCCGCATACACCATTGCCAAGAACAACATGGAATTGTACGACGGAAACGGAAAGTCGTTGACTGTTAAAGCGCCGATTTCTGGCATTGTCGCGCCATTTACTTTTCAAGTTGGAGATTTTGTCAATGGAGGTCAAGAGTTGATGACCATCACAAACATCGATAAAGTGTATATCGAGACCCAAGCTTTCGAGCGCGATATCAGCATGATTGAGAGTGCTTCGAAGTTCTTGGCGCAATGCACCGATGGCAATCACACCTCCGATGGCGTGCGGTTGCTGAGCATGGGGTCGGAATTCAATTCGGCCAATCAATCCCAAAAGGTGATTTTTGAATTGGACAATGCGAATGGCGATTTTAAAATTGGGGAGTTTGTCAACCTTTGGGTGTACGCCGGTGTGAGCGATGGAGTTGTAGCTGCACCCAACAGCGCGGTCACGGAGTTGCAAGGTCGTCCTGCCATCATCGTGAAAAAGGGAGCCGAATTGCTCGAGGTACGATATGTGGCATTGGGGCGAAACAACGGGCAAAACACTGTAATTGAGAGTGGGCTAAAAGTTGGCGAAAGGCTTGTCACTGAGGGTGCGTACCAGTGCAAGTTGGCTTATTTGAACGATTGATGGTTGTGTCCCGTTGAAAGGGCATTTTTTCTCACTCGGCGGTGCAATCGGTTCGAGCATTGCTGATTTGTATTAAACTTGTGTCGGTATAGCCATCCTGATTAGCAGTCCGAATGAATTGGCCGCTGTTCGCGCAGTCAGCCTCCAATATCTTCAGGCAGATGAAGATGACGGAATGCTTATAACGGAACCTTTAACCGACAACAACCATTCGCTTTTTAGTTTACATATCTTTTATGCTTGTGGCTGGATGGTCCCATGCGCAATGCACCAATTACACGGTGTTTGTAACGATTGCCTCGGGATGTACCAGTGCCGATCAAATCTCTTGGCAATTGCTCGGTAGCGATGGTACTATTTGGTTGATGGGCGGTTCGGCCTTCAATGAGGAGGTTTGTTTGCCCGATGACTGTTACACCTTGAACATGTTGGATACAGGAGGCGATGGATGGGATTGCGTAGATTGGTTTATTGAGGATCTTGCGGGAAGCTTTTCGTGGGATACCAATTTGAATGACGGTAATTTCGGTACCGATACATTTGAATTGGGCACAGGTGATTGCGCTGGCGGAGGCAACGGTGGGTGCAACGTTGGAACAAGTGCGTTCAATGTGCAAGTCGATGATGGTGATTTTCCCGCACAAATCAGTTGGCAATTGACATTGGGCGGAGCATTGGTGTTGAGTGGCGGCGCAGATGCCAATCTCGATGTGTGTCTCGCTCCTGGATGTTACATCATGGAAATGTTTGATGCAGCGTCCAACGGTTGGAATGATGCCGTGTTCGAAATCACCGACGAAAACAATGATCTAGTCGCTACGGGCACGCTTGTTTCGGGCGATTACGGTTATGCCGTGGTTTCGATCGGCGGATTGGATTGCACCGATACAACACCTGGCGGCGGCGGAGGCGGTGGAACTGGACCGGGCAGTGGAGCTTGTGGCAACCAAGTGCCGACTGCCGATTGTGTAGCTGCTGCTTGTGCATGCGATGGGTTTTCATTTGCCCTAACGCCCACAGGCTCGGGCACTTTTGTGGACGTGCCCTCGCCGGGTTCTTTGTCCAATCCGAGTTTTGGCGCTGGTCCACCTTGGGGAGGCACCGATGCGGGTTGCTTATTGGCTGGAGAATTGAACAGCCATTGGATCACCTTTACCGTTGCCACGAGTGGTACATTGGCTTTTAGCTTTGGCCAGAATAGCAATGGCGGACAATTCGGTCTGTACGATTGGTCCATGTGGCCATACAATCCCGTATCGGGTTGCAGCGATATCGCTAACAATATTGTACCACCGGCACGTTGTCTGTGGAATGCCACCTCCATTGGGGGCACTGGATTGGCCAGTTCTATTCCTGCGGGCGGCGATCCTGGGAATTATGGTCCGCCCCTCAACGTATTGGCGGGCGAACAATTTGTAATTTGCTTGAGCAATTACAGTTTTGTGACCGCCAATGTGGTGCTCGATTTTTTTGGAACGGCTTCGATTCAATGCGCCAGTGTATTGGCTACTGAGGCGGTGCATCTCGAGGGTCGCGATGAACAAGGGCATGCACTGGTGTGGCAGCATGTGGGTGATTTGGCAGTGATGCGTTATGAGGTGCAACGCAGTTGGAATGGACAAGTGTGGGAAGTGGAGTGGAGCACACAAGGTGCACAAGTGCTTTCGCGGCATGTGGCGTATCCATTCTTGGGCAACAGTTATTACCGCATCAAGGCTTATTTTTCTGATGGATCCTATTTGTTCTCCAACACCATAGCCATGGCCTATGCGCCTGTGGAAATCTCGGTTTTTCCCAACCCGGGAACCGACTATGTGATGGTCCACGGTGCAGCGGGTCGACACATTCGCGTGCACGATGCCCTTGGACGATTGATCATCGATGAGGTGCTTGCGCCAAGCGGAACACGCAGATTAGACACGAGCGACTGGCCGGCGGGAGTGTACACCGTAGCATCCCCGGCAGGTGGCGAACGCATGGTGAAAAAATTGTTGATCGAACACTAACTGAATGATTGTTCGGTTTTTGGAAGTGGCCTATAGCTTGATGCACACATTTTGTGGCTCAGTAAAAAAGCGCATGGCTTCCCAACCCCCTTCTCTTCCTACACCGCTGCTTTTGACACCTCCGAAAGGTGTGCGCAGGTCGCGCAACAACCAGCAATTGACCCATACGATGCCGGTATGCAGCTCGGAAGCCACGCGATGTGCCCGTTGCAATTGCGATGTCCAAATGGTGGCCGAAAGTCCATACGATCCTGTATTGGCTAATTCAATGGCTTCTTCCTCGTTATCGAATTTTTGCAACGTAACCACAGGGCCGAAAATTTCTTCCATGTTGGTGCGGCAATGCGGCCCGAGTCCTTCGATTACGGTAGGAGCAACATAGTATCCGTTGGCTAGTTCACCTTCCATCTGCACGCGGTGGCCTCCACAAAGCACGCGTCCTCCTTCGGATTTGGCGAGTTCGATGTAACCCAATACTTTGTTCATGTGGGCTTCGCTGACCAGTGCTCCCATTTTGGTGGATTCCACTAGCGGATCGCCGAGCTGCATGGCCGCTACCTTGGCCACGAAGGCCTCTTTGAATTGGTCGTAAATGGATGATTCCACTAGAATGCGTGAACCACAGAGGCATATTTGACCTTGGTTGGCAAAGGACGAGCGCAAGGTGTGCGAAAGCATTTCATTGAAATCGGCATCTGCAAAAATGAGGTTTGCGTTTTTCCCACCAAGTTCGAGCGATACTTTTTTGAACATGGGCGCTACCGTGGAAGCGATGTAAGCCCCAGTGGCTGTTCCACCGGTAAAACTGATCGCCTTGATGCCGGGGTGTTTGACAATGGCATCGCCTACTTTGGGGCCTAGACCATGCAGGATGTTGAGTACACCCGCGGGAAGTCCTGCTTCGATGGCGAGTTTGGAAAGCAGAAATGCGGTCATCGGCGTGAGCTCCGAAGGTTTGGCAATGACACAGTTGCCGGCGGCCAGAGCCGGAGCGATTTTCCAAGTAAACAGATACAGTGGCAAATTCCAAGGCGAAATGCAACCAACGACCCCGATGGGTTTGCGGTGGGTGTAGTTGATGGCTTCGTTTTCCATGATGTGCGATTCGGAGCTCCAGTGCAATGCGGCTGTGGCAAAGAAGCGCATATTGCTTTCGGCGCGTGGAATATCGACCTGCAATGCGAGGGAAACGGGTTTGCCGTTGTCTTTGGCTTCGGCCAAGGCCAATGCGGCTTTGTTTTCACCGATCTTATCGGCCAAACGCTGCAAAATGGCGCACCGCTGCTCCAAAGGCATGTTTTTCCAAGCCGAAAAAGCCTTCTTTGCGGCCGAAAAGGCCATTTCTACGTCGTGTTCGTCGCTGTCTGGAACCCAAGAGTATACTTTTCCCCTGCCCGGCTCGTAGTTGTCCAAATAGGCTGAATGGCTTGGTTCTACTAAGTTTCCGGCGATGTAGTTGAGTATTTTTTCCACGGCTCAAATAAAAAAATGTTGTTTACGAAGGTAAGAAATGAGAAAGTTCTTGCAGAAATAACTTGTCTTTGTATTTTTGCACCCGCTTTAATTCCTAAAAGCATTGCCCGATAGTATAATGGCAGTACAACTGATTTTGGTTCAGTTTGTCTAGGTTCGAATCCTGGTCGGGCAACTATCAAAATGAAACGGTCCACTGCGGACCGTTTTTTTATTTCCTCAATTTCAAGCTTTCACCTGACTTTAACTTCCCCCAATCGGTCGATGGATTGAGCTTTTGTAAGGCCTTCATTTTTACACCGGTTTTTTGCGATATGGTCCGCAAGTCATCTCCTTTTTGGATGGTGTATTTGGCCTCGTTTCCGCGATTGCGCTTGGGTTGTATGTACACGCGGTCTCCGGCTTTGAAAGCGGTGTTCAGGTCCTCCAGGTCGTTGTATTTTTTGATTTGCCACGGATTCAAGCCCAGCGACTCGGCAATTTTCTCGGGGGTGTCGCCCGCATGGGCTACGATGTACTTGACTCTGTTGGGGCTGAGTTCAACTGTTCGGCCTCCAAGGTTGATTTCTTGGCGTTCTTCCGTGTTGCGATTGGGGCGCTTTTTGTCCGGCTTGCTGTCCTTTTTTGCGGGTTGGGTCTGCGCCGTCAATGCACTGTTTTTTCTATCGGGTGTGGTGCCGTCTTTGATGTGCTTCATCCCAATCTCATCGTACTCGTGCAGTTGCCATTCTTCAATGAGTTTGATGAGCAATTCGGGGTATTTGGGGTTGGTGGCGTATCCGCAGTTTTTGAGTCCTTTCGCCCAACCTTTGTAGTCGTCGGTTTTCAAATCAAACAGTGATTCATACCGCTTGCGCTGGAGGAAGATGCTGTGGTCTTCGTAGGAGGATCGGGCATCGTCGTATTTTCTGAAACACTCGGACTTGGCGTCGTCGTCTTCGAAGATTTTGGGCCCCGTCCAATCGGTGTGGCATTTGATACCGAAGTGGTTGTTGGCTTCGGTGGCCAAACGGCTATTGCCATCTCCGCTCTCCAAGATGCCCTGTGCCAAGGTGATGCTTGCGGGAATTTTGTGCAGCACCATTTGGTAGATGGCTTCGTCTTTCCAAAGGTCAATATAGGCTTCGCGGGTTGTTTTGGGGGCGTCGGTATGCGCTGAAGCCGATATCGCCCAGAGCAGCGCACATATGCTGGACAAGAATTTTTTAGCAGAGGAGTGTAACGGCATGAGCATGCATTCAATGAGCATGCAATGTAATGGAGCGGCTGTAGGTTGCGATTGCCCTAAGGTGCGGGCTTTTGACAGGGCGGTGTTAGCAGTTGGGCTCAGTCGTATTTGGTCTCTTTGAGCAGTTTTCCCTCCCTGTTGTAGGTGGTCCAAACCTCTTTCTTGACCCCGTTTTCGTAGAATCCGCGGGTGTCGATGCGTCCGTTGTCATAGAAATTGATCCATTCGCCGTCCTCTTTGCCATCGATGTATTGCCCGGTGAGACGGACTTGCCCATTGGGCCACCAAAGTTGATAGGCGCCGTGGTATACTCCCATTTTATAGGAGTTCATGCTCCAAGGTTTTCCATTGTTGTAATACGAATAGCTGGTGCCGTTGAGGGTGTCATTGGTGTAGCGGCGATCGATGTAGGTTTTGCCGTCGTCGTACAATTCCATGTCGGCCACCTTGCTTCCCGATGTATTGTTGGTATAAACTGCTTTTTTGGGTGTACCGTTGGGGTGCGACTCGGTCACTTTGGCTGTAGCATCGGCAATTTGGGGCAGAGCAACGTTGGCCACAGGGGCCGGTGTTGGGGTGGATTCGCAACCGCAAAGTATCAAGGCGATAAAAGAAATAAAGGCGATCGGTTTCATTTTTTGCGTTCTACGGTGTAATTGACAAGTTGAGCAAGGGCCGCACCGGCTTCGTTGGGTGCAAATTGATGCAAGATGTCCAAGGCCTCATCGCGCAGGGAGAGCATTTTGTGGTAGGCGTATTCCATGCCGCCCAGTGCATGTACTTTTTCGATCAGTTGTTTGACCTTTTTGGAATCGGTGTTGTGGCGCTTGACCACCTGCATCATTTCTTTGCGCAGGCTGCTATCCGCCTTGCTCAGTGCATAAATGAGGGGCAGCGTGAGTTTGCGCTCCTGGATGTCGATGCCCAACGGCTTGCCTACATCTTCGAAGCCGTAATCAAACAAGTCGTCTTTGATTTGGAAGGCCAATCCCGCTTTGAGTCCAAACATCCGCATTTTTTCGCGTTGTTCTGCCGATGCGCCGGCGGCTGTGGCTCCGCATTCGCAGCACGCGGCAATGAGCGAGGCTGTTTTTTGGCTGATGATTTCAAAATAGACCTCCTCGGTGATGTTGAGCAGTCGGCTTTTCTCTTGTTGGAGCAATTCCCCTTCGCTCATTTCCTGCACCGTGCGGCTCATGATGCGCAAGAGTTCGATTTGATTGTTGTCGATGCTGATGAGAAGGCCTTTGGCGAGCAAGTAGTCGCCCACCAATACCGCGATTTTATTTTTCCAAAGGGCATTGATGGAGAAAAATCCTCGTCGTTTGCCGGCGTCGTCCACCACATCGTCGTGCACGAGCGATGCGGTATGAAGGAGTTCGATCATGCTGGCGGCGGTGTAAGCGGCATCCCCAATGGGGCCAATGAGTTTGCACGACAAAAAAACAAACATGGGGCGCATTTGCTTGCCCTTTTGTTTGATGATGTAATGCGTAATTCGATCGAGCAACATCTTGTCGCTTTTCATAGCGTTTCTGAAATGCGTTTCGAAGGCCAGCATTTCATGGCGGATGGGCGCTTGTATTTGATCGATCACTTTCACTGCAGTGCGTCAAATCTAAGGTGAAATCCTCTTTTGCGCCGATGAAAAAAACGGAATTTGATGCAGGTCAAAGACAAAACCCCGTTGCATCCGACAAGATGGTTTTCAGCATTGGACTATGGACAGAAGATGCGGCAGCCGTGTTGCGGTGTGCGGAAAATGGCGCAATTTGTGGTGATTTGCGACCGGGCAAAAATGGATTCGCTTTGGGCAGATTGCACCAATGAAAAACATGAAAAATATGAATAAACTCAGGACAACTTGTTGGGGCTGCGGTTGGCGGGCCTTGATTGCGGTGTGTTTGATAATGTTGTCGAATGCCCAATGGGCTCAGGTGTGCTCGGGAGTGATTAAAGTGGCGAAGGACGAAGCTCGGCAGTTTTTGGCCGGGTCCACGGGCGAAGGCTATTTTGTGGCCGTTGAGAACGAGCGCAGTCAATCGGTCGAGTTGCGGTTTTTCACCTACGGCAGTTTCGACATGAAAAGCACAACAAAGCTGGACTTGCCCGAGGGCAATAAAGATCAAAAGTTCGAACAATTGCTTTTTTTGGGCGATGGCTTCATCATGTTTACCGGAGGATTCAGCAAGGAGAGCGAGCAGTATCAGATCATGGCCACTTTGTTGGATGCCAAGGGGCAACGCGTTTCGGAGCCGAGTTTGGTGCATTATACCGTGCATCAATCGGTATCGAGGCCACTGGTTTTTAAGGCGGTGGCATCGCCGGATGGCACCAAGATCATGATGCTTTTCGACAGCAAGTACGAGCAAAAAC
Source organism: Flavobacteriales bacterium (assembly GCA_947463065.1). Taxonomy (GTDB): domain Bacteria; phylum Bacteroidota; class Bacteroidia; order Flavobacteriales_D; family Sanyastnellaceae; genus CANHSF01. The sequence goes on along the minus strand of CANHSF010000001.1, from coordinate 13,906 downwards.
GAGATGTGCCGTTGAGCATAAAGGTATATGATCGGACCATCGATTTGTTGTGGGAGAAGGAATTGGAACTGCCTTACCAAAATGATATTTTGGAGGTGCACAATTATGCAGTGGACAATCAAGGCGATATTTTTCTGATGAGTGGCCGCAATCCCGTTAAGGATCAGGTGGGCATTAAGACCGTGCAAATGGGAAAACATGCGGTGTTCTACTACAGCGCATCGACCAACAAGCTCAAGGAATTCGGAGTGGGCTTGCGCGATAAGCAAGTGGTTTCGGCCATTTTCAAGGTGCATGCGTCGGGCGATTTGATGATAGCGGGCTATTATTCCAATGATTCGGAATTTGCCGCAGCCGGAACGTTTTTGTTTACCATAACAGCAGGAGGAGGAGCGGTGAAGGCTGCGTCGCTGATGCCGTTTAGCAAAGAATTTTTGTTGAAGTTCATGCGTGAGAAGCAGGTTGAAAATCGCCCCACGCTGACCGATTATTATTTGGACCACATGCTATTCACAGCCGAAGGACAGATTTTGTTGGTGGGCGAACAGTATTACATCACCGAGACCATAAGTTCGGATCCGCTCACGGGCAGTCGGCAGAGCGAATACCGCTATCATTTCGACAATGTGATCGCAACGTTATTGCAAGCCGATGGGCGGCAGTTGTGGAGTTCCAAAATTTCCAAGACCCAATATGTATTGAGCAACCCGGAGTATTGTTCGTATGCGTTGTTTGGGACGGAAGAAGGTTGGCAGTTTTTTTTCAACGATGCCAAGGAGAATGCTACGAAATTGGCGGCTTTGCCCGATGGAGAGGCGACGGCCTGGGGAGGGGGAACCCGAAGCCAAGTGACCTGTGTGGGTTTGGACCGTTTGGGTGGACAGGCGCGGACCGTTTGGGCGGACAACGAGGAGGATGGATTGTTGCTTCAGCCCGGTTGGAGTGGTGCAGAGACAGGTGGGCGGGTGATTTTGAGCCGTGGTAAGGGCAAGACGATAAAATATTGTGAGAAAAAGTAGGAAAAGGAAGATGGATTTTGTGGACAAGCAAGATCTGTATTATATTCGCACCCCGTTTCGATAATTGGGTCATACGGACTCCGATAGAAGTGGAAATGCCTAGGTGGCGGAATTGGTAGACGCGCACGACTCAAAATCGTGTGTCTTCGGGCATGTGGGTTCGATTCCCACCCTGGGTACATAAAGTAGGCGAGACAACAAACAAGTTGTCTCGTTTTTTTTTGTCATGATTTCGCCCCTTGCAGGGCTAACAAATGGTCTCCCTGATGGTGCTATTGGAGTATCGCTGGGTTGGGACGGAGAGAATCTGTGGCGTGACAAGGCTTTATTCCATATTTCTTTATTGTATGCGGAGCTGAAATGGTGTAGCTTAGGTTGCACAATATGTGGTCATAAGGGACACGTTGTTCAACCATTCTTTTTTGACCTTTTTGAAACAATAAATGCCCATGAATGCTCTTTTTTTTTACCGATGGTTTGACGCTCGTGCACTGTTTGGAATAGGAATTTTAATGGCGGTCTTGTGGGTGTGCAGTTGCAATCAAGTTCCTCGTGAAGGGCTGAGCACGGTATCTGCATCGTTGTTTCTACAGAATGATCTGACAAAATTGGAAGTGGTGGATAGCTTGCCCCAGGCAGATTCTGCCCGAATGATCCACGTTTTTGTGGCGCTATGCGATAACCAATATCAAGGCATCGTTCCTGTGCCGAAGGGTATTGGCAATGGTCAAGATCCTGCCACAAACTTGTATTGGGGCTGTGGTTTTGGCATAAAAACATTTTTCAAGAAGAGTGCAGAATGGCAATTGGTACAATCGGAACGCCCCGATAGCTTGATCATTGAGCGGTTGCTGTTCAAGCATAAAACTCAGGACGTTTATCTTTTGGCTGAGGCTTACAATGGCCAGTATATTGAACGTTGTACACGGGATTTTTTGTCTGCATCGAGTGGTGCTTTGCAACGCAGAATTGCCAAGGACGGAACCTTTTTGTCCTTTGGCGGGCAGTCGGAATTGTTGGCTTATATAGGCCATGATGGCTTGATGGACTTTGAAATAAGCGAAACCTTTGCAGCAAGAAATACTCGTAAGCGCAATACCATCATTTTGGCGTGTTACAGCAAACATTATTTTTCTCCTCACTTGAAGCAAGCTGGCGTTGAACCTTTGGTATGGACTACGGGTTTGATGGCACCAGAAGCATATACTTTGCATGATGCATTGACTAGCTATGTAGCGGGAGAAAACGCTGAAGCTATTCGGACACGAGCGGCGAAGGCGTATTCGAGGTATCAAAAATGCTCAGAAAAAGCTGCTCGAGGTTTGCTGGTTACGGGTTGGTGAATTTTTTTTGCATTGAAACCATTGATTTTGTTGGGAAAATGAATTTTTTTTCAGATTGGTTGTAACGAATGAAGAGCGCTCTTCGCTCTATGACTGTAATCAAACAAACACTACTTAAAAAAATTACAGCCATGAAAGCACTCACCATTCTTTTCGCCCTTATGCTCGTTTTCACACAAGCAAACGCAAGTCAACTCGATACCTACAAGAAGAAAAAAGGCACCGCGCAAACGACTTCAGTGGCCAATGAGGTGACAAAGGAAGTGAACCGCCATTTGTTTAACCCTTCGCAATTGGGCAAGGACATGAACGGTGAAGCGGCTGTGATGCTTGAGGTAATGCCCGAAGGCAATTTGAAAGTGGTAACCATCAACACCAAGAATCCTTTGTTGAAGAAGTTCATTGAAAATCAAGTGAAGAAAATGAAGGTGGATTCTGATCAGTTGGTGGTGGGTGAATTGTTCCGTTACAAGCTCGTGTTCAGAGCACAATAAACAAGGCAAGTAGGTTATAGATACATATTGCAAAACAGGTTTTATCAGCAGAAGCCGGCTCTTTGGAGTCGGCTTTTGTTTTTGACGGTATAGATCTATGGACCATGCTATCTTTGCACAACAAATGAGCAGCGCCATTCGACCGGATATTCGATCACTGACCAACGATGAATTGGTGGACTTCATGGTAAAGCATGGAGAACAAAAGTTCCGTGCCAAACAGATCAGCGAATGGCTGTGGAAAAAGGACGTGGCTTCCTTTGATGATATGCGCAATGTTTCGGCTGCTACCAAAGCCCTGCTTGCCGAACATTTTGATTTGCGCAAAATTTCTGTCAAGGATGAGCAAGTGAGTTCGGATCGCACCATCAAATGTGCATTCGAGGTGGATGCCGGAAAGGTGGTGGAAGGCGTTTTGATTCCGACCACGAACCGAATGACGGCTTGTATTTCGTCGCAGGTGGGCTGCAGTCTTTCATGTAAATTTTGTGGCACAGGTCGACTCAAGATGCTGCGCAACTTGCAACACTACGAAATTGTTGATCAAGTCACGTATCTCAAACGACAAGCGGAAGAGCGATACCAAATACCGCTGAGCAATATTGTGTACATGGGCATGGGCGAACCGCTCTTGAATTACAAGAATGTATTGGCGTCGATTGAACGCATTACCTCGCCTGATGGATTGGGCATGTCGCCGCAGCGCATCACCTTGAGTACTGCCGGTGTGGGCAAAATGATCAAAAAATTGGGCGACGATCAAGTCAAATTCAATTTGGCGCTATCGCTGCATGCCGCCAATGACGAGAAACGCAATCACATCATGGACATCAACGAGTCCAACAATTTGGAGTCGTTGGCCGATGCGTTGCGTTATTTCTACGACAAGACGGGCACACGTGTGACTTTTGAATACATCATTTTCAAAGATTTCAACGACAGCATCAAGGACGCGCAAGAGCTGGCTGCTTATGCTAAAAATCTGCCTGTCAAAATCAATATCATCGAGTATAATCCCATTGACCAGGGTGAGTTCCAGCAAGCCAGTCCGGAGCGTGTGGACGCCTTTGCGCAGTTTCTGGAGTCGCGCAACATGATCGTCAACGTGCGTCGTTCGCGAGGAAAAGACATCGATGCAGCCTGCGGTCAATTGGCCAATAAAAACAAGGCTTTGTTGAAGGACGAGGTGGTGCGGAAGGCGTAGACCTTAGAAAAACGCCCGCAATTGCATCCCTCCCGCGTGAATGGTGGGAACAGTCTCGGGTTTGCGTCCATTGTAATTGATGTTCAACTGCAGATTTTTGGCTATGGTGCGCTGTACACTCAACGACCACGTCATGTTGTTGCCGGCGTTTAACCCTTCCAACATATCAAACGCAAGCGAATTGTTGTTGGTGCCGTTGTAAGCGATTTTGTAGTAATTGATCTCGCATTGCAGCGATCCTTTTTTGACATTGCTCACGATCGCCTCCAGGCCAAAGCGCCGAATGATAGCGCGCTCGGTTCCTTCGCGATTCACTTTGTCGGCATATTGTGTTTTGGCATTGAGTCGGCCGGTATTGCCCGGTTGCCAAGTCAGCACGGGTTGCACTTGCACATAGTCCAATAGATAATTGCGTCCACTTAGAAAGTCTGAAGCGGCTTGTTTGATCCCTTGGCGAAACTCGGCCTGAATGGTCCATGTTTTTTTCAATGTAAAACGCGCAGAACTTTGCCAAAACTTTTCGGAACGTGTTTCAAAACCATTGCTCAATAAGTTCTTTCCATTGTTTTCTTGATACGTGCATTCAGCATTGAACACCGGATTCGATTTGTTGATGAAAAGCACATGGCGCATCAATCCGTTGAGCGATATCAAACTGGTGTCGGAAGCATCATACGACAATGGATTGAATCGTGAATCGCCATCGTTGGAAGTGTTTTTGCGGTCGAGTCGAATCGTGGATTGTGTGCTCAATCGTGCCACCAATTTGCGCCAACCTTCCTGCTTCTTGATCAATCGTTCGGGTTGAATGCTCAAACTTTGGTTGATTTGATTGGTGTACGTGCGCAAGTATTCGTTGCTCTGAATGGCCGATCGGATATAGTTGGCTTCATAGGCGTAAAGCGCTGTTTCAAATTCGTTGAGTTCTTTGACCCCATTCGCGTTGTAATCTACCCACACGAAATTGCCTTGACCGGGTTGCACTTCGATGTACACGTATTCTTTGCGTTGCTCCAGTCCCGATCCTGTTTCATAAAAGGTTGTGCTTTGCAAGAATCCATTTTTGTATTTCCAAAAATATTCAACCCGTGTGACCAAGGTGTTTTCGGGTGCGGTGGTGATGGCTTCGGTGTTCAATACACGCAGTCTTCGGTTGCTCACAAACAGGGCAAGGCGCTGTTCGGGCTTGGCGTTCCATCGGGCAGTAATACCGTATTGGTCGGCCACCGAGGCACGGCTCAAATCGCTGTTGTCCAAACGGTTTTCGAATCGATTGCGGTAGTAGAGGTTGATGCTTTTTTTGAGCGTGTCTGCTGTGCCAATGCCCGTTTCCCAATCATAAAACTGATACGACAATGTACTTAAACTATCCGAGGATTGCAGAAAGAAGAGGTTGCGCTCGTGTTCGTCGCGGTAATACAAGCGAAGTTTTTTCCACGTTTGACTTACATCGCCTTTGTGCCGAACGAATCGCGAGTTGGTTTGTCCATCGGTATTGAGCAAGGAGCCTTGAAAAAGTGCTTGAAAGCCTTTGGCATTGCGCCAATTCACGTGCAGTTGGCCATTGATGCCTTCGCCCCAATCCGCGATGGTGAGCCACTCGCCTCCGAGCCTTATCGTGCCCGACAACTCTTTGCCCCATTGCACTTCGGTTTTGGCCCACTGCAAGGCACCGAGCGGCTGTTGTGCGCCCAGATTCCAATTGCGGTTGAACTCCACTTCGCGAAATCGCTCGATGGCCGAAAAATTGCGGTGATTGTATTCGTAACCCACCAATGTTTTTAGGCTGCGGTTGTTGCTGCGTCGATCCAATGAGTCTTTGCGCAATCGTGTAAACGAATAACTGAATTTACCTGCCCACCCTTGGTTGTCGGCATTGTCGATCGAAGAAAACGTGTTGAGGTCTTTGTTGCTCCAAGCGCCTTCTGTTTTGAGCTGATGGGTGAGTGTGGTGGTATTGCGATCCAATGATTGAGTCATCTCATGGCCCGCGGTGATCATCTGGTTTTTTTTGGGTGCGGCCAACAAAGTTACCGGAGCATAATTGCCTTGATGCACCAGCTCTCCAGCAACTTCCTCGGGTTTGATCCATTTGTATTTTTTTCCTGTGGCTTCGAATCCATCCTCCACATAATCGCCGTTGCCTTGGCCTACAAAACTGAAGGTGACACGGTACAACGACTGTGTTGAATCGGTGGTGTAAATCAGTACATCTGAAAATCCGAGACTATCGACTTGCGTGTATAGCAGTTGACTATTGGTGAATGCGGTGTTTTGAATGCCGCTGGTTATTGCAGCAAGCGGATCGTCGCCGGCGAGGGCCAATTGGGTTTTGTCGCTATCGCTGAGCTCTTGTTGGAGCGGCTGATTGCGCGCGTCGCTCTCGCTATATACATTCAAGTAGGTTTTGTGGTTTTGGTTGGTCCAAGTCATGGCGCTTTGCAGAAGCGGTCGCGCATACCGTTTTTCGGAATACTGAAATTCCACGGTGATCCTGCGATCCTTGGTGATCAAATGCCGAGGTGTAAATGTGATTTCGGCTGCATTGTAATCGATCACATAGTCTTTGTCGGTACCGCGCTGCAGCAATTTTCCATCGATGAACACTTGTTCTGTGCCACCAAGCACAATGATGAATTGTTCCCCATCTGCCCCAGTGAGGCGATAAGGACCCTGATTGCCCTCGATGCCTTGTATGACATTGCGCCCGAATCGTCCTTTGGAGACCGATGCTGAAGCCTCCATGGTGAAGGTGGTCTTGGACTTTGATGCCATGGTTTTGTTGAAGTACAATCCCTGTGTGCGCTTGTTGTATTGCAGGTAGTTGCCATAAGGCCTCGCCAGAACAAAGTCGCCGGCGATCAGACGCGTAGTGGGATCGGAAATTTGAATAAACACCTGATCAAAATCTTGAAGCGTGCTCGTATTTCCATCGGGTTGAATGGGAATGTTGTCGTCGCTGATGGAGGCCAGCAGGGTGTACCGATCGGTGAGTTTGCCGCTGAGTTGCAAGTTCAATGCGCTATTGACCGAAAGATTTTGGTTGTTGCCAATGGTGATTCCCCTCGATATTGACCCAGACTTGCGAATGCCATCGTCGTTGCTGAGCAAGGCCGCATTGGAGCCGCCGATGAGAAAGGGCTTGTATGGTGCTTCTTTTTTGGCCGCGATCAGTTGTGTGGATTTGTGCCGGATCGGGCCGCTGAGGTTCATGGGCATCGTCTTGTACTGTACCAGCAATGCGGCATCGCGCAAAGTGGAGTCGGTGACCAATTGTCCGGCGTGAGCGATGAGCTCCCATTGGGTGAAGTGCACCAGCGTGTCGGCATTCCATACCAATACACTCCCTGGAACGATGCTCGTGGTGTCTAGCTGTGTAGTGTCGTTGACCACTTGGAATGCGATGCGTTTTTCATTGTGCAATTGACTCCACGCGGTCGTGCTCCACATGGACATGCAGAGGAGGGCGATGATGGTCTGTGCAATGTGGCAATTCCGTTTCAAAGGTGCTTCGCAACGTCAGTTGGCAAAGGTAATAGCTTGTTCAACGCAAAAATTTCCCTTTGTTGTGTGGCCTGTGCCGTTGATCCCTTTTCGGTGATAGCTGACGCCTTTTTGATTAGCTTCGCTCCATGGTATTTCGTCAGATATGGGAAAGCATGCAATTTGCATGGGGCGCTCTACGCAGCAATCGGCTGCGTACCTTATTGTCCTTGTCCGGTATCACCATTGGTATTTTTTCTATCATTTTCGTTTTGAGTGTTGTCGATAGCATGGAGAGCGACATGCGGTCGAGTTTTGATATGATCGGCAGCGATGTGATGTTCATTCAAAAATGGCCCATGGGTCCAGAAGATGGCGCTGAGGATTATGAATGGTGGAAGTACATGCGGCGCAGACCCCCATCCATCAAGGACATGGAGCGATTGCAGCAGCGCTTGCCCGAAGCAGCTTCGGTGTCTTTTAGCGCCGGTACCCAGAAGACGGCCGAATTTGGCAACAACTTCGTGGAAGATGCCCGGGTCAATGCGGTAACCTATCACTTCAGAGATGCTGTAGCACTCAATATTGCCAAAGGACGCTACTTCACCGAACCCGAGGTAGAAGGCGGCCGCAACGTGGTTGTGATTGGCGCAGTATTGGCGGAGGGGCTTTTTCAAGGCATTGATCCATTGGAGAAGGAGATCACGGTTGGTGGTCTGAAAATGCGTGTGATCGGTGTATTCGAGAAGGAAGGCACATCGCTTTTTGGTTCGGGCTTTGACAATGCAGCCATGATGCCGTATGCCTATGGTGTGCGCCTTACTGGATCGGAAGTGGAAGACGCGTCGGTGGTGGTCAAGGGCCGTGGGGATCTTTCCAACAAAGAATTGAAAAGTGCGGTTATCTCAGCCATGCGCGAAGTGCGCGGCGTTCGTGTCAAAGACAGCAACGACTTTTCCATTATCGAATCGACCATGATCAATTCCGTTGTGGATAGCATCATTGAGGTGTTCAATGTGATTGGATTGGTCATAGGGATTTTTGCAATTCTCGTGGGCGCTTTCAGTATCGCCAATATCATGTTTGTGAGTGTGAGTGAACGCACCAATATCATTGGCATTCAAAAGGCGCTGGGGGCCAAGAACTACTTTATCCTCAATCAGTTTTTGTTTGAGAGTGTGGTGTTGTGCTTGGTGGGCGGATTGGCCGGTTTGGCCTTTGTTGCGGGGTTGGTAGCCTTGCTCAATCGAATCATTGATTTCAATTTTATTCTTCCCATGCAACGCATTGTTTTGGGGATTTCCATTTCGGTCATTGTGGGCATTGTGGCTGGAATCATACCTGCCCTCAAAGCCGCGCGCCTCAACCCTGTGGATGCCATTCGCTCCAAATAAACATGAACCAACGGCAATGCGCGAATGCGTGATTTTAGTTTGGATCAATTGGAGTAAATTCGCGCCATGATTCAAAATTTGTCACCCGAAGAAATTGTACGCAGAGAGGCACTCGAGAAATTGCGCGCCAAAGGAATTGAACCATTTCCGGCCGCCGAATTCAAGGTTACTGCCACCTCTCAAGAGTGCATTGACCAATACGAAGAAGGCCGCGAAGTCAGATTGGCCGGCCGCCTCATGAATATGCGCGATATGGGCAAGGCCTCTTTTGCACACTTGCAAGATGCAACAGGTCGCGTGCAGATCTACATCAATGTGGACTCCATCTGTCCCAGCGAAGACAAATCGTTTTACAAAGAAGTGGTGAAACACCTCTTGCACTTCGGTGATTTTATCGGTGTCGAAGGAAAACTCTTTACCACCAAAATGGGCGAAATTTCGGTGCATGTGGCTCAACTTACGGTGTTGGCCAAATCGCTCAAACCCCTGCCTGTGGTGAAGAAGGACGAGGCCGGCAATATTTACGACGCCTTTACCGATCCCGAATTGCGCTATCGTATGCGCTACGTGGATTTGGTGGTGAATGACAAGGTCAAAGAAACGTTTATCAAACGCACACGCATTGTCAATGCGATGCGCGAATTTTTCAACGAAAGGGGGTATTTGGAAGTGGATACGCCTGTTTTGCAAGCCATCCCCGGTGGGGCGTCTGCACGTCCGTTTGTCACCCACCACAATGCATTGGATGTGCCCATGTACTTGCGCATAGCCAACGAGCTTTATCTGAAACGCTTGATCGTGGGCGGTTTTGATGGGGTGTACGAGTTCAGTCGAAACTTCCGCAATGAAGGCATGGACCGCACCCACAATCCCGAATTCACAGTAATGGAAATTTATGTGGCCTACAAAGACTATCACTGGATGATGGACTTTACAGAAGCCATGTTGCGCCATGTATGCGAAAAGGCACTTCAAACCACTGTGGTGCAGTTTGGCGAAAAAACCATTGATTTCGGAAAACCTTTTGCCCGCGTATCCATGACCGAAGCCATCCAACGCTATACAGGTTTTGATATTACAGGCAAATCCGAGCAAGAGCTCTTCGCTTTTGCACAAAGCATCGGCATCGAGGTCAACGCCACCATGGGCAAGGGAAAGCTGATCGATGAAATCTTTGGTGCCAAGTGCGAAGGACAGTTTGTTCAGCCAACCTTTATCACAGATTATCCTGTTGAGATGTCGCCACTGTGCAAACGCCATCGCGACAACCCCGAGCTCACGGAGCGTTTTGAGCTCATGATCAACGGCAAGGAAGTCGCCAATGCCTACAGTGAGCTCAATGATCCAATCGATCAAAGAGCCCGCTTTGAAGAGCAATTGAGTCTGCAAGAACGCGGTGATGACGAGGCCATGTTCATCGACCAGGATTTCCTCAGGGCCATGGAGTACGGCATGCCGCCGACATCGGGAATGGGCATTGGGGTCGACCGTTTGGTGATGTTTTTGACCAACAATGAGACCATTCAGGAGGTGCTTTTCTTTCCGCAAATGCGCCCCGAAAAATTTGAGTCAGGACCCAACCCAAAGGAGTTCGAAGCATTGGGCATCCCTGTGGAATGGGTGGAACATGTGATCAAAGCAGGCTACGATTCGGTTGAGAAATTGAAAGCGGCAAAGCCAACCGCTGTCCACCAAACACTGAACGGATACCGCAAAAAAAATAAATTGGAAATTCCAGCCGTTCAGCTCGAGGAAGTCAATGGGTGGATGCTGTAAGCAAAACCGCTCTTTCTCCCACAAGCTGTGGTGCATAAATGAATTTGCATCCCCGCTGTGGGCATGAAATTTTCTCCACATTTGTCCAAAGTTTAGATTATGAAAAAATGGGGATTTATGGCTATTGCAGCCTTCGTTGTGGCTTTTCAAAGCTGCGTTCCACACCGCAAGTACACCGAACTTGAATCGCGCAAGATGAGCGTGGAACAAGAAAACAATGCGCTCAAGAAAGGCAAGGAACAATTGGAAGCACAGAACAAAGAGCTCAATGCCACCTTGGATACCAAGAACAAGGAATTGACCAAACTGCTGGCCGATACACTGGAGATGGGCCGCGACTACCGCCAATTGCGGTCGCAATACGACAAGGTCAACGAACTCAATGATATTCTGTCCAAAAAGAGCAGCGAGCTCCTGAATCAAGCGTCGGGCGAGAACAAAAAATTGGTGGACGAACTCAACAAAACCCAAGAGGCACTTCAAAAGAAAGAAGATGCACTGAAGGCCTTGGAGAAAAATCTCAACGAAAAGCAAGCGGCGATTGATAAGTCAAATGCCGACTTGGCCGACAAGCAAAAGCGACTTGCCGATATGGAAAAGCTCTTGGCCGATCAGCAAGCAGCCAGCGAAGCGTTGAAAAACAAAGTCCAATCTGCTCTCCTTGGATTCAAAGACAAAGGGTTGACAGTGACCGAGAAGGATGGCAAAGTGTACGTGAGCATGGAGGCCAAACTCCTCTTTGCCACAGGCAGCACCACGGTTGATCCCAACGGTAAAAATGCACTGATCGACTTGGCGAAGGCCATTGAGAACGAGGCCGACATGGAAATCATTGTCGAAGGACATACCGATACGGATAAAATGAACGCCAGCGCGTATCCAAAAGACAATTGGGATCTCAGTGTTTTGCGCGCCACCGAAGTGGTGAAAATTATCACTGCCAACAGCTCGGTTCAACCGTCGAAACTCAGCGCCGCAGGTCGCAGTTCATACCACCCGGTAGACGCCACCGACAAGGCCAAGAATCGCCGCATCGAAATCATCCTTCAACCAAAATTGGATGAATTGTACCGCTTGATCGAAAGCGGTTCGGGTACCGAATAAGACGGATCGGGCATCTGCATAGCGCAGAATCTACCTGTTTGCCAAGATCATTGCAGCCAACAGCCATAATCCCCAGTGGACTTGCCATTGGAGGTTATGGCTGTAGCGTTTGGAGCCTTGCCGAGTTGTGCCTTGCGTTGGATGAAGCTCCGTGCGATTTGTACCGCAATTGGCCCAAACCCATCTGTGCATCAGACGCACCAGTTCATGCTGATAAATCAAACCCGCTATGATTGCAGGAGCCAAAACATATGGGACATGCGCTGGCGCGAATTCGGATCAGTGGTTCAAGGGGATGCGTAAACGGTGGAATTTTGTGGTGAATTCTTGCGAACATTGCAAAGAATGAGCGACTTTTGATCACGTAAATTATATGAACGATGAGAACAAATCACGAAATTGATTTTCGCATTTACGGAGAGGAAATGCAATGTGTCGAAGTGGAATTGGATCCCCAGGAAACAGTGATTGCAGAGGCAGGATCTTTTATGTACATGGACCAAGGTGTTCAGATGGAAACCATCTTCGGTGATGGCAGCAACAGCGGTGGTGGCGGTTTCTTCAATAAACTCATGGGCGCGGGCAAGCGTCTGTTGACGGGAGAAAGTTTGTTTATGACAGCCTTTACGCATACCGGCGCCGGCAAAGCGCGTGTGGCTTTTGCTTCTCCTTATCCTGGAAAAATTATTCCAATGGATTTGCAGCGTTTGGGCGGTAAGATCATCTGCCAAAAGGATTCGTTTCTTTGCGCTGCAAAAGGTGTGAGCGTGGGCATCGAGCTGCAGCGAAAATTGGGCACTGGCCTGTTTGGCGGCGAAGGTTTCATCATGCAAAAAGTAGAAGGAGATGGATTGGCATTTTGCCACGCCGGTGGTCATATTATCGAGCGCGAACTTCAACCGGGCGAGGTCTTGCGCATCGATACCGGTTGTGTGGTGGCATATACGTCGCAGGTGGATTTCGATATCCAATTTGTGGGTGGAATCAAAAACACACTCTTTGGCGGCGAAGGCTTCTTTTTTGCCCAACTCAGAGGGCCTGGAAAAGTGTGGTTGCAAACGCTGCCGATTTCACGCTTGGCTTCTCGCATCGTGAGCTATGGCACCGGTGCTCGCAAAGAGGAAGGCAGCATTCTAGGTGGTTTGGGCAACCTGTTGGATGGCGATGGCTATAGATGATCAATAAAAAATCCATCCCTAGCATTTTGAGCAAGGTCTTTCAACAGACCTTGGACGAGTCCATCCTGTTGATCGATGCCCGAAGCCCGGGAGAATTTGAGCCCGCCCACATTCCCTCCGCGGTCAATATTCCCTTGTTGGACAATGCCCAACGCGAGCAAGTGGGTATTTGCTATAAAAAATTGGGCAAGCAAGCGGCCATTGATTTGGGTTTTGAATTGGCTGCGCCTTTTTTTCTCGAAAAAATCAAACTGGCCAGAACATTGGCGGGTGAGCGACCGGTAGCGGTGTATTGCGCGCGTGGCGGTTTGCGCAGCGAAATTCTCACGTGGCTTTTGCTCAAAGGTGGATTGTCTGCTGTGCGCCTGACCGGTGGTTACAAGACCTGGCGCAATGGCTGTTTGGATCAATTCAGAGCACCCCGTCATTGGGTGGTTCTAACGGGATTGACGGGGGTTGGCAAAACAGAGATTCTTCACACCATACGTGCACGAGGCGAAGCGGTTTTGGATTTGGAAGCGCTGGCGCATCACAAAGGTTCGGCCTTCGGTGGATTGGGACAACCCAACCAACCTACACAAGAACATTTTGAGAATGGTGTGGCCGTGGAGCTGATGGGATGGGGCGAACAACCGAGGTATTGGATGGAAGACGAAAGCCGTTTCATCGGTAAATTGAGAATTCCTGACGATTTGTTTGTGTACAAATTGAATGCACAACGCATTGTAGCCGAGCGATCATTCGGTAGTCGAATCGATCGGGTGCTGCTCGAATATGGCCAACTTCCAACGGCCGATTTGATGGCGAAAACAGCATCGTTGGAAAAGCGATTGGGCAATGAGTTGATGCGCCAGGCCATCGCTCTTTTGGAAATCGGCGACATGCGCGAATGGGCCATGATCATGCTCAAT